>NZ_MJGM01000056.1:206153-249088 GCF_001864905.1 Curtobacterium sp. MCBA15_007
CCACGGGCCTCCCGTTCGTCTGCCGGTCGCCGTCGCGACCCGCGCCGATCAGTAGAAGTTGCTCGCCTGCGAGTGCGCCCACGCCGCGCACGGGGTGCCGTACGCCGAGCTGATGTACCGCAGACCCCACGTGATCTGGGTGGTGGCGTTGGTGCGCCAGTCCGATCCGACCGTGGCCATCTTCGATCCGGGGAGCGCCTGCGGGATGCCGGTGGCACCGCCGTTGGCGTTGACGGCCTGGTAGTTCCAGCCGGACTCCTTGGTCCACAGGTTGTCCAGGCACTGGAACTGGTCGGCGCCCCAGCCGTACTCGGACGACGCGAGCGAGGTCGCCGTGGCCTTGGCTCCCGCGACGGTGTTGCCGGCGGCGAGCTTCCGGGCGGCCTCGGCTGCCTCGGCGGCGGCCTGCCGGTCGGCGGCGGCCTTGGCGGCGGCGGCTGCCTTCGCGTCGACGTCCCGTTTGTCCTGCGTCGCACTCGCCTCGGCGACGTGCGTGGCGGACGCGACGGTCGTCGAGATCCGGTTCGTCAGCGCCGCACCGGACAGTTCCGGGTAGTCGCTCAGGGCGTCGACCCGCTGCTCGAGCGACGAGGTGTCGACCTTGGCGTTCGCGGTCTGCATGACGGTCTTCGCCGTGGTGATCGTGGCGGCGGCCTGGGCGCGGTCGAGTGCGGTGCCGTGCAGCGCGGGCTGGGCGGTCGCCGAGGCACTCGGGGTGCCGGTCGGCATGCCGAGGGCTTCGCCGATCGCGGGCTGCGTGCCGACGGTCAACGCGCCACCGGCGACGGCGAGGACCGCGGCGCCGCCGGCGATCATCGTCGCCCGGTGTCGCAGGGCACGGCGCATCCGGCGGCTGGGGGTGTTCAGCGCCTCACGTCGGGTCGAGGCGGTGGGGGTGGGGAGCTCAGGGGTGTGTCGCATCGGTTCCGCAGGTCGGCGGCTCGGTGGGGACGGACTCCTGCTCGCACAACGGGTCGTGCGGGCGTGCCGGATGCTGGCGGTGTCGGTGACACCGTCGGCGACGACGGAGGAGTCCTCGAGCCGGTGAGGACCGGACGGTGGTGTGGGGCCCGTCCGTCCGCCGGGAACGCGGCCGTGGGGTGGCCGCGGTCAGGCGGAGCGGTCACTGTGACCGGTCCGACTGGGCAGCGCGTCCAGGAACGCTGGCAGAACGGTCCGTCCACCGCTTGGTAACGGTTCGGTAACGGTCCTGCGCGGGGCTAGAAGGTGTGAGGTTCCTGGGCGTGCTCGCCCTGGGCTACACGCTCGAGTGCGGCCAGGGCTCCGGCGATCGCCTCGACGTCCGGTTCGTCGAGCTCGGCGATGAGCTCGGCCACGATCCCGGTGCGGTTCGCGCGGGCCTGCTCGACCGCCTCGATGCCCTCCGGCGTCGCCGTGACCATGAACGCCCGACCGTCGCGCGGGTCGGCTTCGCGCTGGATGAACCCGCGCTGCTCGAGTTCGGTCAGGATGCGGGTCATCGTGGGCTTCGTGACCACCTCGATCCGCGACAGGTCGCCGGGGCGCAGGGGTCCGTGCCGCTGGATCGACGCGAGCGCGGAGACGATGCCGTACCCGAGCGAGGCCGAGTCGGTGCGGGCCCGTCGGTTGATCCGACCGACCGCTGCGGCCAGGCGTGCGGCGACCTCGGTACGGTCCGTCGGGCGGGGGTTCATGTGCTGCTCCGGGTGCCTGGTTCAGGTGGTCGCCAGCGATGCTATCGGTCCGTGCGGCCCCGGGACTGGGAGCGCCGGGCGCGTGGCCGGCGCTCCGGCCGGGAGGCCCGTGGAGCGCCGAGCGCCCGCCTCGCGTCGGCGAGACGGGCGGTTCCTGAACGCGGGTACAGGTGGACTCAGCGCTTCTCGCCCGGCAGCTGGTGGATCGCCTCGGTCGCGAGCTCGGCCGCGACGTTGTCGCCCGACTCGGTGGCCGCGCGCAGGCGTCGGAAGTCCTCGGTCATCCGGTCCCAGTCGACCAGTTCGTCGAGGTTCGGCAGCCGCAACCGGAACGCCAAGCCGTCCATCGTGTCGCGGCAGACGCGCTGCAGGTTCTCGTTGCCGCACTCGGCGACGTACAGGGCGAAGACGTCGAGGGCGTCGTGGTTGACGGCGGCGACCTCGTGCGCCTCGAGCTCGGTGATCGTCTTGTCGAGCTGGGCCAGGATCTTCTTCCGGCTCGCCGTGCCGAGGCGCGGGACCGCGAGCCGGACCACGCCGCCGAACAGCACGCCGAGGGTCTGCATCGCCTCGATGACCTCGGCGGGGTCCGGCGTGGTGACGCGGGTGTACCGGTTCGGGGCCATCTCGATCAGGCCGGCGCGGGACAGCTGGCTCAGGGCCTCACGGATGGGCGTGCGGGAGACGCCGAGCCACGAGATGAGCTCGTCGTCGTTCAGTCGTTCCCCGGGGAGCAGGGTGCCGTCCATGATCGCGTCGTGGATCTTGTGTCGGACGGTGTCACGGAGCAGCTGGTGCTCGGTCGGGGCGCTGCGGGGGACCGGCATGCGTTCTCCTTCGGGGGTGGCGGCGTCGGGGCGCCGGGCGAACGGGCACGGTCGACATCGCACGTGCTCGCATCACCGTACCTGATATGACAACGGCGTTGCGATCGGTTCAGCGCGTGTCAGTACCGGGGTGTCAGGTGCCGGTTCGGGCGGGTCCCCGATCGACGAGCAGGCGGATCGTGGCCGGGTCCTCGGCAGCGTCGTACCAGCGCTCCAGCACGGCGACGAACGGGCCCGGGTCGGCGGCGATCCTGGCGAAGAGCGTCATCGACGACCGGAGCTTCACCTCGACGACTTGCGGCCGCGGCGGAGTTCGTCGAGTGCGACGTCGTGCACCCCCTGCTGGGCGCGGACGAAGCGGTCGAGGTCGAACGGGTCGTCGGTCACCGGACGACCCCGCCCCAGCCGTACCGGACCGTCGTGCCGTCGACCACGAGCAGGGAGTCCGGCGCCCGGTCGAACAGCCCGGGCATCCCGACTGCGTCGGGCAGGTCGCCCTCGAGCCGGTCGAGCGTGGCCGCACGGGTGGTGAGCACCGGGTGCTGCCGCTGCCAGAACAGCGTCTGCGCCAGGTACCGCGCGTGGATGCCGGCCCGGGTCGTGAGCTCCGCGGCCAGCGGGGTGTCGACGACCTCGCCCGCGGTCACCCGCACCGACGCTGCGTGCTTCGGCTTGGCCGCACCCGTCGGGCGTTCCTGCCGGAGCGACCGCGCCCACCGCACCGGGTGCAGCGCGCGGGTCGGGTGCCGGACGGAGCGGTGCGCGATCGCGTCACCACGGCGCCGGGAGCGTGCGTGCGCGAACGTGTACGGCACGCCGAGCAGCGCGTGCGCCGCCACGATGGCGGGCACGTTCGCGGTGTCGACCGTGCGGTAGGTCACCCCGCGCCGTCCCTGGTCGTCGACCGTCAGGACCTCGATCGTGACCTCGGTCATGGTGCCGAGCCGCCCGGCGGACGGGAACGGCGGGACCCGGGTCTCACGGAACACGTACGCCGACAGTCCCACCCAGGCGCTGCCGTCGACGACGTCCGGGCGGGTGCCGCGCGGCACGAGCCGCCGCAGCGACGCCGGGTCGTGCCGCCAGTGCGCGAAGACGATGTCCTCCCACGCGTGCTGGGTGACCGGGCGGTGCAGCAACGGCACCGCCGCGCGGGTCCACGACGGCTGGGTCACGGCTTCGGCGCGTGCCGACCGACCCGGATGCTCCAGAGGACCAGCGGCAGCTGCAGGGGGAGCCGCAGGACCCCGACCAGCCGCATCGCCCGGCTCGAGGTGGGGTGCTCGAGCAGGTCGTTCGCCATCTTCAGGTTCGCCGGGAACACCGCCGCGAACAGTGCCGCCGCAGCCCAGCCCGAAGCGCGGCGGGTCGCGGGGAACGCGAGCCCCGCGGCGATCCCGAGCTCGGCCACGCCGGAGGCCAGCGTGGTCAGCCGCGGCGGCAGGGCCTCCGGCACGATCCGGTCGAAGTGGGTGGGGCGCAGGAAGTGCATGGCACCCGCCCCGCCGAGGGCCACTGCCAGGATGGTGGCAGTGCGGTTGGCACGTCGGATCCGCTCACGTCGTCGCATGTGCCCATCGTGCCCGCTCGTCCTCGGAAGCAGCCGGAGGCGCGGCTCAGTTCAGTGCGGACGCACGGCAGTGCGCGTTCACGTCAGTGCGTGTTCACGTCAGTGCGGTCGCGACGAGGTCGAGGACCGCCGTCGCCACCTCGGCCTTCGTGCCGGAGGTCTCGCGGACGACCTGGCCACCGGGGACCAGGACCTCGATCGCGTTCTCCTCGCGCTCGAAGCCGGCCGACCAGCCGACGTGGTTCACGACGAGCAGGTCCGCGGGCTTCCGGCCGATCTTGGCGCGCCCGAGTTCGACCCGGGCATCGCGGTCGGGTTCGGTCTCGGCGGCGAACCCGACGATGACCTGCCCGGTCCGCCGTGCTGCGACGAGGTCGACGAGCACGTCCGGGTTCCGCACCAGCTCGAGCGTCATGCGCTCGCCCTGCGCGTCCTTCTTGAGCTTCTCGGAGTGCACCTCGGCCGGTCGGTAGTCGGCGACCGCTGCGGTCATCACGACGACGTCGGCCTCGGCGGCGGCCGCGTGCACGGCGTCGGCGAGTTCGAGCGCGGACCCGACGGGCACCACCGTCGCGTCCAGTCCGGCGGTCAGCGAGCCGTCCACGTTCGCGGCGACGAGGGTCACGGACGCGCCACGACGGACGGCGTCGGCGGCGATCGCGATGCCCTGGCGGCCGCTGGAGCGGTTGCCGACGAACCGCACCGGGTCGAAGGGCTCGCGGGTGCCGCCGGCGCTGACGACGACGCGGACACCGGCCAGGTCCCCCTGTTCACCGCGGGCCCCGGTTCCCGTGCCCGTGCTGGTCCCCCCACCGCGGCGGCCGGCCGGGGCGGGGTGCTCGTCGAGCACCGCGAGTGCCGCGACGACGATGTCCTCGGGCTCCGCCATCCGTCCGATGCCCGCGTCGTCGCCGGTGAGCGCGCCGACGACCGGTCCGACCAGGTGGACGCCGCGGTCACGCAGCGTGGCGACGTTCGCACGGGTCGCGGGGTGCTCCCACATCTGCGGGTGCATCGCGGGGGCGACGACGACGGGTGCCTCGGTCGCGAGCAGCGTCGTACCGAGCAGGTCGCTCGCCAGGCCGTGCGCCATCCGGGCCAGCGAGTCCGCGGTGGCGGGGGCGATGACGACCAGGTCCGCCCGGCGACCGAGCGCGACGTGGCGCACCTCGGCGACGTCGTCCCACACGCTCGTGGTGACGGGGTTGCGGCTGAGGGCCTCGAGCGTGGGCAGACCGACGAAGCGCAGCGCGCCCTCGGTCGGGACGACGTGCACGTCGTGGCCACGCTTGACCAGGTCGCGGACGACCCCCACGGCCTTGTAGGCGGCGATGCCCCCGGTGATCCCCACGATGACGGTCAGGGCGCGCTCTGCTGCTGCGTTCACCTGGCTCACGCTACCGGGGCCACGTGCGAGGATCGACGGCATGTGCACCGTCGTCGTCCGCGTCGACCCCGGGTCCGCGTGGCCCGTCACCGTCCTGGCCCTGCGGGACGAGTCGCCCGAACGCCCGTGGGACCCGCCCGCCGCGTGGTGGCCGGACCGCGACCCCGAGGTCCGCGGTGTCCGTGACCGTTCCGCCGGTGGAGCCTGGCTCGCTGCGTCCGACCGTGCCGGACTGGCCGTGGTGCTCAACCGCGCCGAACCCGTCGCGAGCGCCGACGGGACGTGGACGACCCGCGGGGTGGTGCCGGTGGACGCCGTCGCCGACGACCTGCTGCCCGGACACGACGGCACGCTGCCGACCACCCGGGCCTTCAACCTGGTGCGCGCCACGGCCGAGGGCGCCTCGGTGCTGACCTGGGACGGCGATCAGGTCCGCACCACCGAGCTCGGTCCCGGCGTCCACATGGTCACCCACGGTGCGGCGGACGACCCCGCGGCACCGCGCATCGGTCGGTGGCTCGAGGCCTTCCGCTCGGTCGACGCGCCGACCGGCCCGCCGGTGCTCGGCCCATTCGACGAACTCCGCACCGTGGACGCCGGTGCCGACGCCGGGGACGGGTGGGGTGGTTGGTTCGGCGTGCTTGCGGAGTCCGCAGCGCTGCCGAGCGACCACCCCGACGCGATCCTCCGCGACGTGCACGAGACCGAGGGGCACATGACGACGCTGTCGATCGTCGCGGCAGCGATAGCTCCGGGCCGCACCGTCCTGCAGCACGCCCGGCTGACCGAACCCGGTCGGCTGGACGGGTCGGTGGAGCTGCACCGCGCCTGACGCGCTCGACGTGCCGGACCCGACCCGGGCCTCCCGGCTGCGCCCCGCGCCCGTTGCGAGACGCCGGTGTGCCTGGCAGGCGCCGCCAGGTCCACGAGACGCCTCCGGATTCGGCGGCGTCTCGTGGAGCTGGAGGCGTCCTGGGGAGACGACGGCGTCTCGGCTAGAGCGGCGGGCGCGTCCCGGTGAGGTCCTCGGCGACCGCCCAGAGCGAGCGGGCGAGGTCGGCGCTCCGCGCAGAGCCCGGGATCGACACGGTGGTGGTCGGACCGGTCATGCCCAACGGACCGGAGGGGCCGTAGTACGCGCCACCAACGGCGTTCGGGCCGACCGCCGCGTAGAGCAGCGGTTCGGTGCCCTGCTCGACGGCCTGGGTGAAGGGCAGCGCGCGGTTGCTCGACCGCACCGGCTTCGACCGACCGAGCGAGCGCCCGGCGGCCTGCAGGTTCGTCCGGGTGTAGCCGGGGTGGGCGGCGGTGCTGACCAGGGGCACGTCGGCCTCGACCGTCAGGCGGTGCAGGTGCAGCGCGAGGAGCAGGTCGGCGAGCTTCGACTGCGCGTAGGCACGCCAGCCGTTGTAGCCGCGCTCCCACTGCAGGTCGGCGAAGCGGATCCGGCCGGGGATCGCGGCGAGGCTCGACATGGTCACGACACGGGGTGCCTCGGCCAGGGGTGCACCGGTCCGGGCTGCCCCGGCGCGGAGCAGCGACGGCAGCAGCAGGTTCGTCAGGGCGAACGGGCCGAGGAAGTTCGTGCCGAACTGCAGCTCGAAACCGTCGACGGTCTCGAAGCGCTCCGGCGGGGCCATCACGCCGGCGTTGTTGACCAGGACGTCGATCGGACGTTCCTCGTCCACGATGCCGCTCGCGAAGCGGCGGACGCTGGCCAGGTCGGCGAGGTCGAGTTCGCGGACCTCCACGTCGGCGCCGGGGTGGGCGGCGCGGATGCCGGAGGCGGCGGACTCGCCCTTCTCGGTGCTGCGGACGGCGAGCACGACGCTGGCGCCGGCTCCGGCGAGGCGCAGGGCGGCCTCTCGTCCGGTGCCGCTGTTGGATCCGGTGACGACGATGCGGCGTCCGGTCTGGTCGGGGAGGTTCGGCATGCGGGTGACCGTACTCGTCCGGGCTGGCCGACCCCGGCCGGGCCTGTGCAGGACCGGTCGCCGACCCCGGCCTGGGCCGTGCCGGACCGGTCGCCCACCCCGTGCGCGCTGGGGCGCATCGTGCTACATTGATGCAAACGCATGGAAATGCGATCAGGAGGACACCATGAGCAACGCATTCGGCACCGACCGTCCGTCGGACGTCCCGCCGCCCGCACCCGATCGGGTCGGGCCCCTGCAGCTCGGCCTCGACACCTTCGGCGACGTCACCGAACGCGCCGACGGCAGCCTGCAGTCCGACGCGCAGAGCATCCGCGACGTCGTCGACCAGGCCGTCCTCGCCGACCAGGTCGGCGTCGACTTCATCGGCGTCGGGGAGCACCACCGCGCCGACTTCGTCGTGAGTGCCCCCGAGGTCGTCCTCGCCGCCATCGCCGCCCGCACCGAGCGCATCCGCATCGGCTCGGCGGTCACGGTGCTGTCCTCCGACGACCCCGTCCGTGTCTACGAGCGCTTCGCCACCGTGGACGCGCTGTCGAACGGCCGCGCCGAGGTCATCCTGGGCCGCGGCTCCTTCACCGAGTCGTTCCCCCTGTTCGGCTACGAGCTGAGCGACTACGAGGTCCTGTTCGAGGAGAAGCTCCAGCTCTGGGCGGCCCTGCGCGGCGGCGACGCCGTCACCTGGTCCGGCACCAAGCGCGCGGGCCTGGTCGACCAGGACGTCTTCCCGAAGCTCGAGCACGGCGCCATCCCGACCTGGATCGGTGTCGGCGGGTCCCCGCAGTCGGTCATCCGTGCCGCGTCCTACGGGATGCCGCTCTTCCTCGCCATCATCGGCGGGCAGCCGGCACAGTTCGCCCCCTTCTCGCGCCTGTACCGCCAGGCCCTCGCGCAGCTCGACCTGCCGCAGCAGCCCATCGCGATGCACTCGCCGGGCTTCGTGGCGGCCACCGACGAAGAGGCCGCCGAGCGGTACTGGCCGTACCACAAGGCCGTCACCGACCAGCTCGGCCGGGAGCGCGGCTGGCCGCCCCTCGACGTCGCCGGGTACCGGGCGAGCCTGTCGGCCGGCGGGTCGCTCTACGTCGGCTCGCCGGAGACCGTCGCCCGCAAGGTCGCACGCAACATGCGGATCCTCGGCGCCTCGCGCTTCGACATGCGGTACGCGACGGGTCGCCTGCCGCACGCCGACATGATGCGGTCGATCGAGCTCTACGGCTCCGAGGTCGCGCCCCGCGTCCGCGAGCTGCTGGCGCAGCCCGTCCCCGTCGCCTGACGGACGCCGTCCCGGTCCCGGTCCGGGTCCGCAAAACACCGGTGTTCGCACTCCGCACCACCCTTCGCGGGTGTTCGGAGCGTGAGCACCGGTGTCGTGCGTTCGGGTTCCGGCGGGCAGCGCGGCGCGCGGGCAACGGCCGGGAGGTCCGGGGCGGCCACCGAGATCGGCTCACGGGGGCCGCGGGTACGGTCCAGGACATGTCGTCACACCCCGACCACGCCTCCGGTCCCGTTCCTGGTCACGCCTCCGACTCCGTCGTCGAGCGCCGGTTCCGCGGGCGGATCATGGGCGTCGGCACGACCTCGGGCGTCCGCATCGTCGTCGGCATGTGGGACCGCTCACCGTTCGGGCCGTTCACGGACGTGTTCCTCGAGCTCCCCGACGGCACCAGCGTGCTGCTCGCCCCGGACGAGATCGTCGCCGCGTACGTCTCCGGCACCTACCGCTTCGACACGGTCTCGGTCGTGGACGTCCACGCCCGCCGCACCGCCCGCGGCCTCGAACTGAGCGCCGGTGCGCTGGAGGCCTCGATCGACGTCGGCGGGATCTCGCCGCTCGGCCGGATCCTGCGCATCGTGCCGAAGCCGATCGCCCGAGACCCGCGCTGGCTCGCTGCGATCGACCCCGTGGCGCGCCTGCTCGCGCCGGGCTCCGGCACCGCGGGCTCGGCGGGCAACGGCCGCCGCGAGTACTACGGCGTGACCGGGGCGCACGACGTCACCGGTGTGCGCGGCACCTGGGCGGGGGAGTCCCTGGGGGACCTTGCGCCGCTCGACCCGCCCGTGGCGTTCGGCTTCGCCTCGATGCCGAAGATCCCGCAGGTCGTCGACGTCGAGACCACCATCCGCGAACCCGTCTGAGCCCGGCCGGCCGGGAGTCGGTTCCGTGCGTGTGCATGTTCCGACGATGCACGTGTCGAACGACTCGTGTCCGATCGCTTGATGCACACGCATCCGGTGCGTGTGCATGCAACGACGTTCCACCTGTCGATCGACGCGTGTGGTGTCGCATCCTGCACACGCATGTGCGGCCCGACGGCCGGGATCTGCCGGGGCGGGGGCGGCGAGGCGGAGGTGCGCCGGGCCTCCAGGCCGACCTCGACCGGACCACCTCGACGCGCGGGGCTGACGCGTCCAGCGCCGGAGGGGCACACTGGTCGGAACGGTACGGCCCCGTGAACCGACGGTCGCACGTCGGGCGGATCGGGGCGCATGACGCAAAGGAGCACCATGACCGACACACAGACGGAGCAGCGCGCCGCGATCTCGGACATCGTCCACGGCGCCCACACGGCACTGCTCACCACGGTGAGCGAGGACGGGAACCTGCACGCCAGGCCCCTCGCGGTGCAGGACAAGACGTTCCACGGGACCCTGCGGTTCCTGGTGCAGGACGGCAGCGAGAAGGTCGAGGACATCGCGCGGAACCCGCACGTCAACGTCTCGATCGAGTCGCAGGGCGGGTACCTGTCCATCGCCGGGACCGCGACCGTGACCCAGGACGACTCCGTCGTCGACGAGCTGTGGTCGCCGTTCGCCGAAGCGTGGTTCCCGGAGGGGCGTCAGGACCCGACGATCCGGCTCCTGACGGTCGAGGGGGTCTCGGTCGAGTACTGGACCCAGGACACCGGGCCGGTCGGCAGCCTGGTGCAGATGTTCAAGGCGGCACTCGGCAAGCAGAGCCAGCCGGACACGGGCGACCACGGGACGCTCGAGCTCTGAGGCTCTGACGGCGTGGTGGGGCCGGCCCGGTGCGGGGCGGTGCTGTGGCGCCGGCTTGGTGCGCTGACGCCGTCGTAGTGCTGTGGCGCCGCCTCGCGCGCATGACGCCGCCGGATTCGGGGGCGTCCTGCGCACCTGACGGCGTCGTGACGAGACGACGGCGTCCTGCCGCGACGAGACGCCGGCGTCGCGCGGAGACCAGCCCGGTCTGCGCGTCAGCTGCTCACGGCGGGCCGAGCAACCAGAGCACCGCGACCAGCACCGGCTGCCCCGCCAACGCCGCAGACACGAGCGTCCACCGCATCCAGGGCTTCGCGACCAGCTCGGGCGACCCGAACAGCGGCGCGAGCGGCATGAGCAGCCGCGGGGTCGAGGCCATCGGCAACGACACCGCGAAGACGTACAGCGCGTACCCGGCCGAGTACAGCACCGTCGTGGGTCCGAGCCGGCGCGTCGACTTCCTTAGCAGCCAGAGCGGGTACGCGACGAGCAGGAACACCACGATCAGGATCCCGCCCACGCCGAGCCAGCGGCCCGCGATGAGGAACCACGGCGTCAGCGGCACGAAGTCCACCCGGCCGATGAAGTTCACCCACCAGGACATCTCCGTCTCCAGGTACGCGTTCGGCGTCCCGGTGACGTGCGAGGCGATCACCGGCCAGGCGAGTCCGGCGGCGACCATGGTCAGGCCGGCGGCGACGACCCCGACCTGCTCGCGGAGCGGGAAGCCCTCGAACACGCGGCCGGTCTCCCGCCGCGCCCGGACCCACCGGACGAGCGCGACGACGCCGAGCACGAGCGGGATCGCCAGGGCGCCCGGGCGGGTGAACGCCGCGGCGACCCCGAGTGCGGTCAGGAGGGCGTACCGCCGACGTTCCAGCGCGAGCAGCGCCCCGAACGACAACACGAGGAACATGCTCTCCGCGTACCCGACCTGCAGCAGGAACGACAACGGACCGCAGCTGAAGAAGAAGACCGCCCACATCGCCGCTGCGTGCCCCGCCCGGTCCCGCACCAGCCGGTGCAGCAAGAAGGTGGCGAGCAGGCCGGCGACGATCGCGACCAGCGGTGCGCCGAGGTCGAAGGGCACCCCGGTCGAGGCCGTCAGCGCCCGGATGGTGAAGGGGAACGCCGGCAGGAAGGCCCAGGCGTTCTGGGCGACGTTGCCGGCAGCGTCGAGGGGCAGGGCATCCGGGTAGCCGTGCAGCGAGATCTGCTCGTAGTACTGCCCGTCCCAGGCGACCAGGAACGCGCCGAACCCGTGTTCGTTGCCCCAGATCGCGTTGTCCGGCAGGGCACGACCGATGAGCGGGTACGCGAGCGCGAGCCACAGTGTGGACAGCACCCGGCCGCCGGTCCAGACGAGCAGGACCGCCGCCCACGCCGGCAGCGACGTCACGGTGTCGAGGGCACGCCGTCGGCCGGCGGACCACCGTCCGGCGAGCACGCCGGCACTGTCGGTGCGGCTCACGCGCGAGTTCCTCGGCGTTCGGGTGGTCGGGTCGGCACCCGGCCAGGGTAGTCGGCCCGAGCGTGAGGATCGCCCCGAACCGCGCCTGGAGGTCCGACCTGCGTCGTGCATCCCACCTCGCGCCCGGTGGACGGCCGGTGCCGAGTGCGGTGGGTGGCTCGTTCCACGCGCCGTCCAGACGCCTGGTTCCGCGTGGGGACGGGCGACGTCGTGACGACAGGGACGTCCGCGGGCATAGTCTCGATGGGCGATGACGACGACGGCGACGACACCCAGACGACGGACGGGCAGCACTGCGGTCGCCGTGCTGGTGGCCGGGGCCTACTTCATGGAGCTGCTGGACGGCACCATCCTGGCGACCGCCGCGCCGGCGATGGGGCGTGACCTCGGAGTCGACTCCGCCGCGGTCGGTGTCGCGATCACCGCCTACCTCGTCACCCTCGCGGTGTTCATCCCGGTGTCCGGCTGGCTCACCGACCGGATCGGTTCGCGGACCGTCTTCGCCGGGGCCATCGCGCTGTTCACGATCGCGTCCGCACTGTGCGCGCTGTCGACCGGGCTGGTGGAGCTGACGCTGTGGCGCATCCTGCAGGGCCTCGGCGGAGCGCTCATGGTGCCCGTCGGCCGGCTCGTCGTGCTCCGGAGCGCCGGGCGCGAACAACTCGTCACCGCCATCGCCATCCTGACCTGGCCGGCCCTCGCCGCCCCGATCATCGCGCCGTTCATCGGCGGCGTGCTCGTCGAGACGCTGTCGTGGCACTGGATCTTCCTCATCAACATCCCGCTCGGCGTCATCGCGTTCGTCGCCGCCCTGGTGCTCGTCCCGCAGGAGCGTGCGGCGCAGCGGGTGCCGTTCGACTGGTTCGGGTCGCTGCTCGCCTGCGTCGGGCTCGGCTCGCTCGTCGTGATGGCGTCCCTGCTCGCACTCGACGTCATCCCGGTCCTGGCCGTCGTCGTGTCCGGTGTCGTCGGAGCCGTCTGCTGCTGGTTCGCGATCCGGCACTTCCGTCGGGCGCCGCACCCGATCATGGGGCTCGACGCGTTCCGGCTCGAGACGTTCCGGGTGTCGCACGCCGGCGGCAGCCTGTTCCGTCTGGCGGTGTCCGCGGTGCCGTTCGTGCTCCCGCTGCTGTTCCAGGACGCCTGGGGCTGGAGCGCCGTGCTCGCCGGGTCAGCGGTGCTCTGGGTGTTCGTCGGCAACCTCGGCATCAAGCCGATGACGACCCCGTTCCTGCGCTGGTGGGGCTACCGCCCGGTGATCATCGTGTCGTCGGCCATCGCCGCGCTGACCGTGGTCGCGATGGCGTTCATGACCGAGGACACCCCGTTCTGGCTGCTCGCCGTGCTGCTCGTCGTCAGCGGTGCTGCTCGCTCCGTCGGCTTCACGGCCTACAACACCATCGCCTTCGCCGACGTCGAGCAAGCAGACATGACCCCGGCGAACACGCTGTCGTCGACCCTGCAGCAGACCGCCGCGGGCTTCGGGGTCGCCGTCGCCGCGGTGGTCATCCGCGCGGCCTCGGGGCTCGGGGGCGACGGACCGTACACGGTGGCCTTCTGGGTCATCGCCGCCCTGCTCGTGGTCGCCTGCGTCGAGGGCATCCTGATGAGTCGCTCAGCGGGCGACACCGTCCGTCCGGTCCGCCGTGTCCGCGCCTGATCCCGCCGCTGTCCGTTTCCGTCACGGTCACACGGACGAAACCCGGCAGGCGTTACAGTCTCAGCAACCGTCCGCGGTACCCGAGTACGGTGACCGCGGCAGGGTGACCGGAACACCCGGACAGGAAGGCAGCATGGCCGCGCCAGAGCAGCAGAGCACGATCGCATCGGACCAGACCGTGCAGCCCACGCAGCTCCGTGTCGTCAGCTACAACCTCCGCGAGCACACCGCCAACGGCGAGCTCGCCGCACTGGCCGAGGCATCCGACGCCGACGTCCTGTGCGTGCAGGAGTGCGACAGCAACGACCTCGCTCCGTCGATCGGCGGCCTGTCGCTCGCCGCGTCGACCCGCACCAACCGACTCGGGCTCGCGATCTACAAGCGCGACGACCGCTTCGAGGTGCAGGACTTCAGCATCCACTCGCTGCAGAAGTCGCTGCACGACCGGGTCCTCGCACCCGCGCACGAACGGCTCATCGCGATGCACCTGCGCGACACCGAGGCCGACGCCGAGGTCGTCGTCGCGTCGTTCCACGCCTCACCGTTGACCGCGACGAACTCCCTGCGCCGCAAGCAGATCGAGGCGGCGCACCAGTTCCTGCGCGAGCTCGCGAAGGACGTCCCCGCGGTCATGGTCGGCGACTTCAACTACCCGTGGTTCCAGACGAACCTGCGTCGCAAGATCGAGCAGGGCGGGTTTGCATTGTCGCTGTCCGACCAGCCGACGTACCTGCGCTACCGAAAGTTCACGGGCCACTTCGACTTCGCGACGAGCGTCGGGCTGCACATCGCCGGCGTCGAGACCCTGCCGGCGGGCATCTCCGACCACCGTCCGATCCTGGTGCGAGCGCACTACGAGCACCCGGGCGAGACCGGCGCCGTCACCACCGTCGAGGCTCCCGCCGCCTGACCGGGTGCCCTCAGGCGCTGGCCGCTGGCTACCGCGGTCGCGCGACATGCCGCGCGCGCATGGCCGGCTGGTCACGAACTGTCGGTTGGCGGCCGGGTGGGCGACGGTTCGTGCGCCCGCGGCGGACGTGAGCGGGGAGTCGCGACCGCTCGGTGGTGGGCGGTCGGGCGTGTTGGCGTCGCGTTCCGGGGGCGCGACCTGCAGCGCGCGCATCGCCGGCTGGTCACGAAGTGTCGGCTGGCGGCCGGGTGCGCGACGTGCCGCGGGTGTGCCGCCGGATGGTCACGAAGTGTCGGTTGCGGGGGCGCGCAGCGACGGTCCGTGCGCCCTCGGCGGACGCGAGCGGGGAGTCGTGACCGCTGGGTGGTCTGCGGTCGGGCGTGTCGGTGTCGCGTTCCGAGGGTGCGACCTGCCGCGGGTGTGCCGCCGGCTGGTCACGAAGTGTCGGCTGGCGGCCCGGCGGGCGACGGTTCGTGCGACCTCGGCGGACGTGAGCGGGGAGTCGTGACCGCTCGGCGGACGACGCTGGGCGCGCCCGTTCAGCCCGCAACGCACTGGAGGCCCTGTGCCGGTCTCGTGGACCGGTACCGGGCCTCCAGGCGGTCGCCCGCAGAGCCCGCGACCGCGGGTCAGCGGCGCAGGGTCGCCCGCGCCAAGCGGTTGCCGATGAACTGGCCGAGCTGCACGATGACGACGATCGCCGCCACCGAGACGTAGACCACCCACCAGTCGTAGCGCTGCGAGCCGTAGGTGATCGCGTACTCGCCGAGGCCGCCGCCACCGATCAACGCACCCTGCGCCGTCATGTCGACGATGCCGATGTAGATGAACGTGTAGCCGAGGATCAGGGGGCCGAGACCCTCGGGGATGAGCACGGTCAGCAGGATCGAGACGGGGTGCGCGCCCGAGGCCCGAGCCGCCTCGACGACGCCCGGGTCGACCGACAGCAGGTTCTGCTCGACGATCCGGGACACCGCGAAGGCCGCGGCCAGCGAGATCGCGAAGGTCACCGCGGGGACGCCGATCGTGGTCTGCACGACGACCCGCGACAACGGGGCGATCGCGGCGAGGAAGATCACGAACGGGATCGGGCGGATCAGGTTCACGAACACGTTGAGCACCGTGTACGCGGTGCGGTTGCCGAGCACGTTGCCCGGCCGGGTCGCGTAGAGCAGCAGGCCGAGCGCGAGGCCGATGACCCCGGCGATGACCAGCGAGATCAGCGACATCACGATGGTGTCGCGGATCGCTGCCAGGAAGACGTCGAACGTGTCGATCACGCTCTGGAACGAGTTGTTGTTCACGCGGCGGCCTCCTCGTCGGTCGTGACGCCGTCGGCGCGGAGCGCGGCGATCGCCCGGTCGATGGCGTCGGAACCGCCGGCCACCCCGGGCCCGCCGGACGCTCCGGGCCCGCTGGGCACTCCGGGCCCGCCGGGCACTCCGGGCCCGCCGGACGCGCCGCCCGCTGCGCTCAGCTCGTAGGTGAGCGAGCCGATCCGACGCTCCCGGATCTCGCCGACCCCGCCGTAGACCAGCTCTGCGGTGACCCCGGCGGCGCGGAACGCGGCGTCGATGCGGTTCTGCAGCCCGGCCTCGTCGGTGATCTGCACCGTGACGAGCCGACCCGGGTGTCGGTCCCGGAGACGCCGGAGCGTCTCGGGTGAGGGCCGGTCGTGCAGCGCGGTGCGGACGAAGCGCTGCGCGGCACCGGTCTTCGGTGCGGAGAACACGTCGTAGACATCCCCGACCTCGACGACCCGGCCCTGCTCCATCACGGCGACCCGGTCGGCGATCTGCCGGACGGCGTCCATCTCGTGCGTGATGACGATGATCGTGACGCCGAGCTCCCGGTTCACCCGGCGCAGCAGCGCGAGCACCTCGGACGTGGTGTCCGGGTCCAGGGCGCTGGTGGCCTCGTCGGCGAGCAGCAGGTCGGGCGACGCCGCCAGGGCGCGGGCGATGCCGACGCGCTGCTTCTGGCCGCCGGACAGCTGTTCCGGGTAGGCGTGGGCACGCTCGAGCAAGCCGACGAAGTCGAGCAGCTCGGCGACACGGCGGTCCCGCTCGACCTTCGGCACACCGGCGACCTTGAGCGGGTACGCGACGTTGCCGGCGATCGTGCGGGACCGGAACAGGTTGAACTGCTGGAAGATCATCCCGATGTTCCGACGTGCCAGACGGCGGTCCCGCTCGGGGATCGCCGTCAGCTCGCGGCCCGCGACGGTGACCGTGCCGGAACTCGGCAGCTCGAGTGCGTTGACCAGGCGGACCAGGGTGGACTTGCCGGCACCGGAGTACCCGATGACGCCGAGGACCTCTCCCTGGTGCACGTCCAGGGAGACGTCCTCGACGGCCACCACGGTCTCGCCGGTGTCGGCGCGGCGGTAGTGCTTCGAGACGCCGCGGAGTTCGACGAGGACCGGCACTACTGCTTGGCCGCCTTCGCGTCCTGCTCGACCTGGGCGAGCTCGTCCTGCAGCTTCGAGGCGCTCTCGTCGCGGGCGACGGCCTCGGGCAGGTCCTTCGCGAAGGCCTTCTGCACGGCGTCGTCCTGGAACAGCTCCGCCAGCTCGAGGTAGGTCTTGTTGCCCTTGTCCTCGTCGCGGACGGCGAACACGTTCACGTACGGGGCAGCGGTTGCGCTCGAGGGGTCGTCCTGGTAGATCGCGTCCGAGATCGGCAGGCCGGCCGCGGTGGCGAAGTTGTTGTTCACGACGGCGGCGGCGACGGAGCCCTGCTGCAGCGCGTTCGCGGTCTGCGAGGCGTCGAGGGGCTGGACGTCGACCTTCTTCGTCTCGATGTCGTCCGCGGTGGAGAACGCCGAGCCACCGTCCTTGAGCGTGATCAGGTCCGCCGCCTGCAGGATCAGGAGCGCACGGGCCTGGTTGATCGAGTCGTTCGGGATCGCGACCTTCGCGTTCGCGGGCAGCTCGGACGGCTTGTCGTACTTCGTCGCGTAGAGCGGCAGCGGGTACACGGCGGTGGAGCCGATGGGCTGCAGGTCGTCGTCGGACGTGACGTTGTAGTCCGCCAGGTACTGGATGTGCTGGAACTGGTTGATGTCCAGCTGGCCGTCCTTGAGCGCGGGGTTCGGCAGCGAGTAGTCCGAGAAGTTCGTCAGCTTGACCGTGACGTTGAGCTTCTCCTTCGCCAGCTTCGTGTACGTGCTCCAGTAGCCGAGCGACTTGTCCGAGACACCGATCGTGACGGTCTTCGGCGCGGCGTCGCCGGCGGCACCGGCACCGTCGCTGCCGGAGCGCAGGGCTCCGACGACCACGGCGACGACGATGGCCACGACGACGATCGCGGCGGCGACGATCCAGCCGATCGGACGCTTGCCCTTCGGCTTCTCGGGCAGTGCTGGGGCTGCGGACATGCTGGTGCTCCTCGTGGGCCGTGCGTGCGGGGGAGCCGCGGTGGTCCGCGGCGTGGAGACGAGTGTGACCTGCGCCCCACCGCCGGAGCGAGTTCCGTTCCGTCGTGTTACGCAGCACTCGACCCGTGCCGCGTGCGTCGCAGGACGCGTCCCGACACGACTTGGTTGACTCGGACCGTGCGCAGCATCGAACTCGTCCTCGGCCCGGAGTCGGACGCCGCCGTGCGGTCGGCCTGGCAGGCCCTGATCGACGCCGACCTGCCGAGCCTGGGACGACACCCGTCCCCGTCGAACGCGCCGCACGTCACCCTGGCCGCCGGGGAGACGCTGCCCGTGCCCGCCGGGTTCCGCACCTCGGTCCCGACGTCGATCCGGCTGGGCGGGCTGCTGCTCTTCCCCGCGGGCGCCGGCCGTTCGGTGCTCGTGCGCGCGGTGGTCCTCGACACGGCGCTCACCACCTTCCACGACGAGGTGCACGCGATCGCGCCCGGCGGCGTCGAGACGTCGGTGCCCGGGCACTGGTCGCCGCACGTCACGCTGGCCCGCCGGGTGCGCGACGAGGACCTGCCACGGGCGGTCGCGGCGCTGCGTGCCGTGGCGCTGCCGGAGACGCTGGACGTGGGCGGTGTCCGGCACTGGGACGGTGAGAGGCGGACGATCACGCCGCTCGCGTTCACGTCGATCTGACCTCCGGCGGGGCGACGGCAGCGCAGCGCCGCACTGAGCGGCACTGAGCGGCAGTGCGCCGCGCAGCGCTGCACTGAGCTGCGCTGCGCGGCCTGGAGGCCCGGGTCAGGTCCCGAGCACCCGCTCGCCGAACGCGGATGCGAACGTCTGCTCCGGGTCGGCCCGGGCGACCAGGTCGCGGAAGTCCGCCAGCCGCGGGTACAGCGCGGCGATCGCCGCGTGGTCGAGCGAGCTCATCTTGCCCCAGTGCGGTCGGCCGTCGAAGGGCGCGAGCCGGGCCTCCAGGTCGGGCAGGAGCGCGGCGACCTCGGCCGGGTGCTTCTGCCAGGTGAACGCGATGCAGAGGACGTCCTCGCCCTGGGTCGGGCTGAGCCAGAGGTCGTCCGCGGCCATCGTCCGGAGTTCGCAGACGTGCAGGTGCGGCTGGATCCGGTCCGCCAGTCCTCGGAGCGCGTCGAGGGCTCCAGCCGCGTGCCGGAGCGGGACGAAGTGCTCGCTCTGCACTTCGGACCCGTGGCTCGGGACCGACCCGATCGGGAAGTGCGGCAGCCGGTCCCACCACGGGCCGACGGAGCCGTCGCGCGCGGTCCGGTGGTCGTCGCCGGGGGTGCCGGGCAGGCGGGGTGCCCCGGCCAGCGCGTCCGGAACCGGCACGTCCCCGCCGCCGTCGGGCACGCGCGACTTCACCAGGACCTCGGTGATCGCGTCGCCGAACACCGTGTACGCGCACACCGAGTACGCGGCGGCGTGCACCTCGGCGACGTTCGCCGTGAAGGTGTCCCAGGGGATCGCGCCGTAGACGTCCTGACGCATCCGGTAGGTGGGCTCGACGTCGAGGGTCACCCGGGTCACGATGCCGAGCAGGCCGAGGTGCAGCACCGCACCGTCGAACCCCGGGTCCGTCCGGTCGATCGTCCGGGCGGAGCCGTCCGGACCGAGCACCTCGAACGCGCGCACGGCGGTGGCGAGTGACCCCAGCGCCGTGCCGGAGCCGTGGGTACCGGTCGCGACCGCGCCCCCGACGGAGATGTGCGGCAGTGATCCGGTGTTGTGCAGGGCGAACCCGGCGCGGTCGATGTCGGACGCGACGTCGCCGTACCGGGTGCCGGCACCGAGCGTCACCGTGCGGTGCTCGGCGTCGACGACCAGGTCGGTGGGGATCCCGGTCAGGTCGAGCAGGACGCCCGGGGAGTCGGCGACGTCGTTGAAGGAGTGCCGGGTGCCGAGTCCGTGCACCCGTTCGGCGTCCGCCACGACCTGGGCGGCCTCGTCGATCGACGACGGACGGACGACCCGTTCGGCCGTGTACGTGACCGTGCCGGACCAGTTGAGCTCGCTCGTCGTCGACCGCATGCCGCCCACCCTGCCACGCAGTCCAGCGCCCGGTGCGAGCCGGGTGCGAGCCGGGCGCCGGTCCCCGTCACGGGGTCGGCGCCCCGCGGGGTCCGTCGGTCAGTGCACGGGCGGGGGCGTCGGTGCGCCCTCGGGCACCTCGGGTCGGCGGACGAACACCGACGCCAGGATGCCGAACAGCGAGATGATCGCACCGACCATGAAGGCGGTGCCGACGCCCGACGCGGTGGCCACCTGGACCCCACGGGCACCGGAGCCCTCAACGGCGGTGGCCGCACCGATCGTCAGCAGCGTGACGAACAGGGCGGTGCCCGCTGCACCGGCGAGCTGCTGCGCCGTGCCGAGCACCGCGCTGCCGTGCGAGTACAGCTTCGGGGGCAGCCCGCCGAGCGCCGCGGTGAACAGCGGCGTGAAGGTCAGGGCCAGCCCGATGCTCAGCACCACGTGCGCACCGAGGACGAACCACACGCTCGTGTCGACGCCGACGGTGGAGAGCGCCCAGAGCACGGCGCTGACGATGATCGATCCGGGGATGAGCAGCACGCGCGGGCCGCGGCGGTCGTAGATGCGACCGACGATGGGGGAGAGCAGGCCCATCAGCAGACCACCGGGGAGCAGCAGCAGGCCGACCTGCAGGACCTCGAGCCCGAGGACGCGCTCCAGGTAGATGGGCAGCAGGATGAGCGTGCCGAACATCGCCATGAAGCTCAGACCCATCGCGACGATCGGCACCGTGAAGCCGCGGGTGCGGAACGTGCGCAGGTCGAGCAGGGCGCTGTCGGTGCGCTGCAGGCGCGTCTGCCGGACGATGAACACCGCGAGGGCGACGGCGCCGACGACCAGGGCGGTCACCGGGACGAGCGGACCGGTCGCGCCGGCTTCACCGATGCTGGACAGGCCGTAGACGATGCCGCCGAACGCGAAGGCGGAGAGCACCACCGAGACGACGTCGATCGGCGCCTTGCGCGGCGTCGAGACGTTCTGCACCTTGACCATGCCGAGGATGAGCGCCGCGATCGCGATGGGCAGCACGAAGCCGAACAGCCAGCGCCACGAGAAGGCGTTGAGGATCAGGCCGGAGATCGTCGGGCCGATCGCCGGTGCGACCGAGATGACGATGGAGATGTTGCCCATGATGCGGCCACGGTGCGCGGGGTCGACGAGGGTCAGGACCGTCGTCATGAGCAGCGGCATCATGATCGCGGTGCCGCTGGCCTGCACGATGCGGCCGATGAGCAGCACCGTGAACCCGGGGGCGAGCAGGGCGATCAGCGTGCCCACCGAGAACAGGCCCATGGCCCAGACGAACACCGGGCGGGTGTTGAACCGCTGCAGCAGGAACCCGGTGATCGGGATGACGACCGCCATGGTGAGCAGGAAGCCGGTGGTCAGCCACTGACCGGTCGCGGCGCTGATGTCGAGGTCGTCCATGAGCCGGGGCAGCGCCACGCCCATGATCGTCTCGTTGAGGATGACGACGAACGCGGAGACGAGCAGCAGCCCGATCACGAGTCGGGTCTCGGCAGCGGACGGCTGCGAGACGCTTCCCGTGCGGGGGGCGGAATCGACGGCCTGGGTCATGCGGGTGCTCCTGGTGGGTCACGACGGGTGGAACGGGTGTGGCGCAGGACGCGCAGACAGGCCAACTCCCTGAGTGGATGCGATTATTCCGCTTCGCTGGCGACGTCCGCAGGTGGACGATCGGCACCGCCCCCGACGTGCCCGCGCGACGTCGGGCGTGTCCGCTCAGTGCAGGATCGCGAACCCGTCGGCGTCCCCGTGCGGCACGACCGACCGCAGGGAGACGTCGGTCACGGTCGCCGACGGCGGCCCGGTGCGCAGGCACGCCATCAGCGAGTCGACCGCGACCGAGGGGCCCTCGGCCTCGACCTCGACCGTGCCGTCCCAGAGGTTCCTCGCGTAGCCGACCAGGTCGAGCCCGTCGGCCTTCCGAGCGGTCCAGTACCGGAAGCCGACCCCCTGGACGGTCCCCGACACCACGGCATGCACCCTCGTCACCGTCGTCATGCCCTCCACGCTAACCGCGGCGTGCTCCCGGGAGTTTTCGGCCCCGTGACGATCTGTTTCCGGCTCGTGACGAGCGCACCCCGTCGGCAGTGATAGTGTCATCCCAACCTGAACACTTCGAGTCAGATTGACACTATCTTCCTCATGGACGAACCAGGCATCCGCGTCGCGGTCTCCACCGTGATCGTGGCGCTGCGCCCGCACCCCGACACCGGTGCGCCGGCGCTGTGGATGCCACTCGTGCGTCGCGTCGCCGAACCGTTCGAGGGATCCTGGGCGCTCCCCGGCGGCTGGGTCGGCGACGACGAGGGGCTCGAGGACTCGGCGGCCGCCCGACTGCGCGAGACGACGAACGTCCAGCCGCGCTACCTCGAGCAGCTCTACGCGTTCGGCGATGTCGGACGCTCCCCGAGCCGGGTCGTGTCGATCGTGTACTGGGCGCTCGTGCACCCGGACGAGGCGAACGTCGTGCCCGACGACTGGAACGTCCGGTGGTTCCTGGCCGACGAGCACCCGCCGCTCGCCTTCGACCACGACCGCATCGTCGAGTACGCCCTGTGGCGGCTGCGCAACAAGATGTCGTACTCGCGGATCGCGCAGGCGTTCCTCGGTGACCGGTTCACCCTCGCCGAACTCCGCGGCGTGTACGAGGCGGTGCTCGGCCGAGCACTCGACCCCGCGAACTTCCGTCGGCAGGTCGAGAAGACCGACGCGGTCCTGCCGACCGACGAGACCACGAGCGGGGGCCGGCACCGTCCGGCTCGGCTGTACCGCTCGAACCCCGACCTGGCCTACGCGGACAACGGCCCGCTGCAGACCGGGGCCGATCAGCACCAGCAGCGGAACCGATAGGAAACCCCGTGTCCATCGCCACGACGATCGAGCTCATCTCCAACGGCAAGGCCGGCGGCAGCACCTGCACGCCCGACCTCGCGATGCCGACGTGGGACTTCGACTCCCGCCCCGGGTACGGCCCGGGATCGTCGATGTCCGACGTCATCCCGACGAGTGCCCCGCGCCAGGGCGTCCTGCCCGACGAGTACAAGACGGCCCCGACCGACGAGCTCCACGAGCGCATCGAGCGGGCGAAGGCCACCCTCGGCGACCGGGTCGTCGTCCTCGGGCACTTCTACCAGCGCGACGAGGTCGTCCGGCACGCGGACTTCCTCGGTGACTCGTTCCAGCTCGCGAACGCCGCCCTGACCAAGCCCGACGCCGAGGCGATCGTGTTCTGCGGCGTGCACTTCATGGCCGAGACCGCCGACATCCTGGCGCGCGACGACCAGCGCGTGATCCTGCCGAACCTGGCCGCCGGCTGCTCGATGGCGGACATGGCCGACATCGACAGCGTCGAGGCCGCGTGGGCCGAGCTCACCGCCGTGTACGGCACCGAGCCCGACGCCGACGGCCGCGTGCCCGTGATCCCGGTCACCTACATGAACTCCGCCGCCGACCTCAAGGCCTTCTGCGGGCGCAACGGCGGCATCGTCTGCACCTCGTCGAACGCAGCGACGGTGCTCGAGTGGGCCTTCGAGCGCGGGCAGCGCGTCCTGTTCTTCCCCGACCAGCACCTCGGCCGCAACACCGCGAAGGCGATGGGCATCAGCACCGACCTGATGCCGATGTGGAACCCCCGGAAGCCCCTCGGCGGCAACGAGACGAGTGAACTCGAAGCGGCGAAGGTCATCCTCTGGCACGGCTTCTGCTCGGTGCACCGTCGCTTCACGGTCGACCAGATCGACCAGGCCCGCCGCGAGCACCCGGGTGTGCGGGTCATCGTGCACCCGGAGTGCCCGATGGCCGTCGTCGACGCTGCCGACCACGCCGGCAGTACCGACCTGATCCGGAAGACCGTCGCTGCCGCCACCGAACCGACCACCTTCGCGATCGGCACCGAGATCAACATGGTGAACCGGCTCGCCGCCGAGTACCCGCAGCACACGATCTTCTGCCTCGACCCGGTCGTCTGCCCCTGCTCGACGATGTACCGGATCCACCCGGGCTACCTCGCCTGGGTGCTCGAGGCACTCGTCCGCGGCGAGGTCCTCAACGAGATCGTCGTCCCCGCCGACGTGCAGGCCGACGCCAAGGTCGCGCTCGAGCGCATGCTCGCTGCCAAGCCCCGCGGCTGACACACGAGTCCGACCGAACGAGGGAGACCACCGTGCACGTCGTCATCGTCGGCTCCGGCATCGCCGGGCTGACCGCAGCGATCCGCGCCAGTGCCCTGCACGACGTCACCCTCGTGACGAAGGGCGCGCTCGCCGACAGCGCCACCGCGTACGCCCAGGGCGGCATCGCGGTGGCGCTCGGTGCCGACGACTCCGCGGCACTGCACCAGGCCGACACCCACGTCGCCGCGGCCGGCAGTGCCGACGCGCGTGCCGTCGAGGTCCTGTGCACCGACGGCCCGGCCCGCGTCCGCGACCTGCTCGCCCTCGGCGTGCCCTTCGACCGGTCGTCGGACCCGGCGACCCTCGACCGGTACGGCGACGACCTGGCCCGCGGTCGTGAAGCCGCGCACGGCCGGTGGCGCGTCGTGCACGCCGACGGTGACGCGACCGGGGCCGCCGTCGAGCGCACCCTCATCGCGGCACTGCACCGACGGCACGTCACGATCCTGGAGCGCACCAGCCTGACCGACCTCGTCGTCCGTGACGGGGCAGTCGTCGGCGCCGACGTCCTGGACCTGCTCGGAGAACCCCGCCGGCTCGACGCGGACGCCGTCGTCATCGCGTCCGGGGGAGCGGGGCACCTGTACCGCGAGACGACGAACCCCCTGGTGGCGACGGGCGACGGGGTCGCCGCCGCCTGGCGAGCCGGCGCCGTCCTCGCCGACCTGGAGTTCGTCCAGTTCCACCCGACGCGGCTGGCGGTCCCCGGCGGCGGCCTGGTGTCCGAAGCCGTCCGCGGTGAAGGTGCCGTCCTCCGCGACGCCGCCGGACACCGCTTCATGACGGACGTGCACCCGGACGCCGAGCTCGCCCCGCGTGACGTCGTCGCCCGCGGGATCGCCGCGGCGGTGCGCGACCAGGGCGGCGCACCCGTGCTCCTCGACGCCACCGGCCTCGACGCCGGGTTCCTGGTCACGCGGTTCCCCGGACTCACCCGGGCCACCCGCGCCGCCGGCTTCGACTGGACCCGCGAGGGCGTCCCCGTCGCACCAGCCGCGCACTACTCGATGGGCGGCATCGCCACCGACGCCGAGGGTCGCACCAGCCTGCCCGGACTCCTCGCCGTCGGTGAAGCCGCCTGCACCGGGGTCCACGGCGCCAACCGGCTCGCCTCGAACTCCCTGCTCGAGGGGCTCGTCTTCGCGGTCCGCGCAGCGGACGCGGTCGCCGCACCGCGACCCGACCTGCTCCGCCTGCGCGGGGACGCCGGTCTCCACGTCACCAGCGTGCCCCGAGCGACCGACGCGACCCCTTCCTCCCCCCACCTGCGCGGCCGTCACGCCGCTCCGCAGGCTCCGCAGCGCGCCGGAACCGGCAGGCGTGGGCCCAGTCCGACCCGGCCTGGAGGCGCGACCCACCTCGACGACGTCGGTGCCGTCCGACAGGCGGTCCAGTCCGTCATGACGGACCGCGTCGGGCTGCTCCGTGACGCCGTCGGGCTGGCGAGCGCGCGCCGCGACCTCGACGCGCTGACCGCGCCGACCGGCGGCGGCGTGCGCGAGCACGAGGACCGTGCGCTCCTCGACCTGGCCCGACTCGTCGCGCTCGCCGCCGAGGCCCGCACCGAGTCCCGCGGGGCGCACGCCCGCACCGACCACCCCGACACCGACCCCACCGTCCCGGCCTCGTACGCCTGGGTCGCCGACCACACCGACGCCGGTCCCGACCAGCACGCCCACGAACGCGCCGACGGTTCCGCAGCCGTCCCGCAGGAGGTACCCGCATGACCACCGATCCCGGCACCATCCCGCCGCACGCGCTCCGTCGCGTGATCGAGACCGCGCTCGAGGAGGACGCGCCCTGGGGCGACGTCACCAGCGAGACCCTGATCCCCGTGGAGGCGACCGCGACCGCCACCCTCGGCGCGCGCGAGTCCGGCGTACTGAGCGGCGGGTCGGTGTTCGTCACCGTGATGCACGCCGTCGACCCGTCGATCCAGGCTGTGGTGCACGTCGCCGACGGCACGCGCTTCGCGGCGGGCGACGTCCTCGCGACCGTGACCGGGTCAGCGCGGGCCGTGCTGCGGGCCGAACGGGTCGCCCTCAACCTGGTGCAGCGGATGTCGGGCATCGCGACGACCACCGCGGCGCACGTCGCCGCCGCCGCGGGCACGTCCGCGCGGATCGTCGACACCCGGAAGACGACGCCGGGCCTCCGGGCACTCGAGCGGTACGCCGTCCGGTGTGGTGGCGGACACAACCACCGCACCTCGCTCTCCGACGCCGTGCTCGCCAAGGACAACCACCTGGCGGTGGTCCTGGCCGGCGGGATCGGCATCGGCGACGCGATCGCCCAGGCCCGCCAGCGGCTCGGGCACACCGTGCACGTGGAGGTCGAGGTGGACCGCATCGACCAGATCGAAGCAGTCGTCGCGGCCGGGGTCGACACGGTCATGCTCGACAACTTCACCCCCGACGACCTGGTGACCGGGGTCGGGATCGTCGCCGGGCGCGCGCTCGTCGAGGCCTCGGGAGGCGTGTCGCTCGACACCGTCGCGGCGATCGCGGCGACCGGCGTCGACGTCATCTCGGTCGGGGCGCTGACCCACTCGGCGCGGGCGCTCGACCTGGGGCTCGACATCGACGTCGCGGTGCCCGTACAGGACTAGTCGTGTTCTACCTGGACCGCGCGGCCACCACCCCGGTCCGCCGCGAGGTGCTCGAGGCGATGTGGCCCTACCTGACGGGGGTGTTCGGCAACCCCTCGTCGACGCACGGGGTCGGGGACGAGGCCGCGCGAGGACTCACCGCCGCACGGGCCGCCGTCGCCGCGGTGCTCGGGTGCCGGCCCGCCGAGGTCGTCTTCACCACCGGCGGCACCGAGGGGGCGAACACCGCGATCAAGGGGATCGCCCTCGCCGCGCCCCGCGGTCGGCACGTGGTCACGAGCGCCATCGAGCACGAGGCCGTGCTCGAGAGCTGCGCCTACCTCGCCCGCTTCCACGACTTCGACGTCACCGTGCTGCCCGTCGGGCCGGACGGCCGCGTCGACCCGGCGGTGCTGCGCGCGGCGCTCCGCCCGGACACCACACTCGTCTCGATCGCGCACGCCGACAACGAGATCGGCACCGTGCAGGACGTCCCCGTGCTCGCCGCGGTGGCGCACGAGGTCGGGGCGCGGTTCCACACCGACGCCGTGCAGTCCGCGCCCTGGCTGCCGATCGGCCTCGGGACCCTGGGCGTCGACGCGCTGTCGTTGTCCGGGCACAAGCTCGGTGCTCCGAAGGGCACCGGCGTGCTCGCCGTGGGTTCCGGCGTCCCGCTCGAGCCGCTGCTGCACGGCGGTGGTCAGGAACGGGGCCGGCGGTCCGGCACCGAGGACGTGGCCGGAGCGGTGGCGGTGGCCACGGCGCTCGGGCTGGCGGCGGAGACGGTGCGGTCGGGGGCGGGCACGGCGACCACGGTGCGCGACGCGGTGCTCGACGGCGTGCTCGCCGCCGTCCCCGGTGCGTTCGTCTCCGGGTCGCGGGAGCACCGGCTGCCCGGGCACGCGTCGTTCTGCTTCCCGGGCGTCAACGGCGAGACCGTCCTGCTCGAGCTCGAGCAGCGCGACGTCGTGTCGTCGTCGGGCAGCGCCTGCGCAGCGGGCAGCACGGAAGCCTCGCACGTGCTCACGGCGCTCGGGATCCCCGAGGACGTGGCCCGGACCGCGCTCCGTCTGACGTTCGACGCGACGCTCACGGCCGGCGATGTCCCGTTCGTCGTGGGGGCCGTGGCCGACGCCGTGGCGACCGTCCGCGCCCTCGGCTGAGGTGTACTAGACGTTCTACTCCATCTCTGGGTACGTGTCCCCTCTTCTGCGGACAACCGATCTGCGTCAGAGTGTCGTCATGGCGAACGTGATGGTGACCCGGACACGACGGGACGACCGCTTCCGAGCGGTGCAGCTCCTGCCGGCGCCGGCCACCCTCGTCGCGCTCGCCCTGGCAGCGCAGCACGACCTCGGCACGGCCCCGCTCGGGCTCATCGCCGTGGTCGGAGCGCTCGCGACCGCCGGGAGTGCCCTGCTCCCGATGGTCCGGCCAGCCGCCGCCCACCGGTCGATGCCTGCACCGACCGAGACGGACCGGTACCGAGAGGACACCGAACACCCTTGAGGTCCACCACCGTGCGGTTCCCCTGAACCGAGCCGCGCGGTGGACCCAGACCGGATGTCGACCCCCTGATCGGCGTCCGGCGCGGGGCGCGACGTTCCCCTGTCGTCGTGTCCCGCCGTACACCGCGATCCCGCCGTGGGTCGACGTCCGCACCCCTCCAGCGGCGTCGGTTCCCCTGCAGCCCACGGCGGGTTCCGGTTCCCCGGTAGCGTCGGTGCATGCCCTCGTACCGCGTGACCCTGGCGATCGGTGCCCTGGCGTCCGGCACGGCCCCGGACGCCGTCCTGCCCGCCGCAGCATGCCTGGTACGCGAACACGCCGTGGTCGAGGCCGAGGACGTCCGACTGCTCCGCGGTGTGCCGTGCGCCGTCGTGCGCTTCGAGGCCGAGGACGACCGGGCCGCCGCAGCCGTGCGGGACGCCACCGTCGACGGGCTGCGCGACGTCGTCGAGATCCGCTCCGACGTGGTCACCCGGCGTGAGGGCGGCCGCTGGATACCGGTCGCCTGAGAGCCGGGCGGTCGCTTGACGGTCAGACGGTGGGCGTCGCCGGCTCGGGGGTCCCCGGCCAGACGTAGGCAAGGTCGTCCGGCACGTCGGGGAACAGCTCCCGGTAGTGCTCGGGCGCCTTCTGCACGAGCTTCGAGCGGTGTGAGACGTGCAGGGCCTCGTCGTCGTTCCACGGCGGGATCGGCACGTCGCCGCGCTCGTACGCCGCCAGGTCCTCCGGGAACCGGCCCAGGTCGAGCAGGGTCTTCTCGAGACACGTGTCGGCGTACCCGCGCTCGGCCCAGACACGGCACGTGGCCTCCTGGTACGCCATCAGCGCCGGACGGTACCCACGCCACATCGCCGTCACCGGGTGGTGCTGCCAGCCGTAGTCGGGGAGCGTCAGTGCGCGCATCACCTGCAGTGTCTCGACCCGCTGCTTGCCGAGCCGCCGGTCGTCGAGGACCTCGGCGGATGCCCGGAAGTCGGCGTACGGCAGGAAGGTCTGCATGGCGCGGACGCTACCCCGACCGACTGGCACCCGACACATGTCGTCACGAACGTGCCGCCCTGCACGGCAGCGTGTGAGCATCGACCGCATGAGCGGAGAACTGGTCGTCGGCGTCAGTGGCAGCCCATCGGACCCCTCGCGGACCTCGACCCTGGTCGCGGCGACGGTGGCCCGGTTGGCCGAGGAGATCGACGGCGCCCGGACCGAGACGATCGAGATCGGCCCGCTGCTGGCCGACCTCGGCGCGGCCTCGGGTCGCGAGACGATGTCCGACCGCACCCGCCGGGCCCTCGAGACGGTGGAGGCCGCGGACGTGCTCGTCGTCGGCAGCCCGGCCTTCCGCGCGGCCTACTCCGGCGCCTTCAAGCTGTTCTTCGACTGGGTCGGCCAGTACGACCTCGTCGACACCCCGGTGCTCCTCACCGCCACCGGTGGCAGCGACCGGCACGCCCTGCTCGTCGAGCACCAGATGCGCCCGTTGTTCGGCTTCTTCCAGTCCACGACGCTGCCGCTCGGGGTGTTCGGCAACGAGCGGGACTTCACCAAGCGCGAGGGTGGCTACGACATCGCGAGCGTCGACCTCGAGCTCCGCATCGACCAGGCCGTGCGCCGCGCCGTACCGCTGATCCGTGGCGGCTTCGCCACCGCAGGCCTCACCGACGTGCGGCGTCCCGCCGACTTCTGATCCGCGCGCGTGCGCCCCGTCCTTCCGGGCGTACCCGGTGCTTCCGGGTGCCCCTGGTCGGAAGTTCCCATCAGGGACGCCCGGAACCACCTGGCATCGCGCGTGCGATTGGAAGGAACGGGCGCGACCCAGCGTGAGCAGCAGGCGGACGGGAGGCCCGTGGCGGCGCCGCCACGGGCCTCCCGGTCTTCTGTGGGTCAGGCGAGCAGGGACGCGACGTGCGCGACCGCCAGTCGGTAGCCGTCGGCACCCGCGCCGGCGATGACCGCCGTCGCGGCAGTGGCGACGTGGTCGACGTGGCGGAACGGCTCGCGCTTCCACGTGTTCGACAGGTGCACCTCGACGACGGGGACCCACAGGGCCTCCACCGCGTCGTGCAGTGCGACCGAGGTGTGCGCGTACGCGGCGGGGTTGATCACGACCGCCGCGAAGTCGTCGAGCGCCTCGTGCAGCCACTCCACCAGCTCGCCCTCGCGGTTGGTCTGGCGGAAGTCGGCCTCGAGCCCGTGCACCGCTGCCTCGGTGTGCACGATCGCCTCGATCTCGGCGAGCGTCACGGTGCCGTACTGCTCCGGGTCGCGGCGCCCGAGGATGTCGAGGTTCGGGCCGTTGAGGACGAGGATGCGCGACGCGTCGGTCATGGGCCGAGCGTAGCGAACCGGGGGAGCGATGCGCGGCGCGGACGATGCATGCGCGGGCTATGTGAACGGTCACAAACCGGTGTAACGTCTTCGTCCGGGTCGGCAGAGTTGTCGACTGCAACACACTGACGTGGAGATGTGAATGGTTCTCGCTGCAGCGAACGAAGGGATCCGGCTCGACTTGGGCTGGGTCGACTACCTGATGATCATCGTGTACTTCGCGGTCGTCATCGGGATCGGGTTCACCGCCCGCAAGCAGGTCCGGACGAGCATGGACTTCTTCCTGTCCGGCCGCTCGATGCCGGCGTGGATCACGGGCCTGGCGTTCGTGTCCGCGAACCTCGGTGCCACCGAGATCCTCGGCATGGCGGCGAACGGTGCCCAGATCGGCATGGCCACCCTGCACTACTACCTCGTCGGCGCCGTGCCCGCGATGGTGTTCCTCGGCCTCGTGATGATGCCGTTCTACTACGGCTCGAAGGTCCGCTCGGTGCCGGAGTTCATGCTGCGCCGCTTCGGCAAGGCGCCGCACCTGGTGAACGCGATCGCGTTCGCGGTGTCGAACGTGCTCATCGCGGGCATCAACCTGTACGCGATGGCCATCGTCATCGAGGCCATGCTCGGCTGGCCGGAGTGGCTGGCGATCATCGTCTCCGCGGGCTTCGTGCTCGTCTACATCACCCTCGGCGGACTCTCGAGCGCGATCTACAACGAGGTCATGCAGTTCTTCGTGATCATCGCCGGGCTCATCCCGCTGACGATCGTCGGTCTGCACCGCGTCGGCGGGTGGGACGGCCTGTCGAAGGCGATCACCAAGACCCAGGGTGTGCAGCACCTGCAGGCCTGGGCCGGCACCGGCTTCGGTGACGTCACCAACCCGATCGGTGCCAACTGGCTCGCCATCGTGCTCGGCCTGGGCTTCGTGCTCGGGTTCGGCTACTGGACCACCAACTTCACCGAGGTGCAGCGTGCATTCTCGGCGAAGAACATGTCCGCGGCCCGCCGCACCCCGCTCATCGCCGCGATCCCGAAGCTCTTCATCCCGGCCATCGTCGTCATCCCCGGCCTCATTGCCGCGGCCGTCGTGGGCAACCAGTTCGCGGACGGCACACTCACCTACAACGACGCGATCCCGAAGCTCATCCAGATGTACCTGCCGACCGGTGTGCTCGGCATCGCCGTGACCGGTCTGCTGGCATCGTTCATGGCCGGCATGGCGGCGAACGTCTCGTCGTTCAACACCGTCTTCACCTACGACATCTGGCAGCGCTACATCCGCCCGAACATGCCCGACCTGCACTACCTGAAGACGGGCCGCTGGGTCACCGTCGTCGGCGTCGTGGTCGGCATCGCGACCGCGTTCATCGCGGCCCAGGCGTCGAACATCATGACCTACATGCAGACGCTGTTCTCGTTCTTCAACGCACCGCTGTTCGCCGTGTTCATCCTCGGCCTGCTGTGGAAGCGCATGACGACGCAGGGTGCGCTGTGGGGCTACGTCCTCGGCATCGTGACCCCGACGATCACCTGGATCGCGTACCTGGTGAACCCCGACCTGTTCGCCACGGCCACCGCGGAGACCCTGTACGGCGCGATCATCTCGTTCGTCACCGTGCTGGTCGTCGGCTTCGTCGTCTCGATGCTGACCAAGCCGAAGGACGAGAAGGAACTCGGCGGGCTCGTCTACGGCATCGGCAAGATCGACCTGCACGGCGACTCGGTCGCGACGGACACCGCCTGGTACCGCTCGCCCGCGCTGCTCGGCACCGTCGCGCTCGTGCTGTGCGTCGTCCTGTACCTCCCGTTCCTCTGATCCGCGAAGGAGACCACTGCTCATGAGTGACACCACCACACCCGGCGCGATGACCGAGGAGCAGAAGGCTGCCCTGGTCCGCTCCACCCGCCGGCTCGACCTGCGCCGCATCCTCGGCGGCCTGTTCGTCCTGTACGGCGTGATCACCACCATCGTCGGGATCGTGCACTGGAACACCGACCCCGAGAAGACCGGCGGGATCCACATCAACCTGTGGGTCGGGATCTCGCTGCTCGTCGGCGGCGGGCTGTTCTTCCTCTGGGACCGCCTGAACCCCGTGCCCGCCGAGGACATCATCGGCCAGGCCGAGGCCGAGGCACACCAGCGTGCCGCGGGCGAGGGGCGCGAGCTGGCCTGAGCCCGTCTGGCTCGGGCGTCCCCGGCCGACGCAGAACGACGAAGTCGCTGTCGCACGACAGCGACTTCGTCGTTTCCGCCCTCATCGTCGGACGCCCGTACCGGTTGGTTCCCCCATGAAACGGTTGCGCGCTGATCCAGGTGGGTCCAGGTTGAGCGGAACGAAAGGAACCGCCATGGAAACGATGGTCTTCATCAACCTGCCCGTCACCGACCTCGAGCGCTCGAAGGCGTTCTACGAGGCGCTCGGGTACTCGATCAACCCGGCGTTCAGCGACGACACCGCGGCGTGCGTGGTGGTGAGCGACACGATCTCCGTCATGATCCTGACGACGGCGAAGTTCGCAGACTTCACCGACAAGACGATCGCCGGTCGGGACACGATCGAGGTCATCAACTCGCTCAGCGCACCGTCGAAGGAGGACGTCCACCGTGTCGTCGACGCCGCGGTGGCAGCCGGCGGCACCGAGGACCGCCCGGAGATGGACCTCGGCTTCATGTACCAGCGGAGCTTCACCGACCCGGACGGACACCGCTGGGAGTACGTGTGGATGGACGAGCAGGCGACGCAGGACGATCCGCCCGCCGAGTGAGTCCCGGGGTGTCGGGGGCGCCCGCCAGGATGGTCGCATGAGCACCGAGCCCGTCGACGCCCCGCCCGTGCCCGACCTCGTCACCGGTGACGATGGCCTGGCCCGGCCGGTCTGGGCGTCGTCGGACGACCTGCTGCGCGCCTACTACGACACCGAGTGGGGCATGCCCGTGCGCGATGAACGCGGGGTGTTCGAGCGGCTGTCGCTCGAGGCGTTCCAGTCCGGCCTGTCGTGGCGCACGATCCTGGCGAAGCGACCGGCGTTCCGTGCAGCCTTCGCCGACTTCGACGCCGACACCGTCGCGGCCTTCGGCGAGGACGACGTCGAGCGGCTGATGGCCGATGCCGGGATCGTCCGGAACCGCGCGAAGATCCTCGCGACGATCACCAACGCGAACGCCACGATCGCCCTGCGGCAGGACGGCGGGCTCGCCGGCTTCGTGTGGTCGTTCCGGCCGACGACCACGCCCGAGCCTCGGTCCTCCGCCGAGGTCCCGACGAAGTCGGACGAGTCCCTCGCGCTGTCGAAGGCGCTGCGGAAGCGCGGCTTCGCCTTCGTCGGGCCGACGACGATGTACGCCCTGATGGAAGCGCTCGGCATCGTCGACACCCACCTGGTCGGCAGCCACCGGCGCGGGACCTCGGGCGTCTGGAACTGACGGCCGAGCCCACGAGCACGAGAACGAGAGCGCCGGGACTATGGTCACGACATGGCCGACGAGATCCGGATCGCGTTCCTGCTGTTCCCGCACCTGACCCAGCTGGACCTGACCGGTCCGGCCCAGGTGCTCAGCCGCGTGCCCGGCGCGCGCGTCGAGTACGTCGCGGCGACGCTCGACCCCGTGCCGAGCGACTGCGGCCTCGCGCTCGTCCCCACCGTGACGATCCAGGATGCAGGCGCCGCGGACGTGCTGGTCGTCCCCGGCGGTGACGGTGCCTTCGACGCGATGCTCGACCCGGACGTCGTGGCCTTCGTCCGGCGCCAGGCCGAGGACGCCACGTGGATGACGTCGGTGTGCACCGGGGCCTTCGTGCTCGGCGCCGCCGGGCTGCTCGCCGGCCGTCGCGCGACGACCCACTGGGCCTCGAAGCCGATGCTCGAGGCCTTCGGTGCGCAGCCGGTCGACGCCCGGATCGCTCGGGACGGCGCCGTCGTCACCGCCGCCGGGGTGAGCGCGGGCATCGACATGGCGCTGTGGCTCGCGGCCGAGCTCGCCGGACGCCCCGCGGCCGAGGCGATCCAGCTGCAGATCGAGTACGACCCGCAGCCACCGTTCGACCACGGATCAGCCGAGCGCGCCGACGCCGTCGTCATCGCCCGGGCCCGTGCAGCAGCCGAGGAATCGCGCGGCGACCGGGTGACCCGCGCCGCCGCAGCCGTCCTGCGCTGACGCGGACCTCCACACGGTCACGAATCTCCGCTGGTCTCCGCCGAGCGGTCACGACACGTCGTTCCGGGCGCGGCCAGCCGACACTTCGTGACCGCTCGGGGCCATGCAGGCGGGGTGTTGTGACCAGCGCCGCGCCCGCGGCCGTCCTGCGCTAGCGCAGCGGCTTCCGCATCTGCGCCGACGTCACCTGGTACCCGAGGGCCGCGTAGAGCTCCTGCGCTCCCGTGTTGTAGCCGAACACGTTCAGCCCGATGCTCATCGCACCGCGTTCGGCAGCGGCGCGGTGCCCGAGCTCGAGCGCGCGACGGGCGTGCCCGCGACGCCGGTGCGCCTCGTCGATCTCGACGTCGAACACCCACCAGTCGGTGCTGCCCGTCGTGAACGGACCGATCCAGAGCGACCCGACGACGGTGTCGTCCTGGTCGAGGACCTCCCACACCAGGTGGCCGTCAGCGGGGGAGCCGTCCGGGAACCAGCGGTCCCGCGACTGCTGCTCGTTCGCCTCGGCCTGCTCGCGGCTCTCGCCCGCCTGCATCCGCGACTCGACGTACTCGGCCATCGTGCGGTGGAGCCAGGCCGGGAGGCGCGTGGCCGGCATCGCGACGAGCCGCGTGTCGGTCATCGGTTGCCCTTGGAACCCCGGCTCGGCTTGCCGCGCATCTTGCCGCGTCCGGGCGTGGGCCCCTTGCCGGTGTTGGACTTCTTGCCGGCGCCGGACTTGCCGCTGCCGGGTGACTTCGCCTTGGCCTTGCCGCCGGAGCCGCCGGCGCCCTTGGACCCCGACGCACCCGACCCGCCGGACCCACCCGACGCGCCCTTGGCACCCGAGCCGGCCTTGGCGCCGCCACGAGCCGGACGCGAGTCGTCGTCGCCGTCGCGATCCGGGCCTCCTGGCTGGCGCGAACTGTTGGCGGTCCGCCCGCGCACCACGCCGATGAACTCCTCGGTGGTCTCGGTGGCGTCCTCGTCCCGCCAGACCAGCGCGATGCGCGTGCCCTCGGCGTCCATGAGCGGACGACCGACCAGGTCCTTGCGGCTGGCGGCGCGGAACAGCGACTGGGGGAGCACCACGACGCCGACGTTCGCCTCGACCAGGTCGAGCGATCCGTCGATGTCGGCGGGCACCGGGCCCGCGTCGATCACGTGGACCTCGGCGTCGGCGAGGTCGACCTCGGCGAGTTCGGCGAGGGGGGAGTCCTTGGGCATCGCGACGACGGCCGTCTCGGTCCAGAGCGGGATGGCGTTGTGCCGCTCGGACACGGGCATGCGCGCGAAGACCATGTCAGCCTCGCCCGCCAGCGTGTCGTCGACGTCGTCGGCACCGATCGGCCGCAGCCGGAGCTCGATGGAGGGGAAGCGATCCCGCCAGACACGGGCCCACTTTGCGGGGGAGACCCCCGGCACGAAGGCGATGGTGAGAGCCGCGGTCATGCAGACGAGCATAGGGGCCGTACCCTTGTCCTCATGGCGCAGGAACAGACCATGAAGCCCGAGACGGCTGCGAAGAAGCTCGGCATCTTGCTGACGGCCGCTCCGGAGTCCTTCCAGAGCGCTCCCCTCACGCGGACCGCCTTCGACGAGCTCCGGACCGAACCCCCGACCTGGCTCGAGGACCTCCGACGCGACGGCCCGCACCCGCGGCCCGTCGTGGCGCAGAAGCTCGGCATCTCGATCTCGGGTCTGAGCCGCGCCGGGATCGACGACGCGCTGACGACGGCGGACATCAAGACGCTGCTCGAGCAGAAGCCCGAGTGGCTCGTCCGTGAGCGTGCGACGCAGGCCGCCGTGCACGCCGAGAACGCCCGCGTGAAGCAGGAGCGTGCCGCCAAGGCCGCTGCCCGCGCCGAGGACTGACCCCACCCGCACCACTCCGCCGCACCGAGGACGCCCCACGTGCACGAGACCGTCGCCGACGCCATGCTGGTCGTGCCGCAGTTCGCGTCCGTGTGCTGCATCGTCGGTGACCGCTACCGGCCGCGTCCGGGCGTGATCGTGCCGGCGGGCGTGATGCTCGTCGCGATGCTCATGCCCGTCGTCGACGCCGGCGCCGTGTGGACCCTGTTCGCCGCCACCCTGCTGCTGTTGCTCGCACCGCTGCCCGTCATGCGTCGACGCCGCGCCGACGGCCGCCGTGCGGAGCCGATGGACGTGCACCGCGCGCTCTCCGCCGTCATGATGGCGGGGATGCTGCTGATGGGCCACGCCTCGGGCGTCGCCGGTGACCACGCCGGGCACGGCATCGCGCTGTCCGCGGTGCTCGGTGCCGGCGTGATCGGCTACTGCGCCTTCAGTGGCTGGCTGCTCCGGTACGAGTGGGGGCGCGAGGACCGGCGAGCCGTCCGCAGCGGCGAGGTCTTCGCGATGACCGTCGCCGTGGTCGGCATGACCCTGGCGATGTAGCCCAGCCCAGCCCGCGCCGGCAGCAGCGGCTGCGCCCGCAGCGACGGCGGGAGCGGGGGCGTCAGTCGCGCGCGGCGCTGTCCGCCGGGGCGTCCGCCGCGTGCGTCACCCGCTGCTTGGCCGCCTGGATCGTGTCCTTCGGCACCGGCGGTACCCCGCGCCGGATCCCGCGCAGGCCGACGACGAACAGGATCGCGGTGACGATCGCGAACGCCGCGAACGTGATCCCGGTCGCCGCCCACAGCGGCAGGGCCAGGGCCAACAGCGCCACCGCGAAGCCCGCCAGTGCGACCAGGGTCGTCAGGGCGAACCCGACGGCCACCCCGGTGAGCACCAGCCCGGTCTTCGCACCGCTGGCGCGCTCGCCGATCTCCCGCCGCGCCGAGGCGACCTCCTCACGTACCGCGCGCAGCACCGGCTCGAGGGCCTTCTGCACGAGTCCGGCGGTCACGGTGTCGCGGAACGACGGCCGGCCGGGTGCGGTGGTGTCGTCGTGGTCGGTGCTGCTCATGAGGGTCTCCTGTCCGGGCGCGGCGGTCCGCGTCCCCTGACAGGACGCGACCGACCCGATGATCGTCACGCCGCCGCGCGTGCGTGCGGTGCGTTCCCAGGTTGTGCAACGGACGCGGAGGCCCGCCCCGCGTCGACGACGCAGGACGGGCCTGGCGGGGTGGCCGGGTCCACCGCGCTACTCGGTGACCTCCTCGAGGTCGTCGATCCCGCGGGCGGCGGCCGCTGCGCGGCGCGCACGCATCGACGGGGCGACGAGTGCTGCGAGCACGGCCACGACCGCGACCCCGGTGCACGCCCAGAACCCGATCGTGAAGGCGTCGTCGGTCGGCAGCCCCTGCGGCGTGCTGTGCGAGGTGATGAGCGCGGCGATGACGGCGGTGCCGACGCTCGAGCCGATGGTGCGGACGACCGTGTTGGCGCTGATGGCCTCGCCGGTCTGGTTCGCGGGGACGCTCTCGATGATCGCGTTCGAGCAGGCGGCCAGGGCCATGCCGATGCCGATGCCGGTCAGGACGCCGGAGGCCACCACCTGCCACAGCTCGGCGTGTGCGACGGCTGGCAGCACGAACGCGGCGACGATGGCGAACCCGCCGATGAGCATCGGCGGCTTCGGGCCGACCTTGCGCACCAGGACGCCGGCGATCGGCCCGGCGACCACCATCATCACGACGGTCGGCAGCAGGAAGAGCCCGGCCTGGGTGACGTCCTTGCCGAAGCCGTAGCCGAGCGCCGTCGGGAGCTGCAGGAGCGTCGGGACGAGGACGAAGGTGCCGAACATCGCGAACCCGAAGACCAGTGCGACGACGTGGGCGGTCCAGACGCCGCGGACGGCGAAGAGCCGCACGTCGATGAGCGGCTCGGCGACCCGCAGCTCGACGAGGACGAACACGACCAGTGCGACGGCGCCGAGGACCAGCAGGCCGATGGTCTTGGCGTCGCCCCAGCCCCAGGTCTCGCCCTCGCTGACGGCGAGCAGGATCGCGACGAGCGACACCGCCAGGACGAACGTGCCGGCCGTGTCGAGGCGTCCGGGCTTCCGCACGGGGGACTCCGGCATGCCGAAGACCGCCCCGAGCAGCGCGATGACGACGAGCACGGCGGGGAGCCAGAACAGCCAGTGCCAGGACAGGTGCTCGACGATGGGTCCGGCCGCGACGATGCCGACACCGGCACCGATCCCGAAGATCGCCGACAGCAGACCGATCGTGACGCTGACCTTCTCCTTCGGCAGCTCGTCCCGCACGATGCCGATCGACAGCGGCATCACGGCACCGGCGGCGCCCTGCAGTGCCCGTCCGACGATCAGCACGCCGAGGTTCGGCGCGAGCGCGGCGAGCACGGCCCCGACGAGCAGGATCGACAGCACGACGATCAGGACCTTGCGCTTGCCGATCATGTCGCCGAGGCGACCGAGGATCGGCGTGAGCACCGAGGCGGAGAGCAGGTAGGCCGTGAGCACCCAGCTCGTCGCACTGGTGGAGGCGCCGAGGTCCTGTCCGATGGTCGACAGCGCCGGGGCGACCAGCGACTGCAGGACCGCGAAGGACAGGCCGCCGAGGGACAGGGAGACGATGATCGCCGTGCTGTTCGGCCGGCGCCCGTTCGTGGTGGGGTGCGAGCCGGTCCGTGGGCTCTGCATGGTGTCGGTCATCGTGCTCCGTGTCCTCGTGGTCGATGGCGATGTAAACAACTGCTGACATCATGAGCGTACGCGGGAACGACCGCATGTCAACGCTTGCTTACATCCCTGTGAGGACCGCTAGGCTGCGCACCATGAGCAAGGACGCCGCGGCCACCCGACTCCTGCTCGTGCAGGCCGCCCGCCGACGGTTCGCCTTCGACGGGTACCGCGCGACGACCGTGCGCGAGATCGCCGGGGACGCCGGGGTCAACGTCGCCCTGATCAACCGGTACTTCGGGTCGAAGGAAGGGCTGTTCCGCGCCTGCCTCGACCGCGTCGTCCGTGACCTGGGCGCCGAGGAGACGAGCGAACAGGGGCTCGAGCGGGCGCTCACGGGGATCATCACCCACATCGTGCGGACGCCCACCGACGACGACTCGCTGCAGCTGATGCTCCTGCTCCGGTCCTCCGGTGACGACGGTGCCGACGCCATCCGCCGCGAGACGCTGCGTCGGTACGCCGAACGGCTCGCGGGCACCGTCGGCGGTGCCGGGTCCGAAGCGCTGCTCGTCCGGGCCGAGATCGCGCTCGCGGTGGTGCTCGGGATGTCGATGCTCCGGCAGTCCACCGCGGTGGAACCCCTGGCATCCGCCGCCGACGCCGTCGTGTCGGCGGCGCTCGAGGACGCCCTCCGCGCCCTGCTCGCGCCGCCGCGGTAGCGTCGAGGGGTGTCCGACCGACCCGCACGTCGCCCCGACCCCGCTCCGCGCCTGGACGAGGTCGACGAGCGCATCCTCTGGACCCTCGCCGCGGACGCCCGGATCCCGAACAACCGGCTCGCGGCCGCGGTCGGCATCGCGCCCTCGACGTGCCTCGCCCGGGTCCGTGCCCTCGAGGACGCCGGGGTGATCCGCGGCTACCGGGCCGAGGTGGACGTCGCGCGCCTGGGGTTCTCGATCGAGGCGATGGTGTCCGTCCGCGTGCACGCCGCCGCTCGCCACGAACTGCGGGACTTCGCGAAGCGCCTGCTGCGGGTGCCGGTCGTGCAGGACGTGTCGTTCCTGGCCGGGGACAAGGACTTCCTCGTGCACATCGCGTGCGAGTCGACCGAGCAGCTCCGGGACTTCGTCGCCGACGAGCTCAGCGGTGACCCCTCGGTGGCGACGACGCAGACGAACATCGTGTTCGAACGCCTCGTCGCCGACCGCGCCGCCCAGGGCCGCTCGTTCGACGAACTGCGGCGCTGGCGGGCCTGAGGCACGAACCCCGCGTCAGGGGCCCCGGGGCAGTAGCTCCGGGTCAGCGCTTCCGCGTCATCGGGATGTGCGGGATGCGGTCCTCGAGGTACTCGTCCCCGGAACGCACGAATCCGAAGCGGCCGTACCACTGCTCCAGGTGGGACTGGGCGCCGAGGGCGATGCTCGGCGAGCGCGACTCGGCGATCGCCGCCTCCATGAGCTGCCCGGCGAGTCCCTGCCCGCGGGCATGCTGCGCGGTGGCGACCCGGCCGATGCGCTCGGTGCCGTCGGGCTCGCGGAGCAGACGCAGGGTCGCGTCCACCGAGCCGTTGCCGGCCCAGAACTGCACCGTCCCCGGCTCGAGGTCGCGGCCGTCGATGTCGCCGTACGCGGCCTCCTGCTCGACGACGAAGACATCCTGCCGGAGCCGCAGGATCTCGTGCAGCGTGACGATGTCCAGGTTGCGGGTCGGAGCGTTGAAGATCGAGACCACGGACGGCCCTTCCTGAGTATTTCTTCCGAAACAGGGTGTGTTCCGGACCGGATCGGCGTACATTGCCGGTCAACCACTCTACGTGCGCAGCCGAGATCAGGAGGTGAGCGCATGGACAACCCGTTGCGCGCACCCTGGCGCGCCGCACTCCGCATCGTCCTGCTGGGCGTCGGGACCCTCGCTGCCCTCGTGCTGCTGTCCCTGCTGCTCGGCGCGCGCCCGGCATCCGCCGCCACGACCGCCCCGGCTGCTGCCGAGCAGCGCGGACTCGTCGGCAACGTGATCGAGGGCGTCGGTGGCACCGTGCAGGGGGTGACCGGCGAGGTCGGCAAGGTCGTCGGCGGCGTGACGGACCCCGTCCGCAAGGCCGTCGTGCCGGCACCCGCGGCACCGGCACCGGCACCTGCTCCCGCAGCCCCGGCACCGGCACCGGCAGCATCGGCGCCCGCTCCCGCAGCCCCGGCGCCTGCCGCGGTCCCCGCCGCCCCGGCGCCTGCCGCGGTCCCCGCCGCCCCTGCTCCCGCCGCTCCCGCGCCTGCCGCCCCGGCCCCGTCGAGCCCCGCTCCAGCGCCTGCCGCCCCGGCTGCCCCGGCTGCCCAGCCGACCACGACCGCCCCCGCGGCCGACCCGACCACGCGCCCGGTGCGACAGGTCGTCGACCACGTGAGCACCGCCTCCCGGCCGGTCACCGACGCCGTCGCGAACGTCCTGCGCCCCGTCACCGGAACCGTGGAACACGTCACCGGCGCACGCCCCGTGACCGCCGTCGTCGACACCGTCGACGACGTGGTCGGCAGCGTCCCGGTGGTCGGGACGGTCCTCGGCGACGACACCCTCGGCACCGTCACCGGTCCGGTCACGGGCCTGGTCGACGACACGCTCGGCTCGGTCGGCACGACCGTCGGCACCGTCCCTGCCGTGGTCGAGGGCGTCGTCCCGTCCGTGGGCGGCGCCCTGCCAGGAGGCACGGATCCCGTCGTCGACGTCCCCGCACTCCCGGTGGGCGGCGGCTCGAACCCGCCCGCCGGGCCCGTCCCGTCGGCGCCGGTCGCCGACGTCCCCGTCCGGCCCGGAACCGCGCCCGCGCAGGGCACCGCGGTGCCCACCGCTCCGGCTCGCGTCGGCACCGGCAACGACGCGGGTGCTCGCTCCGGCGTGTTCGGCTCGCCCGACCACGCCGTTGCGGCGACCCCTGCGGCGCCGGTCGGCCCGGTGCTCGCAGTCGTCGACGCGCAGGACGCGACCCTCGGCGGCCACGCGCTGCTCGTCCCCGCGGACGGCGAGGGCCACGGGGTCCCGTTCGACGGCACCGACGCCGGCGTGCTCGGTGGCAGCGCCTCCACGAACTCCGGCGGCGCAGCTGCCGTCGGCATCGTCGGTACGACCGACGACATCGTCTCCCTCGCCGCGGGGTCTCGCGGCACGCTCTCCGACGACACGGTCCCCGCATCGGTCGTCGGCGAGCACGACGTCGCCCCTGACTGAGATCGGTGCGCCTGCCCGGCACGGCAGGCACGCACACATCCCGGCTGCGTCCGCGGTCGGTGACGATCTCGATCAGGAGTACGACCATGAACAAGTACGTCTCCAGAGGGCTCTGGTTCGCCCTCTTCGTCGGCGGGCTCACGCTCGGCGGCACGGCTGCGGCGAACGCGGCCACGACCTCGGGTGCCGACGGCACCGTCTCGGGCACCCAGGTGGCGCCCTCCGTGGACGCTCCGGTGTCCCTCGGCGGCAACGCGATCGGCGTGCTCGGTGACGCGGTGTCCACCGTGACCGGCTCGGCCGGGGCTGCCCCGGCCCCGGCGGCTGTTCCGGCGCCCGCCGCCGTGTCCCCGAGCACCTCGGGCGAGGACGGCACGCTCTCCGGCACGCAGGTGGTGCCGGACGTCGCAGCACCGGTGACGGTCGGCGGCAACGCCGTGGCCGTCGGCGGCGATGCGGTCTCGACGAGCGCACCCGCGGCTGCCCCCGCGGCTGCTCCGGCCCCGGCTCCGGCCCCGGCTCCTGCGGCTCCGGCCCCGGCTCCGGCGGCTCCCGC
>NZ_MJGM01000056.1:249765-260464 GCF_001864905.1 Curtobacterium sp. MCBA15_007
CTCCGGCGGCTCCCGCTCCGAGCACCTCGGGGCAGGACAGCACCGCCTCCGGCACCCAGGTCGCCCCGACCGTGACGGCCCCGGTGACGGTGTCCGGCAACGGCATCGGCGTCCTGGGTGACGGCACGTCGACATCGACCGCCCCCGAGGCAACGGCACCGACGACCCCGACGGCCCCGGCCGCCGAGGCCCCGGCAGCGCCGACCACCTCGGGCACCGACGGACTGCTCTCCGGCACCCAGGTGACCGGGCTGGTCGACGTCCCGGTGACGATCGGTGGCAACGGCATCGGCGTCCTCGGTGACGGCAGCTCGACGAGCACGGCTCCGGCCGCAGGCACGAGCACGGGCACCGGGACCGCCCCGGCGGCCGGTGGTTCGACCTCGGGTTCGGACGGGACGGCCTCTGGCACGCAGGTGTCACCGGTGGTCTCGATCCCGGTCACGGTGGCGGACAACGGCATCGGACTGCTCGGGACGGGTACCTCGGCGAGCACGGCTCCGGCCGCAAGCACGACCACGGGCACCGGGACCGCTCCGGCCGCCGGTGGTTCGACCTCGGGTTCGGACGGCACAGCGTCGGGCACGCAGGTCAGCCCGGTCGTCGCCGTCCCGGTCACCATCGGTGGCAACGGGATCGGCATCGTCGGTGACGGCACGAGCACCGGCACGACGGCTCCGGCCACCGGTACCGGCTCCACGACACCGACGACCGGCGGCACGACCTCCGGTGACGGCGGTCCGCTCTCCGGCACGCAGATGACCCCCGTGATCAGCCTGCCGGTCACCATCGGTGGCAACGGGATCGGCATCGTCGGTGACGGCGCCAGCACCACCCCGGGCACCGGCACCGACCCCGGCACGGACCCCGGAACCGACCCCGGCACGGATCCCGGCACCGACCCCGGGACCGACCCGGGAACCGTCCCCACCGGGACGGACCCCGGAACCGGCACCGAGCCCGGCACCGTGACCACCCCCGTGGGTGTGGTCGACGTCGTCGAGCCGACCCGGGCCTCCACAGCTGGCGTGGCGACCACCACGACCGCCGCCACCAGCGGGGTCCGGACCAGCGCCGGGACCGTCGCGGCAGCCGCCGCGGCCGGTGACGGCCAGCCGGAGCTCGCGTACACGGGAGCCGGCTCGCCGGTCCTGCCGGCAGGGTTCGCGCTCCTGCTGCTCCTCGCCGGAGCCGGCACGCTCGTGCTCCGTCGCCGGCACTGACCGCCGGGTGATCGAGGGGCGTCATACCGTGGCGCCCCTCGTCACCCTGCCCGGGGAGACCTCCGGTCACGTCGGCGCATCGGATGCGTGTGCATGTTCCGACGGACCGCTCGTCGATCGACTCGTGGATCGTCGCGGTCTGGACGACGGACACCGCGGACGCCGGACCCGTCCGGGGGGAGACGCCCGGTTACGACGGCGCTCACGAGCAGAGCGCGGCCGTCAGCGGCCTGGGGTATCGTTCCGACTACGCAAGCGCTCCGGGGTCGGTGGAAATCCGAGCCGGTGGTGACAGTCCACGAACTGACGACGGGTGCGAACCCGCCAGATGTTGACCCGGTGGAAATCCGGGACCGACGGTGAAAGTCCGGATGGGAGGCGCGCTGGGCGGACAGGACGACTCCACGACCCGTGGGGTGCGACCCGTCCGTCGATGCCGACGATCGTCGAACGCCCCCGGAGTCCCGTTGAGAGGACACCAGTGTTCACCGGCATCATCGAGGAACTCGGCACCGTCACCGCCGTCGAGCAGCAGGGCGACTCCGTCGCGCTCACCGTGCACGGCCCCGTCGTCGTGCAGGACGCCCGGCACGGCGACTCGATCGCCACGAGCGGTGTCTGCCTGACCGTCGTCGAGCAGACCCCCGAGACCTTCACCGCCTTCGTCATGAAGCAGACCCTCGACATGAGCGCCCACGGCACACTCCGGGTGGGGGACCGCCTGAACCTCGAGCGCGCTGCGTCGGTCGGCGACCGCCTGGGCGGACACATCGTGCAGGGCCACATCGACGGCACCGCCACGGTGCTCGAGACCTCCGACGGCGACGGCTGGCGGCGTGTGCGGTTCTCGCTCGCGCCGGCGCTCAGCCCGCTCGTGGTCGACAAGGGCTCCGTCGCGCTCGACGGGGTCTCGCTCACGGTCAGCGCCGTCTCCCCGGAGGACACCCACCCCGACGCCGCCTGGTTCGAGGTGAGCCTGATCCCCGAGACGCTCGAGGCCACGACGCTCGGGCTCCGTGTGCCGGGTGACCGGGTGAACGTCGAGACCGACGTGCTGGCCCGGCACGTCCGCCGCATGCTGCGGCTCGACGCCGCGGCGCAGTCCCTCGAGACCGCCGCGCAGCCGCTCGAGACCGCCGGATCGGAGGCCCGGTGATGGTCGCCGAGGCCGGCACCGTCCCGCAGGCGCTCGGCTCGTCGAGCATCGAGACCGCGATCGCGTCGATCGCGGCGGGCCGCCCCGTCATCGTCGTCGACGACGAGGACCGTGAGAACGAGGGCGACGTCATCCTGTCCGCCGAGCTCGCGTCGCCAGAGTGGATCGCCTGGACGGTCGCGCACTCGTCCGGGTTCATCTGCGCGCCGGTCAGCACCGAGATCGCCGATGCGCTCGACCTGCCGCCGATGGTGGCGCACAACGAGGACGTCCGCGGTACGGCCTACACGGTCACCGTCGATGCGGCCGTCGGTGTGACCACGGGCATCAGCGCCCACGACCGCGCCCGCACCCTGCGGGTCCTCGCCGACCCGGACTCGGTGCGCGACGACCTGCACCGACCCGGCCACGTGGTGCCCCTGCGCGCCCGACCGGGTGGGGTCCGCGAGCGCGCCGGGCACACCGAAGCAGCGATCGAGCTCGTCACCGCGGCCGGACTCCGTCCCGCTGCGGCGATCTGCGAGATCGTCGACGAGGACGGCAGCATGATGCGACTGCCGGCGCTCGTCGCACTCGGGGCGCGCGAAGGCGTGCCCGTCATCACCATCGCTGCGCTCGCCGAGTGGCTGGACGCGGCAGACCGGGCGGCGGCAGCGACTGCCGCGCCCACGGAAGGAACGACACGATGAGCGGAGCAGGCGCGGCGGACCGCGACCAGGTCGACGGCACCGGGATCCGGGTGGCCATCATCGCCGGACAGTGGCACGACACGATCGCTGCGGGACTGCTGGCCGGGGCGCAGCGCGAGGTCGAGCGGCTCGGGGCGACGGCCGACGTCATCCCCGTCCCCGGCAGCTTCGAGCTGCCCGTGGTCGCGAAGACCGCGCTCGGCGCCGGTTTCGACGCCGCGGTCGCGCTCGGCGTCATCATCCGCGGTGGCACCCCGCACTTCGAGTACGTCTCGGGCGCCGCGACGACCGGGCTGACGCAGGTCGCGATCGACACCGGCAAGCCCGTCGGGTTCGGTGTGCTCACCCTGGACGACGAGCAGCAGGGCCTCGACCGTGCGGGGCTGCCCGGCTCCAAGGAGGACAAGGGCGCCGAGGCCGCACACGCCGCGATCAGCACCGCGGTGACGTTGCGGTCGCTGCGCGTCCTGGTCTGAGCTGCTCTCGGCCTGAGGCTCCACGCAGAACGGCCCCGCACCGGTGAGGTGCGGGGCCGTTCTGTCTGCGCTCGTCGAGCGGCTGCGCTCGCTAGCGCTTGCCGAACACGTGGATCGGCAGGAAGAAGGAGAGGCTCATCAGGAGCACACCCGCCATGAAGACGAAGGCCTGGCCCGACTCGACCTGGAAGGCGAACCCGAACAGGTACATCGACACCAGCAGCAGCAGGATCGAGAAAACAGCGGCGATGACGCGGCCCACGGGATACCTCCGGGTGTCGACGAGTGGATCGTTCCCCAGTCTATCCCCAGCAGGGGGTGTGTCGGTTCACGCGCCGGGTCGGGTCGCGATCAGCCGGTCGACGACGGCGAGCAGGGTCTCCATGTCGACGCTGCCGCGCTTCGGTCGGACCTCGCTCGCGGCCCCGAGTGAGGCCTGGTGGTACAGCCCGTCGCCGAGGAGCTTGACGGCCTGCGCGGTCGGCTCGTCACCCAGGGCGTCGACGAGTGTCGTGAGCCAGGCGTTCTCGGTGTCGTCGAGGGTGCGACCCGCCTCTTCGTAGCCGGCCTGCTGCAGGCGGCTCGCGGCGAGCAGGGCGAGGTCGAGCTCGCTGCCGACGAACAGGCAGTTGCGGACGAAGTAGCGCGCGGCGCCGTCCTCGGCGTCCTGCATGCGCTCGACGTCGATCGCGGACAGGTCCGACAGCCGTTCGCAGAGCCCCTCGACCAGGGCGGCCTTCGAGCCGAAGTGGTAGAGCAGCCCACCCTTCGAGACACCGGCGCGCGCGGCGACGGCGTCGAGGGTGGCGGGGCGCTCGCCCTCTTCGCACACGATGGCGACGAAGCTGTCGAGGACACGGTCGCGGGCACTGGCCATGCCGAGAGTCTAGGAGCAGTTCCCGGGGGCGCGGACGCCAGCACGGCCGCGGTCGCCGTGAACGCTCACGAAGTGCCGTGTGCCCGTTGCTGATCGCGCCCGCAGGGGCTACGGTCGGAGCGACCGTGAAGGTTCACGAGACGACAAGGATCCGCATGTCAGCGCAGACGGCGAACACCGCCACCACCCCGACCCCGACCACCACGGACCGCCCCGGGTGGGCCGTCCTCGGCCCCGGCGGCATCGCCCGACGCTTCCTCTCGCAGCTGCCCGCCAGCGGGGGCGTCCTGGTGGCGGCCGGTAGTTCCTCGACCGAACGCGCACAGGTCTTCGCCGACGAGGCTGCCGGGTACGGGTTCGCCGACGTGACCGCCGGCACCTACGACGAGGTCCTCGCCGACCCGCGCGTCGACGCCGTCTACGTGTCGACCGTGCACACCGGGCACGCCCGGCTCGTGCTCGCCGCACTCCAGGCCGGCAAGGCCGTGCTGTGCGAGAAGCCCCTCGCCGTGAACCACGGCACCGCGATGGCGCTGACCGATGCCGCTCGCCAGGCCGGCCTGCCGCTCGTCGAGGCGTTCATGTACCGCTTCCACCCGCAGACCGCGGCGCTGGTCGACCTGGTCCGCGACGGCGTGATCGGCGACGTGACCCACATCGACGCCTCGTTCGCGTTCCGGACGGGGGAGCGCACCGGACGGCTGTTCGACGTCGACACCGCCGGCGGCGGGATCCTCGACGTCGGCGGCTACCCGGTGACGATGGCCGCGGCGATCGTGCAGGCCGCCACCGGGGTCGCGGTCGCCGAGCCCGTGGACCTCACCGCCACCGGCACGCTCGGACCGACCGGCGTCGACGAGTGGACGGTGGCGCAGCTCACCTACAAGGGTGGGATCACGGCGGCGGTCCGCACCGGCGTCTCCGTGCAGGACGACAACGCGGTGTCGGTGTACGGCACGCGCGGCCGCATCGTCCTCACCGACCCCTGGACGCTCGGCGACGACCCCACGATCGAGATCCGCACGGTCGACGAACCCCCTCGTTCGCTTTCCTTCGCGGGAGAGCACCCCTACGCCCGAGAGGCCGACGCCACCACCGACGCCCTGCGTGCCGGTGCGGTCGAGGCAGCGCAGATGACCATCGACGAGACCCTCGCCACCGCGCGCACGCTCGACCGGTGGCGCGCGGCGATCGGCCTGCGCTACCCGTTCGAGGCCGAGTCCGCCGACATCCCGACGGTGTCCGGCCGACCGCTCGCCGTGCAGGACGGCAACCCGATGCGGTACGGCGAGGTGCCGGGGGTCGGCAAGCGGATGTCCCGCCTGGTGATGGGCGTCGACAACCAGCCCGACCTGGCCCACGCCAGCGCGATCTTCGACCTGTTCGTCGAGCAGGGCGGCAACGTCTTCGACACCGGGTACATCTACGGCGGCGGGGTGCTCGAGGGGCGGCTCGGCAAGTGGATCCAGAACCGGGGGATCCGCGAGGACGTGGTCGTCATCACGAAGGGGGCCCACACCCCGCACTGCGACCCGGAGTCGATCACCCGGCAGCTGCTCGAGAGCCTGGACCGACAGGGCACCGACTACGCGGACATCTACATGATGCACCGGGACAACCCGGACATCCCGGTGGGGGAGTTCGTCGACGTGCTCGACGAGCACCGTCGTGCCGGCCGCATCCGCGTCTACGGCGGCTCGAACTGGACCCCCGCACGCTTCGACGAGGCGAACGCCTACGCCCGGGCCAACGGGAAGCACGGGTTCGAGGTCCTGAGCAACCACTTCGGCCTCGCCGAGGCGTACGACGTGCCGTGGGACGGCTGCGAGCACGCGACCGACGCCGCGTCGAAGGCCTGGCTCGAGGAGCGCCAGGTCCCGCTGCTGCCGTGGTCGTCGCAGGCCCGCGGCTTCTTCACCGGCCGCGCGACGCCCGAGGACACCAGTGACGCCGAGCTCGTCCGCTGCTACTACTCGGACGACAACTTCGAGCGGCTCCGGCGTGCACGCGAACTCGGGGAGCAGTTCGGCGTCCCGGCGACGGCGATCGCCCTGGCGTACGTGCTCCACCAGCCGTTCCCGACGTTCCCGCTCTTCGGACCCCGTACGATCGCGGAGGCCCGGTCGTCCATGACCGGCCTCTCCGTCGACCTCACCCCGGAACAGGTGGCATGGCTGGACCTCCGCGCCTGACCCCGGGCGGCCGCGCGACGATCATCGACGTCGCCGCGGCCGCCGGGGTGTCCCGGCAGACCGTCACCCGCGCGATGAACGGCATGTCCGGCATCAGCGCGGCGACCAAGGACCGCGTGCTCCAGGCCGCGGCGGCGCTCGACTACCGGCCGTCGCGGTTCGGCCGCGGGCTCGTCACCGGCGGCGACCACCAGCTCGGACTCGTCGTCAACGACCTGCGGAACCCCTACGCCCCCGCGCTCGCGTCGGCGGTGCTCGGCCTGGCCGCCGCTCGCGGGTGGAACGTCATGCTCGCGGACGTCGGGCTCGCGAGCGACTCGGACCGGATGGTGGAGTCCCTCGGCGCGCAGACCGACGTCGTGATCGGCTACCTCGGGTCCCGGGCGCCGGAGTGGATCGAACGGCTCGGCTCGGTCCCCGTCGTCGAGCTCGACCCCTCGGGCCCGGTGACCCGCGCCGCGGTCCGGATCGACCCGACCGCCGCGATCGAGGACCTCGCCGACCACCTCGTCGACACCGGGGTGAAGCACCCCGTCGTGCTCGACGCCGCCGCCGACGGTGTGCCGAGCCAGCGGGGGGAGCGCATGGTCGCGGCGCTGCGGCACCGCGGGTACCTGCCCGACCTCGTCATCGCGTCCGTGCCCACCGCCGAGGCCGGTGCCGAGCAGACCGAGCGGATCCTCGCCGAGCACCGCCGTGTGGACGCGGTCCTGGCGTTCAACGACGTGCTGGCCCTCGGCGTGCTGTCGGCGTGCCGTCGTGCCGGCGTCGACGTCCCCGGTGACGTCCGCGTGGTCGGTGTCGACGGCCTGCCGCTCGGGACGCTCGTCGCGCCGACACTCACCACGCTGGCCGTCGACCTGGACGAGGTCGCCGGCCAGGCCCTCGACCTCGCGCTCGGCATGCTCGCGGGCGAGCTGCCGCGCTCCGGCGCAGCCGTGGAGCGCACGGTGCGACACCGGTTGCTGCTCCGCGAATCGGCGTAGGTCCGAGAACGCGACCAGAGGACGGCCCGACGGCAGACGGCGCGACCGCCACGGGCCTCCCGGCCGTCGTCAGTTGCACTTGCAACCAAAACCGTCCGGACGGTACACTAACGGAGTCCTGACGGGGCGCGTGTCCATCCCGCGTCCCGTCTCGTCTGCCCCACGTACCACCCGCCGTCGACCTGGTCCGGCTCGAAGTCCCAGGAGTCCGCCGTGTCCGCACTGCTCACCAGCCCCGTCGCCACCCGCGTCACCGGGAGCCGCGCCCGACGGTTCCTGGCGCTCGCCGTGCTCATGCTGCCGGTGCTGCTCATCTCGGTGGACAACACCATCCTGAGCTTCGCGCTGCCGTCGATCAGCCGCGCGCTGAACCCGGACGCCACCACGCAGCTCTGGATCGTGGACGCGTACCCGCTCGTGCTCGCCGGACTGCTCGTCGTCATGGGCAGCATCGGCGACCGGATCGGCCGCAGGCGGATCCTGGTGATCGGCGCGACCGGCTTCGCCCTGTTCTCGGTGGCCGCGGCCTTCGCGACCGACGCCTGGATGCTCGTCGCGGCACGGATCGCGATGGGGGTCTTCGGCGCGATGCTCATGCCCGCCACGCTGTCGATCATCCGCAACGTGTTCGTCGACGCGGGGGAGCGGCGGATGGCGCTCGCCGTCTGGTCGACGATGTTCGCCGCCGGCAACGCGCTCGGCCCGCTCGTCGGTGGCGCCCTGCTCGCGCACTTCCACTGGGGCAGCGTGTTCCTGGTCGCGGTGCCGATCCTCGTGCTCATGCTCGTCGGTGTGCCGTTCTGCGTGCCGGAGTCCCGCGACCCGCTGCCCGGGCCGGTCGACCTGCCGAGCATGTTCCTGTCCCTCGGAGCCCTCGCACCGATCGCCTGGGCCATCAAGTCCGTCGTGCACCCCGAGGAGCGGGGGCTCGCGATCGCCATGCTCGCCGTCGGTGTCGTCTGCGGCATCGCGTTCGTCCGCCGGCAGCTGCGGTCCCGCACGCCGATGCTCGACCTGCGGCTGTTCCGCAGCACGGCCTTCACCGGCAGCGTGCTGATGAACCTGGCGGCGATGTTCTCGCTCACCGGGTTCCTGTTCTTCATCGCCCAGCACCTGCAGCTCGTGGCCGGGCTCGATCCGTTCGCGTCCGGCGTCGTGCTCATCCCGGGGTCGGTGCTGACCATCGTCGCCGGGCTCGCGGTCGTGCCGGTCGTCGCCCGGGTCGCACCGCGGTGGGTCGTGTCGGTGGCGCTGCTGTTCTCGGCGGCGGCGTACGCCCTCGTCGCGGTCCTCGGACACCACGCGTCCATCGCGGCCCTGGCGTTCGCGTTCGTGCTGCTCGGCATCGGCATCGGGGCGTCCGAGACGGTGACGAACGACCTCATCATCTCGACGGCACCGGCGGACAAGGCGGGTGCGGCATCGGCGATGTCCGAGACGGCGTACGAGATCGGTGCCGTGCTCGGCACCGCGGTCCTCGGCACGATCCTGGCGACGACCTACCGGGCGCACGTCGTGGTGCCCGACGGGTTGTCCTCGTCGGCGCACGTCGCGGCACAGGAGACCCTCGGTGGCGCGGTCGCCGCGGCCGGTCAGCTCGGTGGTGGCGCCGGGCAGGCACTGCTCGAGTCGGCACGGGCGGCGTTCGACTCCGGCGTGACGATCACCGCGGGCGTCGCGGCGGTGCTCATGGTCGTGGCGGCAGCGGGTGCGCTCGTCATGCTCAAGCGCCGCTGAGCGGGCGCGGAGTCGTCGCCACGGCGCGCCCGGCCGTCCTCGAACCTGTGAATCGTTGACCTCAACCAGGGTTCAGGTCATACGTTGGGTGACAGCCGCCGAGTGACGGCAGCCCCTCCCGAAGGAACGACCACGATCACCATGCCCGACGAAGCACCGGCCACCATCGCCGACGCGTACAAGTCCGCGTTCCGCGGGCACCCTGCCGGCGTCGCCGTCATCACGGCCGAAGGCCCGGACGGACCGACCGGCCTCACCGCGTCGAGCGTCGCGAGCGTCGCCGTCGACCCACCCGTCCTCGTCTTCTCGCTCTCCACCAACTCCGGCTCGGCCGGGGTCGTGCTCGGTGCGCCGATCTTCGTCGTGCACCTGGTCGACTCCCTCGGGGTCGCACTGGCCAAGCGCTTCGCCTCGACGGGCAGCCCGGCGGCCGACGACCCGATCTGGGGCACCCTGCCGTCCGGCGACCGCTACCTGCCGAGTGCGGCGAGTGCCCTCCGCTGCCGACCGCTGTCGACGACCCCGATCGGCAGCTCGACCGTCGTCGTCGCCGAGGTGCTCGACATCATCGTCGGCGCCGACCGTGGCGAGCCGCTGGTCTACCACAACCGGGAATTCCACTCCCTCACCGATCGTTCCCGGCTCTCGTGAGCCGCGGAGCCGCGTCCACAACCCACTGATCGAAAGGACCTCACATGGCTGAGTACACCCTGCCGGAACTGCCGTACGACTACGCCGCGCTCGAGCCGCACATCAGCGGCAAGATCATGCAGCTGCACCACGACAAGCACCACCAGGCCTACGTCACCGGTGCCAACACCGCGCTGCAGCAGCTCGGTGAAGCCCGTGAGTCGGGCAACTTCGGTGCGATCAACAAGCTCGAGAAGGACCTCGCGTTCCACCTCGGTGGTCACGTGAACCACTCGATCTTCTGGACCAACCTCGGTCCGGACACGAAGGTCCCCGAGGGCGAGCTCGCCGCGGCGATCGACGAGTTCTTCGGTTCGTTCGAGCAGTTCCAGGCGCAGTTCGCCGCCGTCGCGAACGGCATCCAGGGCTCCGGCTGGTCCGTGCTGGCCTGGGACACCGTGGGCCAGAAGCTCACCACGTTCCAGCTCTTCGACCAGCAGGGCAACATCCCGTTCGGTCTCGTCCCGATCTTCATGCTCGACATGTGGGAGCACGCCTTCTACCTCGACTACCTCAACGTCAAGGCGGACTACGTCAAGGCCGTCTGGAACATCGTCGACTGGGAGAACGTCGCCGCTCGTTTCGAGAACGCGAAGTCGCAGCGGTTCGTCACGCTCTGATCCGCGTCGGCGGGTCGCCACGGTGACGACCTGACGAACGGGAGGCACGGTGC
>NZ_MJGM01000056.1:261057-274828 GCF_001864905.1 Curtobacterium sp. MCBA15_007
GCACCGTGCCTCCCGTTCGTGGTCCCGGGGCGCTCCGGGCCGGGCGCGACTGCCGGGGACGCGATCGGTTGGTCGTGGGGACGCCGCCACGCGGGCTCAGCGCACGGCGTCGCGGCCGGGCGCACCGGCGGCGAGGTCGTGGGCAATGCGACGCAGCGCGGCGTCGACGTCGGTCTGTGCACGGTCGACCAGCGCGCTCCACTGGGCTCCGCGTGCGGCCATCACCGTGCGTTGGGCAGCTCGTTCGGCGAGGACGGGGTCGGCACCGTGTTCGCGGCACCACGCCCGGATGGCCGCGACGTGGCAGCGGTGCGCACGGCGCTGTCGGTCGCGCCCGTCGAGGGACTCGACCGATCCGAGTTCGAAGGTGAGTCGTGCGGCCAACGCGCGGTGCGGGTCGTCGAGTCCGCCGAAGGTCGCGACCAGGTGATCGGCGAGGGCATCCACATCGGATGCCGGATCGAGCGCCGTCGCCGGGCGGTTGGCCGCGAGGTGCTCGACGACGGAGTCGATCAGGGCGTCCCGCGAGCCGAAGTGGTACACGACGGGGTAGGCGCTCGTCCCGAGCACACGGCCGAGGCCCCGGACCGTGACGTCCTCGATCTTGGTCTCGACGAAGTGGTCGACCACCTTCTCGAGGATCGCGGGTTTGCGGGTCGGGTCGGGCTTCCTGGGCATGGCATCTCCGTCGTCGTGGCGGTGGTCGCGCGACCGTTTACATACTAGCATCGGTATATCAGTTTCGGGAGCGGACCTGACGGGAGGCATATCCTTGGTGCACCCTCCGTTTCCACCGATAGAAACGGAGAAATACTCGTTTCCAAGTACACTGTTGCGGATGTCCATGCCGTTCGAGCGCGCTCTGCCGCCGTCACGGCCCGAGGGGACCCCCGCTGGACGGGTGGTCGCGGGCCGTCGCCGTGGCGCCGGAAAACGCTTCCTGGTCGTCGGCGACGTCCTGGACGGCGTCCTCGTGCACACCACCGCGCACCGGATCGGGGTGCACGACCCGGCAGCGCAGATCCGCCACCGTCCGACCGGGGCCGGCGGCAACACGGCCACCTGGCTCGGCTGGCTCGGGGCCGAGGTCGACGTCGTCGCCCGGGTCGGGGTCGACGACGTCTACCGGCACGAGCGTGCGCTCGAGGACGCCGGGGTCCGAGCCCACCTGCGCTACGACGCGAGGACGTCCACCGGCGTCGTCGTCTCCGTCCGCAACGACCACGGCCGCACCGCGATGTCCGATCCGGCTGCGAGCGGGAAGATCAGCGCGGCCGACGTCCCGCCCTCGTTGGTCGCACGTGCTGACATCGTGCACCTGACGGGTGCCGCCATGCTCGGCGGCGGGGTCGACCGGCTCGCCGCACTCGTCGCGTGTGCCCGGACAGGGCCGGCGCGCGTCGCGGTGGACCCCTCGTCGGTCGCGGTGATCGAGACCGTCGGCGCGGACCGGTTCCTCCAGGCGCTGCGCGGCGTCGACGTGCTCTTCCCCGACCAGCAGGAGGCGCTCGCCCTCGGCGGAGGGGACGACCTCGACGCCGCGGTGCGCCGGCTGACCGAGCACGTCCCGCTGGTCGTCGTCACGGCGGGGGCGGACGGCGCACTGATCGGGCGCCGGGGGCGGAGCGTCCAACGGGTCCCTGCGACGCCCGCGACCGTCGTCGACACCATCGGCGCCGGGGACGCCTTCGTCGCCGGGTTCGTCCGCGCCTGGGCGACCGACCCGGTGCGGGTCGGTGCGGCGGCACGCGAGGGCACCCGGGTCGCCGCTCGGGCACTCGGTTTCGTGGGCGGTCGGCCGCCGGTCTGAGCGACCTGAGCGACCTGGGTGATCTGCGTGATCTGCGTGATCTGCGCGATCCGACCGGCGGTGCTGCCTGCGGGTCAGCGCTCCGACGGCTCGGCGACCACGTTCAGGGTCTGGACGAGTCCGGCACCCACGGGTGCGAGCCGGATCTCGACGCGCAGCCGCCCGCACGCGCCGGGCATCCACCAGCGCAGGTGCGACGGTGCGGAAGAGGACTCGGCCACCGGTGCCGCAGCGAGGTCGGCGTCGACCTCGGACACGGCCTGGGCGACCGCGCGCCGTCGACGGTCGTAGGGCACGTCCATCGCCACGTTGGGCGTGCAGATCGCGTCCGCCAGGTCGTCGCGCCAGTCGGCCAGGAGGCGCATCACCGCGGCCTGCGCGGCTCGCGTCGCGCGGCTGGTCACCGCCGCCCCGGTGCTCGGTCCGGTCGCCGCGGGTGCGTCCGTCGTCAGCGCCGCCCCGAGCACGAGGTCGTGCGCCTGCTGCGCGGCAGCGGAGACCTTGGCCTGGGTGGCGTTCTCGAACGCGACGACCCCGAGGCCGTCGCGCACGGACCACCGCATGTGGGCGGAGAAGCCCGGGTAGCCGCCGGAGTGGGACACGAGTTCGCCGAAGCGGTCGTCCTGCTCGACGAACAGCCCGAAGCCGTACGCGGTTGCGCGGGGCGAACCCGGGACGACCGACGGGGGGACGACCCGCATCGCCTGCTGCATGAGCCGGCGGTCGGCGGGGGAGACCGGACCGGGTTCGGGCGCGCCGGAGAAGCCAGAGCCGAGGTGGGTCGCCCAGCGAGCCAGGTCGCGCACGGTCGAGAACAGTCCACCGATCGACGAGAACGCGCCGGGCCCGGTCATCGGCAGGGGTTCCCAGTCGCCCTCGTGCCCGCGGACACCGGTGACCACGAACCCGCTGGACTCGTCGGCGCGGAACACCGTGTCGGCCAGTCCGAGGGGACGCAACACGATCTCGCTGGCGGCCTGGGTGAAGGGCTGCCCCGTCACGACGGCGACGACCCGGCCGAGCAGTGCGTACCCCAGGTTCGAGTACGCGAAGCGGGTGCCGGGCAGGGAGTCGAACAGCAGGCCAGCACGCAGGACCTGGTCGAGCTCGGCGTCCGAGATGGACTCCTGGCGGTCGGCCCAGGGATCGTCAGTGGGGAACCCGGCCGACATCGTCAGCAGCATCCGCACCGTGGGGACGGGAGAGTCCGGGGCCGGCAGGGCGACGGCGTCGAAGGCCGGCACGAAGTCGGTGATCGGGGCGTCGAGGTCGAGCAAGCCCCGGGCGACGAGCGTCAGCAGGGTCGCGGCCGTGACGCTCTTGGTGCACGAGGCGATGCGGTACACGGTGTCCGCGTCCGGCCGCTGACCGTCACCGCGGTCGCCGTGCCCGCCGGAGGCGACGAGCCCGGAACGGTCGAACACACCCCACACACTGCTCGGCGCGATGCCCTGGTCGACACGAGCGCGGAACAGCTCGTCGACCTGGTCGACGACCGCAGCCACCGCGGGGTGCGCATCGTTCGCGAGCGGCGCATCCTTCACGAGCGGCGCATCCGCTCGTAGGCGTCCAACGCCCGCTGGCGTGACGCCTTCAGGTCGACCATCGGCTCGGGGCGCAGCTCGTCGGCGGGAACCCAGCGGTGGACGTACTCGCGGTGCGGGTCGAACCGCTCGAGCTGCCGATCGGGGTTGAAGACACGGAAGTACGGTGCGGCGTCGAAGCCGGAACCCGCGACCCACTGCCAGTTCGCCGCGTTGTTCGCGGGGTCGGCGTCGACCAGCGTGTCCCAGAACCACTGCTCCCCGACGCGCCAGTCGACGAGCAGGTTCTTCACCAGGAAGCTCCCGGCGGCCAGCCGCACCCGGTTGTGCATCGCACCGCTGTGCCAGAGCTCGCGCATGCCGGCGTCGACCAGGTCGAAGCCGGTCAGGCCCTGTCGCCAGCGCTCGAGCTCGGCTTCCTCGGGGTCACGCCAGGGGAACGCGTCGAAGTTCCGACGGACGTTGACGGTGGCGATGTCGTCGCAGTGGAAGTACTCGTTCCAGTTGAACTCACGCCATGCTAGCTGCCGGAGGAACGCCGAGGCGTTCTGGCGCTGCGCGGGCTCGAGCCGCTCGTGCAGGCGGTGCCACACCTGGTACGGGCTGATCTCGCCCCACCGCAGGAACGGGGAGAGGCTGCTCGTGGCCTCCATCGCGGGCTCGTCCCGCTGGTCGTAGTCCTCGAGCGCGTGCTCGACGAAGTGCTCGAGCTGCTGCCGGGCGCCGTGCTCGCCCGGGGTCCAGGCGTCGCGGAGCCCACCGGCCCAGTCGGGCTCCGTCGGCAGCAGCGCCCAGTCGGACAGTGGGTCACCGGTGACGTCGGCCGCAGCGGGCAGGTCGTCCGGGTCCGGCAGGGGGTGCCGTGGCTCGGGCAGTGCCTGGACGGCGTTCCAGAACGGCGTGAACACCTTGTACGGCTCGCCCTGGCCGGTGAGCACCGTCCACGGTTCCCAGAGCAGGTTCGCGGCGAAGCTGTGCGCCTCGATGCCGCGATCGTGCAGTGCGCCCTTGATCCCGGCGTCGATGTCGCGCTCGACGGCGCCGTACCGGCGGTTCCAGTACACGGCGTCCGCGCCCGTCTCGGCGACGAGCTGGTCGATGGTCTGCGCCGCGGCACCGCGTCGCAGGACCAGCCGGGAACCCCGCTCGCACAGGTCGGCGTCGAGCGCGGTCAGGGAGTGGTGCAGCCACCAGCGGCTCGCCGCACCGATCGGACGGAGTCCGGGGGACTGCTCGTCGAGGACGACCACCACGGTGACGTCGCCGCCGTGGTCGATCGCCGCACGGAGCGCCGGGTTGTCGGACAGCCGCAGGTCGTCACGGAGCCAGACGATCGCGCCGGTCACACCGTCGCCGAATCCAGCGTGGTGACCGCTCGGGGCGTCGAGCGCCGGCCCGGTGCCGTGCCGACTGCCAGCCGGAGCTTGGTGCAGAGTTCGGTGAGGGTGCGGAGCTCGGGGTCGGACAGGCCGGCGCCCACCTGCTGGGCGATGCTCGCCGCGTGCTGCACGGCGACCTGCCGGTAGACGTCGAAGCCGTGCGGGGTCAGCGCCACGATCACGCCGCGGGCATCGGTGGGGTCCGGCTGCTTCTCGACGATGCCGCGGGCGAGCAGTCGGTCGACCAGGCGGCTGACGCTCGGCTGGGTGAGCAGCAGGTGCCCGGTGAGGTCGCGCATCCGGCAGCGTCGACCGGGCTGGGTCGACAGGTTGAAGCACACGTCGTACTCGTTGAACGAGATCTCGTCGCCGGGGAAGTCCGCGTTGAGACTCCGCATCACGGCGACCTGGGCGCGGAACAGCGCTTCCCAGGCGGCCACGGCGGTCGCCTTCTCACTGCGGCGTGTCTCGCTCACGTTCGCGTTCCCTCCGGTCGTCGGACTGACCACACTACCGACGGGCTCCGACAGGAGCCGGGCGACATGCACGAGGGCCGGCCACCTGTCGGCGACCGGCCCTCTCCCTTGCACCAAGAGTTTCCTGCAATCACATTCCGCAGGCGGTGCCACAGCAAACACCGTCTGCACCACCGACTGTATAACGAAGCGGTAACGGGGCGCCAGCCTCTCCGGGCCCGGTTCGCTGCGAGTTCACCAAGAGCAGTCGGAGCGTTTCAGAAGAGGTCGGGTGACGGGGTCGACGCGTACCGCACGGCGACGTCCGCGTGCCGGTCGAAGCGGTAGCCGACGCCGCGCACGGTCCGGACGATCTCCTCGAAGGCGCCGAGCTTGGAGCGGAGGCGACGGACGTGCACGTCGATGGTGCGCTCGTTCGGGGTCTCGTCCTCGCCGTCGGACCACAGGCCCTCGATGATCGCGGAGCGGTCGACGGTCTGGCCCTCGCGGAGGACCAGGAACTGCAGGAGCTCGAACTCCTTGTAGGTCAGGGGCGCGGCTTCACCGTCGAGGGTCACGCGCTTCCGGGAGATGTCGATGACGACGCCCGTCTCCTCGGGTTCGGGCTTCTCGGCCTGCTTGCGGGCGGCCACCGCGGAGCGGTCCTGCAGCGCGAGGCGGACGACGTCGACGTCGCGGCCACCGGAGTGCTCGGCGGCGACGGCGACGGCCGCGTAGGTCTCGGACGACGGGACGAGCTGGGCGGTGAGTGCCTTGAGCTGCTCGACGACCGCGGCCAGGGTCGTGCCGGCGGCCGCGGCCTTGGCTTCGTCGATGCCGACGTACAGGGCGAAGCCGCGAGCCTCGGTGCCCTCCGGCAGGGCGCGGTTCCGCTGCGGCGCGACCACCGGGCTCGTCGGCGCGGTGGCCGGTCCGCTCGCCGCCGGGGAGACGGGTCGCGGGCGGATCGGCGTCACGGTGCCGAGGTCGGTCGGGGTCGGTACTGAGCGGAGCGCGGTGCGGGGCTGGGCGATGGTGAGCGACATGGTGGTTCTCCGGGCGGTGTGGCCGGTGCGCGGGTGGGCGGCGGCCGGTGTCGAATGCGTCATCCCGGGTACGGCGGTACGCCGATGTGCCCTGCGGTCCTGCTGCGGACCGGGGCCGACCCGGGGGAACGGGAGACAGACCTCGTGACGTGGTGCGCGTCGCCGACGGTGTCCGTCACCCGGGGATCACGCTCGCGCGACGGGGGTGGTGTCGCGGGGGATCCGGCTGGAACGGGTGCCGATCAGGCACACATTCGACAACGCATGACCGACATGGTCGGCATCATCGTGCCGACGGTCCCCACTGCCCCTGCGGAGGAGCACGCCTCGGAGAGGACGCGGGTGGACACGGTTGCAGTCATGTGACGAGTATCTGCGGTATACCAACGCGGTGTCAACCGTCCGCACGGACGGTGCGGTGAGGGCGACCGCACGGACGACAGGAGGCGCGGTGCCGACCGGCACCGCGCCTCCTGTCCGTGGGGTGGTCGCTACTCGGCCAGGCCGTAGAGCCGGTCGCCGGCGTCGCCGAGACCCGGGACGATGTAGCCGTTCTCGTCGAGCTTCTCGTCCAGCGCGCCGAGGACGATCGAGACGTTGCGGTCGCCGACGGCCTGCTCGACCATCGCGAGGCCCTCTGGCGCGCCGAGGATGCACACGCACGTGACCTCCTGCGCACCGCGGGCGAAGAGGAAGTCGATCGCAGCAGCCAGGGTGCCACCGGTGGCGAGCATCGGGTCGAGCACGAAGCACTGGCGCCCGGTCAGGTCGTCGGGCAGGCGCTCGGCGTAGGTCTGCGGCTCGAGGGTCTCCTCGTTGCGGGCCATGCCGAGGAAGCCGACCTCGGCCGTCGGGACGAGCTTGACCATGCCCTCGAGCATGCCGAGCCCGGCACGGAGGATCGGGACGACGAGCGGGCGCGGCTTGGCGATCGCGACGCCCATGGTGTGCGCGACCGGTGTGTCGATCGGCGTCGCCGTGACCCGGACGCCCCGCGTGGCCTCGTACGCGAGGAGCGTGACGAGCTCCTCGGTCAGGGCGCGGAACGTGGGAGAGGGCGTCGTACGGTCGCGGAGCACCGAGAGCTTGTGGGTGATGAGCGGGTGGTCGGCGACGTGGACTCGCATAGGGTCGAGCCTAGCGTGCCGTCGACCGTCAGGAGGTCCCGTGGAGGAGCCCGCAGCCCGCCCGTTCGTCCCGGCGATGGAGCGCGCGCTCGACGAGGCTCGACGGTGCCTGGAGACCGACGACGTGCCGGTCGGCGCCGTGGTGCTCGACCGCGACGGGGCCGTGGTCGCCACCGGCCGGAACGAGCGCGAGGCGCGGCAGGACCCGACCGCCCATGCCGAGGTCCTCGCACTGCGTGCCGCCGCGGCGGTGACGGGGGACTGGCACCTCGAGCAGCACACGCTCGTGGTGACGCTCGAACCGTGCCCGATGTGCGCCGGCGCGGTCATGGCCGCGCGGGTGCCCCGGGTCGTGTTCGGCGCGTGGGACCCGAAGGCCGGTGCCAGCGGCAGCGTCTACGACATCGCCAGGGACCGCCGGCTGCCGCACCGCTCCGAGGTCATCGGCGGGGTGCTCGAAGCGGCGTGCGCCGAGCTGCTCGACGCCTTCTTCAGTCCGCGGCGAGGATGACGATCGCCTCGGTCGGCGGCTGCGGACCGGTGCGCAGGACGTCCGGCTCGACGTAGATCACCCGGGCGATCGGCACGGCGCTCCGGACCCGCTGCTCGACGGTGTCGATCCCCGCGGCGACGTCACCGAGCCGGCGGTCCCCGTCGACGGCGACCTTCACGCCGACCATGAGCTCGTCCGGCCCGAGGTACAGGGTCTTCAGGTGGATGATCGCGTCGACCTCGGGGCCGTCGAGCACCGCCTGCTTGATGCGCTCGACGTCGGCGGCGGTGGCGCCCTCGCCGACGAGCAGGCTCTTCGTCTCGATGCCGAGCACCACTGCGACGGCGATGAGCAGCGCCGCGATGAGCATGGTGCCGATCGCGTCGAACACCCCGTTGCCGGTGATCGCGGTCAGGCCGACGCCGAACAGGGCGAACACCAGGCCGAACAGGGCAGCGGTGTCCTCGAGCATCACGACGGGCAGCTCCGGGGCCTTCGCGCGGCGGACGAACTGCACCCAGCTCTGCGAGCCCTTCTGCGGCCGGGCTTCCTTCAGGGCGGTGCGGAGCGAGAAGCCCTCGAGCCCGATGCCGATGACGAGCACGACGAGGGGCAGCCACCAGTTCTCGAGCGGGTGCGGGTGGGCGAGCTTCTCGATGCCCTCGTAGAGCGAGAACACACCGCCGACCGAGAACAGGATGATCGAGACGACGAACGCGTACACGTAGCGTTCACGGCCGTAGCCGAAGGGGTGCTCTTGATCCGCGGCGCGTCGGGCCTTGCGGCCACCGAGCAGCAGCAGGAGCTGGTTCGCCGAGTCGGCCAGGGAGTGCACACCCTCGGCCAGCATCGACGCGGAGCCGCTGATCGCCGCCGCGATGAACTTCACGATCGCGATGCCGATGTTGGCACCGAGTGCGGCGAAGATCGCCTTCGTGCCTCCGGAAGCGCTCACAGCTGTCCCCTTCTCGTGGTCTGCGACACGATCCTAGGCGGGTGGCGTCGGTAGGGTCGGGAGCATGACGATCGACCTGCCCCGCACCGCCCTGCTCGGGGTCGGTTCCATGTCCGGCGCGGTCCTCGACGGCCTGCTCGCCGCGGGACTCGACCCGGCCACCGTGACCCTGACCACCAAGTCCGAGGCATCCGCAGCGGCCCACCGTGAGCGCGGCCTCGACGCCACGGCGAGCGACACCGACCCGGACGCCAACCGGGCGGCGGTCCGTGGAGCCGCCCTCGTCGTGGTCGGCGTGAAGCCGTACATGATCGCGGACCTGCTCGACGAGGTCGCCGGCGCCCTGGCGCCCGGCGCCGTCCTGGTCAGCGTCGCCGTCGGCACCACCACCGCGAGCATGGAGGCACGGGTGCCCGCCGGTGTCCGGGTCGTCCGTGCCCTGCCGAACACCCCGATCGGCGTCGGCCACGGCGTCACCGGCATCAGTGCGGGTACCTCGGCCGATGCCGAGGCCGTCGCGCTGGCGTCGTCGGTGTTCACCGCCTCGGGCGAGGTCATCGAGGTGCCCGAGTCGCAGCTCGACGCGCTGTCCGCGGTGTCCGGCTCCGGACCCGCCTACGTCTTCCTGCTGGTCGAACAGTGGCAGCGTGCCGCCGAGGAGCTCGGGTTCAGCCACGAACAGGCGGCGACGATGGTGCAGGGCACGGTCCGGGGTGCCGTCGAGTTGCTCGGGCGCTCCGGCCGCGAGCCCGCCGACCTGCGCCGTGCGGTCACCAGCCCGAAGGGCACGACGGAGCGTGCCGTCGCGGTGCTGCAGGACGCCGACCTGGCGGACACGCTGCTGCGCGCGTCGCGCGCCGCGATCGCACGTGCCGAGGAGATCGCCGTGTCGTAGCGCAGCGCCGGGGTGCGGTGCGGACGCTGCCCCTCCCTCGCAGGCTCGGTCGGCGCGGCCCGCGTGCCGCTGGCGCGGCACCGCTGAGCGGGCCGCGCTATTCGTACGCGGCGAAGCGCTCCAGGTCGCTCTCCGAACCCGAGACGATGATGACGTCGTCCTCGCCGATGACACTGTCCGGCGTCGCCGGCACGAACGGGCTGCCGGGCGGCTTGATGCCGAGCACCGTCAGGCCGAAGCGGGTCCGGATGACCGTGGTGGCGAGGTCCTTGCCGCGGACCGCGCGCGGCGGGAACATCTTGACCACGGCGAAGTCGTCGTCGAACTCGATGAAGTCGAGCATCCGGCCGGAGACCAGGTGCGCCGTGCGCTCGCCGGCCTCACGCTCCGGGTAGACGACGTGGTTCGCGCCGATGCGGGACAGGATCGTGCCGTGCGACCGGCTGATGGCCTTCGCCCAGATCTGCGGGACGCCGAGGTCGACCAGGTTCGCCGTGATCAGGACGCTCGACTCCAGGTCACTGCCGGTGCCGACGACGGCGATGGCGAAGTCCTGTGCGCCGATCTGGCGGAGCGCGTCGATGTCGGTGGCGTCCGCCTGCACCGCGTGGGTGACCCGGTCGGACCACTTCTGCACCAGCCCGGCGTCGGTGTCGACGACCAGCACCTCGCGGTCCTGGCGTTCGAGCTGGCCGGCGGTGGCGGCACCGAAGCGACCGAGCCCGATGACCAGGACGGGAGCGTCGTGACTGATGGCACCGTGCTGGTGCGACGAACGGGTGCGGTCAGCCAACGATCGGCCTCTCCTCGGGACGGCGGAACAGTTGCCGGCTCTGGCTGGCGGCCAGGGCAGCGGCGATGGTCACTGTACCGACCCGGCCGAGGAACATGGTGGCGGCGAGGACGTACTTGCCCGGTTCGGGCAGGTCCGCGGACACACCGGAGGACAGGCCACTGGTCGAGAACGCCGAGATCACCTCGAAGAGCACGCGGTCGAGCGAGTCGTCGGTGATCTGCAGGAGCACCACCGTCGCGACCGCCACGATCGTCGCGCCCCAGAGCACGATGGCCACCGCGACCCGCAGGACGTCGCTCGGGATCCGGCGGCCGAAGGCCTCCATGCTCTGACGACCGCGGGCCTCGGCGACGGCGGCCAGGAACAGCACCGCGAGGGTCGTGACCTTGATGCCACCGGCGGTCGAGGCGGACCCGCCGCCGATGAACATGAGCATGTCGGTGACGAGCAGGCTCGAGCCGTTGAGCTGGTCGAAGTCGACGAGCGAGAAGCCACCCGACCGGGTCATGGTCGACAGGAAGAGTGCCTGGAACGCGGTGCGCCCGGCGCCTTCCTCGCCGAAGGTCGTCGGGTTCGACGCCTCGAGCGCGATGTAGACGGCCGCGCCGCCGAGGAGCAGGACCGCGCTCGTCGCCAGGGTGAGCTTGACGTGGATCGGCCAGCGGCGCGGGGTGCGCAACTGCTTCGTCAGGGCACGGATCACCGGGAACCCGATGGACCCCGCCACGACCCCCACCATCAGGAGCGACAGGAACCAGTAGTCGTGGGCGAACGGGTCCAGGCCGTCGGCGTTGGGCGAGAACCCGGTGTTCGTGAAGGCCATGGCCGCGTAGTAGAAGGAGTCGCCGACCGCGGTCCAGAACGGGATGCCGGCGATGAGCACCGACGGCAGGAGCAGCAGCCCGAGGACGATCTCGATCGACAGCGTGCTCACCGCCACGGTCGCGAGCAGGGTGCCGACCTCGCCGAGCCGGACGGCCTGGCCCTCGGGCACGGCGCCGTGGTGGGTGCGGAGCGGGTTCGAGTCGCCGGCTGCCATCAGCTTGGCGCGCAGGCCGAGCTTGCGGGTGACGAACAAGCCGAGGATCGACGCGAAGGTCAGCACGCCGACGGCGCCGATCTGGGTGCCGATGACCACCAGGACCTTGCCGAACACCGACCAGTGCGTCGCCATGTCGACCGTGGACAACCCCGTCACGCAGACCACCGACGCGGCGGTGAAGAGGGCGTCCGCAAAGTGGGTGCTGCTGCGGTCCGCCGTGGCCCACGGCGTCATGAAGAGCACCGTGAACAGGAAGATCAGCGCGATGAACACGACGATCGCCAGCCGGGACGGTGACGAGCGGAGCACCGTCGCGATCCGGCTCGCCCGTCGTCGGCCGACACCCACGTGGTGCGGGATCGGCTCGGTTCGGTCGAGCATGCGTATGCCTCCGAGGACATGGGCCGGGACGGTTCGTCATGGTACATCCGTGGCGCCCCGGCTAGCCTTGCCACCATGGCCGACATCTTCTCCGTCGTGGCGGACCCGACCCGGCGCGAGCTGCTCGGCACCCTGCTGTCCGCCTACGGTTCGGACGTCACCGGCGGGGAGCTCAGCGTCGGCCAGCTCGTCGAACGCCTCGGGGTCAGCCAGCCAACGGTGTCGAAGCACCTGCGTGTCCTGCGTGACATCGGTCTCGTCACCAGCCGTGAAGAAGGGCAGCACCGCTACTACCGACTCGACCCGGAGCCGCTCGTGCGCCTGGAGGAGTGGGTCCTGCCGTTCACGGGGGCGGTCGACGCCGACGGCACCCCGGCCACCACGGCGTGGACGCCGGACGGCCAGCCCGTGTCGATCCGCCGGAACGGTGCGGCCGGCAAGGCGACGGTGGAGGTCGGCACCGAACTCGGTCGCGTCATGGCGGAGGCGTCGTACCGGGCGACCGCCGCGATCTCCGGCGCGCAGCAGGGCTGGGAGCGCGTCGTCGACCGCAGCCGCAAGCGCTTCACCCGTCGGGGCGACGAGGACTGAGTCCCGTCACACCCGCCGGCGAGCACCTGGCGAGGGTTGGTGCGCGCTGCTCGGACTGATCCTGGACACCGGGTCGCACGCGCCTCTACAGTTGCCACTGACCACACAGGTCACACCACTGGCGTGCGCAGCGCGTGCGAGCCCCGAAGGCGGACCATGACCGGCAGTTTCGACGATGTGCGCTTCCTCACCGTCGCTGAGGTCGCCGAGATGATGCGCGTCTCGAAGATGACCGTCTACCGGATGGTGCACGCCGGGGAGCTCCCCGCGATCCGCTTCGGCCGCTCCTTCCGCGTCCCCGAGTCAGCCGTCGCCGACGTGCTGCGCGGTGGTGTGGCGGACGTCGGCTGAGCGCGCGTTCGACATCACAGCGGGCAGCCGGTAGACTCGGGCAGGTTGATTTTCCGCGGTCTCTTCGGCCCGGTGTCCGTACATCAGCATCAGTCCGAGCGAGGTCCACATGGGTTCTGTCATCAAGAAGCGTCGTAAGCGCATGGCGAAGAAGAAGCACCGCAAGCTCCTTCGCAAGACGCGTCACCAGCGACGCAACAAGAAGTAGATCCTCAACAGGTCTGCGCAGGTCGAAGGACCTGCACGAGAAGCCCCGGTTCGCCGGGGCTTTTGCGTTCCCGGGCTACGCTGGGACCATGCCCGCAGTGACGTTCCTGACGAAGCCCGGATGCCACCTGTGCGACGACGCCCGGCCCGTGGTCGAACGCGTCGTCGCCGACCACCCGGGGGTCACCCTGCAGGAACGCTCGATCCTCGACGACGACGCCCTCCGCCAGGAGTACGCGGAGGACATCCCCGTGGTGCTCATCGACGGGCGCGTCCACAGCAACTGGCACGTCGACGCCGACCGGCTCGCACGTGCCCTCGAGAAGGCCGGTTCCCCCGCATGATCTCCCACGTCGTCGCCTGGACCCTGCGCGAGGACCTCGACCGCGCCGCGTCCATCGCCCGGATCCGTGAGCTCCTGACCGGCCTCAACGGCACCATCGGGTCGATCCGTTCGCTCGAGGTCGTCGAGAACGTCGCCTACCCGGAGAAGAACAGCGACGTCGCGGTCGTCGCCACCTTCGACGACCTCGCCGGACTCGACGAGTACCAGGTGCATCCGGCGCACCAGGCCGCGGCAGCCGAGATCCGCGACCTGGTCACCGCGCGGGCCGCCATCGACTGGCAGAGCTGAGCCGGGCCTCCCGTCCCGCCCCGGCGCTGCGTGCGTTGCGTGCGTCCAGTGAGCAGAAGAGGTCG
>NZ_MJGM01000056.1:275443-284452 GCF_001864905.1 Curtobacterium sp. MCBA15_007
CGACCTCTTCTGCTCACTCGCTGGTGACTACGGGGTCAGGCGCGTCGGGCCACGGAACAGGTACGTGACCTCGCGGATCGACGGCTCACCGAGCATGAGCATCAGCACGCGCGCGAGGCCCATGCCGAAGCCGCCGTGCGGCGGGACGCCGTAGCGGAAGAAGTCGAGGTACCAGCCGAGCTCCTCCGGGTCGAGACCCTTCTCGACGGCCTGCGCCTCGAGCACGTCGACACGGTGCTCGCGCTGGGCACCTGTGGAGATCTCGGCGCCGTTGAAGATGAGGTCGTAGCTGTTGGTGACCGACGGGTCGCCGGGCTTCCGCATGTGGTAGTACGGCCGGATCGAGGCGTCGTACTCCGTGACGAAGACGAACTCGGAGCCGTGGTGCTCCTTCGCCCAGGCGGCGACGCGGCGCTCGCCCTCGGGGTCCAGGTCGCCGTCGGCGCGGACGACGTCGTAGCCGCTGTCGGCGACGATCTTGCGCGCGTCGGCCAGGGTCACGCGGGGGAACGGCGTCGCGGGGACCTGCAGCTCGAAGCCGAAGACCTCTTCGATGTCCTTGCCGTACTTCTCCTTGACGGCGGTGATGCCGGCGACCAGGACCGCTTCGTGCATCGCCATGACGTCCTCGTGGGACTCGATCCACGAGAACTCGGCGTCGACGCTGGTGAACTCGGTGGCGTGACGGCTCGTGAACGAGGGGTCGGCGCGGAAGGCGTCGGCGATCTCGAACACGGCACCGAAGCCGGCCGGCTGCGCCATCTGCTTGAAGTTCTGCGGCGACTGGGCCAGGTAGGCGGTGGTCTCGAAGTACTCGAGCTGGAACAGTTCGGCGCGCGACTCGGACGCCGACGCCATCAGCTTCGGGGTGTGGATCTCGATGTAGTCGCGGTCGACCCAGTACGTGCGGAACGCGTGCTCGAGCGTCGTCTGGATGCGGAAGATCAGGTTCTGCTTGCGGTTGCGCAGGTCGAGGAAGCGCCAGTCGAGACGCTTGTCGAGCGACGAGTCGTCGGCGATCGGGGTCTCCGGGATCGCGGCGCTCACCACCTGCAGCGCACCGATCTTGACCTCGAGCCCGCCGAGCTTCACGCGCTCGTCGTGCTTCAGCGTGCCGGTGACGTGCACGAAGGTGCCGTGCGCCAGGCCGGAGATCTCGTTGGTGGTCGCGAGCGCGGACTGTGCGGCGTCGTCGCCGTCCTCGGCCTCGCGCGTCGCCGGGTTCACGAGCTGGACGGCGCCGGTCTCGTCGCGCAGCACGACGAACTGCACCTTCTTCTGGTCTCGGACGGTCTCGACCCATCCGGCCACGGAGACGGGACCGTCGGGGAGGGCTGCCAGGTCGGCGATGCGGGTGCGTTCGATCACGGTGGTCGAGTCTAACCGCCTGCGTCCGGGGGCGTGGGCGGCAGCGCTCCTCCCTCAACAGGGCCGCCCGCGTCCGGCGTTCTCCACCGATGGCCGGGAGGCCCGTGGCGGCGTGCGAGGACTCCCTAGCGTTGTCGACGTGGCCGGGTCGCGGGACGAGAGGGGACCGGGTGGGGACGGGGACGGGGGAGCTCGCGACCTGGCCGCCTGCGGCGGTCGCGGTGGTGGTGGTGGCGCTGTGCACTGCGGCGTTCACACTGCTCGCGGCGTTCGTCGGTGGGCTGTGGGCGGTCATCCGGTGGCGGCGGGACGTCGGGCGGGAGCAACGGGACCGCTGCTGGGCGCGGTTGACCGTGGTGTTCGACCTGATCACCGCGGCCGAGGTCGGGCGTCGCGAGATCGGCCGGAATCTGGCGCAGGCGATGTACGACATGCAGAAAGTCCCCGCCGGAGAAGAACCCGCTGCAAGGGTGTTGGCGGAACTGTTCATCGAGAAGAGGAGACAGTGATGACGACTCGTCTGCGCCGTGCCTGGCGAGAGCTGGTGCGGAAGGAGGACACGGTTCCCGTGGAGCGGCCGTACATCGGTCCTGCGCCGGGCGAGAGCCCGTGGGACTGGGCGCAACGCGGGGCGATCGACTGGCAGCTCCATGTCGAAGAAGGGGAGCTGAAGCTCGAACTCGAGCGGCAGCGCATGCGTGCCAGGGTGCTCGCCGAAGACGGCGCGACGTCAGGGGAGCGAAGCGCGGAGTGACCCGAGGGTGCCGATGAACTCCTCGGCCATGCCGGCGCGCTCGACGAGCTTCGCGTGGCGGGTGCGGGCGTCGTCCAGGTACGCATCGAGACGTGCAGCCAGCGCGGGTTCGTCCTCGGGGTCCTTCGCCGCGAGGGCGTCGACCACACGGAGCAGCTCGGCCATCTCGTCGAGCGTGAACCCGAGCGGCTTCATCCGGCGGATCACGAGCAGTCGTTCCAGGTCCTGCGCGGTGTACACCCGGAACCCGCCGGAGGTGCGGCCGCTCGGCACGAGCAGCCCGACCTCGTCGTAGTGCCGGATCGTGCGCAGGGACATGCCGGCGCGGTCGGCGAGTTCGCCGATGTGCATCGTGTCGGGGACGTCGCTGGTGCTCACGGAGCGCGACTCTACCCTCACGTGAAGGTAGAGTTCCGAACGATGTCCGTGATCACACACGCGCCGACGGCCCCGAGCGTCCTCGCCGCCCTCCGCTCGCCCCGCATGCTCACCCGGGAGGTCCTGGCCGGCATCGTCACCGCGCTGGCCCTCATCCCCGAGGCGATCTCGTTCTCCGTCGTCGCCGGCGTCGATCCCGCGGTCGGCCTCTTCTCGAGCGTCATCATCGCGATCGTGATCTCGATCGTGGGCGGTCGACCCGCCATGGTGTCCGCCGCCGCCGGTTCGGTGGCGCTCGTCATCGCGCCGCTCGTCCGACAGCACGGGATCGAGTACCTGGTGCCCGCGATCGTCCTGGGCGGTGTGTTCCAGCTCCTGCTCGGGTTCCTCGGGGTGGCGCGGCTGATGCGCTTCATCCCGCGCAGCGTCAACGTCGCGTTCGTGAACGCCCTGGCCATCCTCATCTTCACCGCCCAGCTGCCGAACCTGCTCGGCGACGACGTCCCGTTCATCGTCTGGCCGCTGACGGCACTCGGCATCGCGATCATCGTCGGGTTCCCGTTCCTGACGAAGGCGATCCCCGCGCCGCTCATCGCGGTGGTCGTCATCACCGGCATCACGATGGTGTTCAGCGTGGCCGTGCCGACGGTCGGCGACGAGGGGGCACTGCCGACGGCACTCCCCGGCTTCAACGGCATCGTGACGCCGTTCAGCTTCGAGACCCTGCAGATCATCGCGCCCTACGCGTTCGGCGTCGCGATCGTCGGCCTGATCGAGACGCTGCTCACCGCGCAGCTCGTCGACTCCATCACCGAGACCGGGTCGAGCAAGTGGCGCGAGTCGTGGGGCCAGGGCGTCGCGAACATCGCGTCGGCGTTCTTCGGGGGGACCGGTGGGTGCGCGATGATCGGCCAGACGGTGATCAACGTGAAGACCGCGGGCGCCCGGACGCGCATCTCGACCTTCACTGCCGGCGTCTCGGTGCTCGTCCTGACGATCGTGCTCCACGACCTCGTCGCCCAGATCCCGATGGCGGCCCTGACGGCGGTCATGCTCATGGTCTGCGTCGCGACCTTCGACTGGCACAGCATCCGGCCGCGCACCCTGCGGCGGATGCCGCTCGGTGAGACCGCGGTCATGCTCATCACCGTCGTGGTGGTCGTCGTGACCGAGAACCTCGCCACCGGGGTGCTCGTCGGTGTGGTCGTGGCGGCCCTGGTCTTCGCCCGACGGGTGGCGCACGTGGTGACCGTGGTGCGCGAGCCGGTCGACGACCGCACCGTGCGGTACCGGGTCCGTGGGGCGCTGTTCTTCGCCTCGTCGAACGACCTCGTCACGCGGTTCTCCTACGCAGAGGACCCGGAGCACATCATCATCGACATGGCCGACGCCCACGTGTTCGACGCGTCCACGGTCGCGGCGCTCGACGGTGTCGAACAGCGGTTCGCCAAGCACGGCTCGACGGTCGAGGTGGTGAACCTCAACACGGGGTCGATCGCGCTGCACGGACGGCTGTCCGGAGAGCTCGGCGGCTGAGTGCTTCCGCATCCGGTGAATCTCCTGAGGGGGCGGTGGGAACCGCGGGCGACCTACACTGGAACCCATGCCCGCGACCCGTCTCCACCTCGTCCGGCACGGAGAGGTGCACAACCCGGGCCGCGTCCTCTACGGCCGGCTCCCGGGCTTCGGGCTGAGTGAGCTCGGCGCGCAGATGGCCGAGGCCGCAGCGACCGCCTGGAAGGACGCCGGCATCGACGTCCGTCGGGTCGTCGCGTCCCCGCTGCAGCGCACGCAGGAGTCCGCCGCGCCCTGGTCGGCGGCCTACGGGCTCGACGTGACGCTCGACGAGCGGCTGATCGAGCCGACCAACCGCTACGAGGGGCAGCCCCCCGGGTTCACGAAGCGCTCGCTCGGCCGTCCGGCGGAGTGGCCGTGGATCGCGAACCCCCTGCGCCCCAGCTGGGGCGAGGCGTACGAGTCGATCGCGAACCGCATGCTCGCGGCGATGACCACGGCGTGGGAGAGCGTCGACGAGGGCGACGTCGTCCTGGTCAGCCACCAGCTGCCGATCTGGATGGTCCACCGGAAGCTCGCGGGGGAGCCCCTGTGGCACGACCCGCGCAAGCGTCGCTGCGACCTGTCGAGCATCACCACCGTCGAGCGTGTGCCCGCCACGTCGAGCGGTCGCTTCACCGAGGTCGGGTACTCGGACCCCGCGCAGGAACTGCGCGCGACCGCCGTCGACGAAGGAGCAGTGTGAAGACCACGACCAGCAGGAAGCGCATCGCGACGATCGCGGCGACGGTCGTCGTGGCCGCCCTCGCCCTGGCGGGGTGCTCGACGGACAACAGCGACCTCGCGAAGCAGTACGGCAACGGCACGACCCAGAACTACATCTCCGGTGACGGCGCGGTGACCGAGGTCTCCGCGAAGGACCGCACCGACCCGGTGACCTTCCGGGCCGAGGACTCGAACGGCGACACCGTCTCGTCGAAGGACCTCCGGGGCAAGGTCGTCGTCCTGAACTTCTGGTACGCCAGCTGCCCGCCCTGCCGTGCCGAGGCGAAGTACCTCAACGAGGTGCACGACGAGTACGCCGACTCGGACGACGTCGCGTTCATCGGCGTCAACGTCCGCGACGAAGCAGCGACCGCGGCCGCCTTCGAGCGCACCTTCGACGTGCAGTACCCGACCGTCCTCGACCAGCGCACGGGCACGATGCAGCTCGCGATGTCCGGGCAGATCGCGCCGAACGCGGTGCCTGCGACGATCGTCCTCGACACCAAGGGGCGCGTCGCTGCCCGCGTCCTCGGTGCGGTCGACGGCACGGGCATCCTGAAGACCCTGGTCAGCGACGAGCTCGACGCCGGCAAGGCCTCCTGACCCGTGGCCTCCAACCCCTTCGCCGACGCGATCCTGAGCGGCCAGATGGCCGTGGCGCTGCCCGTGGCGGCGCTCGCCGGGCTCGTGTCGTTCCTGTCCCCGTGCGTGCTGCCGCTCGTGCCGGGGTACCTCGGGTACGTCGGCGGTGTCGCCGAGGGCGGGCAGCGTCGGGGTCGTGTGGTGCTCGGTGTGCTGCTGTTCATCGTCGGGTTCACCGCGGTGTTCGTGGCGTACACGACGGTGTTCGGGGCACTCGGCTTCTGGCTCGTCCGCTGGCGTGACCTCATCACGCAGGTCCTCGGGGTCGTCGTCATCGCGATGGGCCTGGTGTTCGTCGGACGGTTCACGTTCCTGCAGCGCACCATCAAGCCCAGCTGGACCCCCGCGACGGGGCTGCTGGGCGCACCGCTGCTCGGCATCGTGTTCGGCCTCGGCTGGACGCCGTGCCTCGGCCCGACCCTCGCGGCCATCAACCTGCTCAGCGTGCAGTCGGGCAGTGCCTGGCAGGGCATGTGGCTCGGTGTGGCGTACTGCCTCGGGCTCGGCATCCCGTTCGTCCTCGTCGCGCTCGGCGCCGGCTGGGCCACGGGAGCCATCTCGGCGGTGAAGCGTCACATGCGCACCGTCAACATCATCGGAGGAGCGATCCTGATCGTCATCGGTCTGCTCATGGTCACCGGAATCTGGTCGGCCGTCATGTCGAGCGTCGGGGCGGTGATCCAGAGCTTTGTCCCCGCGGTCTGACCCGAACGAGCACATCCCGACGGGTGCAGGCGAGGGAGCCGACACCGCTTCGGACCCGCAGCGACCGTCCGACCACGTCGACGGCTCCGGCCCCACCGACGGCGGCGTCAACCAGCCGAAGCTCGGCTTCGTCGGGTACCTCCGGTTCTTCTGGCGGCAGCTGACGAGCATGCGCACGGCGCTGTTCCTGCTCATGCTGCTGGCCCTCGCGGCGATCCCGGGTTCGCTCGTGCCGCAGCGCACCGCCGACCCGAACGGCGTCGTGCAGTACAAGGCGGACCACCCGCAGCTCTTCCCGGTCCTCGACAAGCTCCAGGTCTTCGACACCTACACCTCGGTGTGGTTCTCGGCGATCTACCTGCTGCTCTTCGTCTCGCTCATCGGCTGCATCGTGCCCCGCACGAAGCACCACTGGCAGGCCCTGCGCACCCGTCCGCCGAAGACGCCCGCGCGTCTGACGCGACTGGCGGGATTCCGCACCGTGGCGGTGCAACCGGACGCGATGATCGACGGCACCACCGGGATCGACCCGGCCACGGGCCTCCCGTCCGCCGAGCAAGCGGTGACGCGCGCGATGGCGATCCTGAAGCGCTCCGGGTACCGAGTCGAACGGTTCGGCGACTCGGTGAGCGCGGAGCGCGGCTACCTGCGCGAGACCGGCAACCTGGTGTTCCACTCGGCCCTCGTCGGGGTGCTCCTGGCGGTCGGTGTCGGCGGTGGCTTCGGCTTCACCGGTCAGCGTCTGCTGGTGGAGGGCCAGACGTTCTCCAACGTGCTCGGCTCGTACGACTCGTTCAACCCCGGGCGCTGGTTCCAGCAGACCGACCTCAAGGGCTACAACCTGACCCTCGACAAGTTCGTGACGAAGTACGAGGAGCGGAACCTCGACGCCCTCGGCCAGGCGCTCGACTACTCGGCCACCGTCACGAGCACCGAGAAGGGCGGCGAGCCGAAGACCAGCCGTCTCGGCGTGAACGACCCGCTGCACGTGGGTGGCACCAACGTCTACCTGCTCGGCAACGGCTACGCGATGCAGGTCACGGTGCGCGACGGCGACGGCAACGTGGCGTTCAAGGACGTCGTGCCGTTCCTGCCGCAGGACGCGAACTACACCTCGCTCGGCGTGATCAAGGCCCCGGACGCCAAGCCGGACCAGCTCGGGATCCGCGGGTTCTTCTACCCCACCGCGGTGAAGAACGCGAGCGGCGCCTACACGTCCTCGTACCCGGACACCGAGAACCCGCTCCTGACGCTGCAGGTCTACACCGGTGACCTCGGCCTCGACGACGGCGTGCCGCAGAGCGTGTACACGCTCAACACCGGCGGGCTGAAGCAGATCGCCGGCACCGACGCATCGACGGCGAGCCTCGCGCTGAAGCCGGGGCAGACGAAGAAGCTCCCGGACGGTGCCGGATCGATCACGTTCGACGGCGTCAAGCGGTACGTCTCCCTCGACGTGCACCACGACCCGTCGCAGCTGTGGGTGGGCGGGTTCGCCCTGCTCTCCACCCTCGGTCTGCTCACCTCGCTGTTCGTCCCGCGCCGTCGCGTCTGGGTGAAGGTCGTCCCGCGCAAGGACACGCAGGGCGGCGAGTACGACCTCGAGTACGCCGGCCTCGCACGCGGCGAGGACCCGAACCTCGAACGGGCCGTCGCGGACATCGCACAGCGCCACACGTCGGACCTCGGAGTTAGGATGCCCCAGTGAACGACATGACCACGAACCTCGCGACCTACTCGGTCGTGCTCACGTACTCCGCGATGGCGGTGTACGTGGTCGCGTTCATCTCGTTCGCCCTCGACATGGCCAAACGCTCCGGCGAGGTCACGGCCGCCGCGAAGAACACGGGCGCCGACGACAGCTCGGCCGATGCGGCCAGCGCTTCTTCCGCACGCGCGGCGAAGACCGTCGCGACCGTCCGCGGCGGCACCGTCGTGCTCGAGCAGGTCGCCGCGCCGCCAGCGGGCGGTTCGTCCGGCCGCAGCACGAAGTTCGAACGTGTCGGCATGGCGATGACGATCCTCGCGCTCGTCCTGCACGTCGCCTCGGTCGTCCTCCGCGGCATCGCGGCCGACCGTGTCCCGTGGGGCAACATGTTCGAGTTCTCGCTGACGGGCACGGCGCTGATCACGCTGATCTTCCTGCTCGTGCAGTTCTGGCAGAACCTGAAGTTCCTCGGCGTCTTCATCACGGGCCTGACGATCATCCTGCTCGGCATCGCGACGGTGAACTACTGGGTCCCCGTCGTCCCGCTGCAGCCGGCCCTGCAGTCGTACTGGCTCGTCATCCACGTCTTCGTGGCGATCTCCGGCACCGGGTTCTTTGCGCTCGGGGCGGGGCTCGCGGTGGCGCAGCTCGTGCAGACGTACCGCCAGGGCCGCACCGCCTCCGGCAAGCTCCGCTTCATGGCGACCCTCCCCGACGCCGACCGTCTCGAGGTCCTGACCTACCGCGTCCTGCTCGTCGGCTTCGTCCTCTGGACCTTCACCCTGATCGCCGGTGCGATCTGGGCCGAGCGTGCCTGGGGTCGGTACTGGGGCTGGGACACGAAAGAGGTCTGGACCTTCATCATCTGGGTCGTCTACGCGGGCTACATCCACGCCCGTGCGACCCGCGGCTGGCGCGGTGCGCGGTCGTCCTGGCTGGCCTTGATCGGCTTCGCCGCGGTGATGTTCAACTTCTCGGTCGTGAACGTCTTCTTCAAGGGCCTGCACAGCTACTCGGGTCTGTGAACCACGCGGCTCGCTGATGCGGCCCTGGTCGCGACCACGGCCGGACGGGAGGCGCGGTGCCAGCTGGTACCGCGCCTCCCGTCCGTCGTTCGGTCGCGTCCACGGACAGGAAGACGCCGTCGTGTCGGCTGGACGCCGCGTCCTCGGCG
>NZ_MJGM01000057.1:0-330 GCF_001864905.1 Curtobacterium sp. MCBA15_007
ACCCTGCACACGCTCAACGCTGACCGCCTGCGCCAGATGAAACGCGGTAGTTTTCTAATCAATCCCTGCCGGGGTTCCGTCGTGGACGAGGCAGCCGTTCTGCAATCGCTGACGTACGGACATCTGGGTGGCTACGCGGCGGACGTGTTTGAAATGGAAGACTGGGCCAGACCGGACCGCCCGCAGCGGATTGATCCGGCACTGCTGGCCCACCCGAACACCCTGTTCACCGCACACACGGGCTCGGCCGTCAGGGACGTGAGATTTGCCATCGAACAGCGGGCAGCCGACAACATCCTTCAGGCGCTCAGAGGCCATCAGCCCCAGGAC
>NZ_MJGM01000058.1:0-399 GCF_001864905.1 Curtobacterium sp. MCBA15_007
ATCCTGGATGTAACCGGTTCTGAATATACCTACCTGATGAACGGGTCGCCGTCCGCCGGCAACTGGACCGGGCTGTTCCGTCCCGGCGAGAAAATTCGCCTGAGATTCATCAACGCCTCGGCGATGACCTTCTTCGATGTCCGTATCCCGGGACTCCCGATGACGGTTATTTCCGCTGACGGCCAGCCAGTGCAGCCCGTAGAAACGGATGAATTTCGCATTGGCGTGGCGGAAACCTACGACGTGATCGTACAGCCAACCGACACGGCCCATACCGTGTTTGCCCAGTCACAGGATCGGTCGGGGTATGTGCGCGGAACGTTGGCCACCCGCAAGGGAATAGAGGCGCCAGTGCCGCCCATGTATCCGCGAACCGAGCGCGGTATGGCCGCCATGGGC
>NZ_MJGM01000059.1:0-357 GCF_001864905.1 Curtobacterium sp. MCBA15_007
ACACTAGGGAACACAACACTGAGGGAAATTGCTATGACGCTGAAACTTCAAACAATCATCTGCAGCACGCGCCCTGGAAGGGTTGGCCCATCGATCGCTAAATGGTTAACGAATTCGCCAATGCCGACGGACGATTTGAGTCGGAGCTTGTCGACTTGGCAGATTTTGAACTACCGGTCTACAACGAACCAAACCATCCGCGTTTACAGAAATACGAGCATGATCATACCAAGGCGTGGTCAAAAAGCGTCGATGCAGCTGATGCGTACGTTTACGTTATCCCCAAGTATAACTATTGCCCTCCCCCCTCCTTCACAAACGCGCTGGATTACGTGTACACCGAGTGGAACTACAAGC
>NZ_MJGM01000060.1:0-243 GCF_001864905.1 Curtobacterium sp. MCBA15_007
GGATCAGGAGGGTTTGGACGATGCGGTTCGCTTCCCGTGCCGCGGGGACGGTCAGGTCGGTGAGACGACGCCGGTTCCGGTCAACGAGCTCGTAACCGGGCTCCTTCTCAATGTGTTCGATCATGATCCGCGCCATCGACGCTTCCGGATGCTCGGTGTCCTCGAGGAGGACATGCCCCCACAGGATCCGGTCGTTCGAGAGGTGCAGGGAAACCAGACGCATCATCAGCAGTACCTCCAAGA
>NZ_MJGM01000061.1:0-348 GCF_001864905.1 Curtobacterium sp. MCBA15_007
GTAAGCCTCGTGTTCACCGCTATTCGTCACGAGTCTTTAACTGGAGCAAATCAAATGCGCAATTCAAATATCAAGCTTTCGATTACAGCCGCCATTTTCGCCGGCAGTGTCGCGTTCTTCTCTGTTTTCGCCCACGCCGAAGGTAAAGTTGACAGCATAATGAACTCTGATTCCGGCGACAGCGGAATGATGTCCTCGAAAGATATGAAGGGAATGGATGGCATGAAGGGAATGAAGGGCATGGAAGGCATGGAAGGCATGATGTCCAACATGTCTGAAGAAGAACGCAAAGCCATGAAAAACATGAAAAAGGCCTGTATGAAGATGATGCAGAGCCATGGCGGCGAT
>NZ_MJGM01000062.1:0-321 GCF_001864905.1 Curtobacterium sp. MCBA15_007
GATCTATTAATAGGTGCGTACTGGCATTTTACAGAATGGCATAGCGGGCAATTCTCAAAAGGTTATCAGGCACTATCGGCTATTGGTCGCATTTTCTCCCCTGGTTGCACGAATGGACCTGAACAGGGAACAGGGGAACGTATAGCGTATGAACTATTACACCAGTTAGCCGGCGGTATCCTGGTGTCTTTCCGAAAGTTTCCCGACGGTGACATCATAGCGTTATGGGACGATAACAGCGCCAGCCCGGGTTATATCACCAGTTACCAACATATAGGCCAGCATAGTGCAGCCAGCCCGGAATTATTGGATGAGTTAGAA
>NZ_MJGM01000063.1:0-357 GCF_001864905.1 Curtobacterium sp. MCBA15_007
CGTGGAGTATGACTCCCTGAAGCACTGGCGGCTGGGCGAATTCCGCTTTCTGACCGGCGATGACAAGTCCAGCTGGTTCAGCATGATGCGCCTGGGGTACGACACCTTCTATGTGCCGGACGCCACGATTCGCACAGTGGAGCATCCACCTGATCCCAGCTTTATCCGTTCTGCCCGTCAGCTCATGTTTCGCTGGTATGGCAACTCCCTGCGGCAGAATTCACGGGCTACCAAGCTTGGCCCCCGGCGCCTTGGATGGTTTACCTGGTACGTGCTTTATGACCAGCGCATTTCAATGTGGACCAGCATCCTGGGGCTGACTGCGGCTATCGTCGCGTCCATCAAGTACTCCGGTAT
>NZ_MJGM01000064.1:0-286 GCF_001864905.1 Curtobacterium sp. MCBA15_007
GAGATACGTTCAGGAACAGCCAGTTCAGCTGGTCCTGGAATCCGGAATAGTTGCTGATGTGCAGGTATCGGCAAAGGCGATCAAGCAGCAGGTTTTCGGCGTCAGAGCTCGGTAGCTCGAACAAATGAAGGGGTAATACCGCAGCATTATCGGTATCAAAGGCGCGAATCAGCGCTTCGTAGCCGACAACCCGTTTGTGGGAAATACTGAATATTGGCTGCAGCGCCGTTCGTAAAGTCAGGCCCTGGTAGTCGGCCGTCCATGATTCCCCCTCCCTGGTTAACAT
>NZ_MJGM01000065.1:0-330 GCF_001864905.1 Curtobacterium sp. MCBA15_007
CCCGGCGCAAAGGCAGGGATTTCCTTGGTCATCTGCTCTGATTCAATTTGACTGATGATGTTGTTCTTGCCGCTCATCGTATGTACTCCTGATACCCAATCTTTTAATGCCCTGATGATTCAGAGGCACCCGGTTCGTTCAAAATCTCTTCCAGCAGCTCACGCTCTTCGTCCGTAAACACCCGCTTATCCAGCAGGTCGGGGCGTCGCTCCCGGGTTCGCCTCAAAGACTGTTTCAGCCGCCAACGCCGGATCTGATCATGGTGACCGCCTAACAAAACATCCGGCACAGCCTGACCTTCGTAAACCTCCGGCCGGGTGTAGTGCGGAC
>NZ_MJGM01000066.1:0-348 GCF_001864905.1 Curtobacterium sp. MCBA15_007
GCTCCCACGACCAACTTGCTAACCGCAGCCTTAAGCTTGTCAACAAACTCGTCATACACGCCAGATTGCACATAAATGCGGTTGGCGCATACACACGTTTGCCCGGTATTTCGGTACTTGGAGGCCATTAATCCGGTTACCGCGGCATCGAGATCGGCATCGTCAAACACGATAAACGGTGCATTGCCGCCCAATTCCAGGCTCACTTTCTTGACCGTGCCACTGGCCTGGCGCATCAGGAGTTTGCCCACGGGCGTGGACCCGGTAAACGACACCTTGCGAACCACAGGGCTGGTGGTCAGTTCCTCACCCACCTGCGGCGCCCGGTCTTTCGAGCAGGTAACGATG
>NZ_MJGM01000067.1:0-82359 GCF_001864905.1 Curtobacterium sp. MCBA15_007
GGTCGGTCTCGGTCGCGATGGCGTCCGCGATGTCGCCGGTGCCGTCGGGCGAGTTGTCGTCGACGACGAGCACGTGCACCGTGGCGTCCGTCGCGGCCAGCGTGCGTTCGACGATGGGCCGGACGTTCTCGGCTTCGTCGTAGGTCGGGATGATGACCAGGGCAGACACGTTCGCGGTCATCCTTCACACAGAGGGGAGCGGGAGCTGCTGATCGCTGAGCTCCGACGGCAGCAGCCTACGAGAACCGAACCGTCGAAGCCGCCGACAGGTGCGGTCGGTTGAGTAGCCGCCTCGACTACCACGTGTTTCGGCGGCGTCCTTGATGGGTATCGGCGATCAAGACTGGTTCGGAGCCGTCGGAGCCGTCGGAGCCGTCGGAGCCGTCGGAGCCGTCGGAGTCGCTTCCTCACCTACCGGCGCCCGGCGTCCTTCGTGCCCCGAGCGGACACCGTCCTGGTGATGAATCCCAACGACACCATGCGCCTCCAAGCAGGCGGCGTCCTCGATAAATAGGGCGGAGTGCAGACGGCCCGCTTGCGGCTCCGCACACAGCGCTGGGCCGAGACCCGGCAACTCCGCCGAGAGCAGGCCGCCGTGACCGTCACCGGACCCTGGGCACTCGGCTCAGCATCCGCAGGAGAAGATCCGCAAGCTGCACAACCTCCGCGGCCTCGAGCGGGTCGCGGAAGAGAACGATTCGGTGACTCGCGGGATTCTTGAACGCACCGATAGCGCCGGCGAAGAGCTGCATGGTCGCAACCCGCTCTCCCGCCTCAGCGTCCGGGTCAGTAAGAGGCCCCGTTTCCTTGAACGCCTCCTGCATGAGCTTCACGCCGACGAGTCCGTCCGGAAGGCCGCTGAGTTCTCGCACTCGAACCTCGACAGCCTTCATCGCAGCGAACGCGGCGGTCTCGTAGTCACCTCGTACGAACGCCGGCAACGCGGACACACGAAGCTCGGGAGACAGGTTGGGCGATAACAGCTCATCGCCCTGCAGCTGCAGAAGCGCGTTCGGGTCTTCAGCGAGTTCTGCGCCTTGCCGTGTGACCCGCTGCCAGCCGCCTGACGATCCGTTCGGTCCGACACATCCGTGCGCCACAATCCACGCCCACCCATCGCTGAGCCGCCCAACCAGGGCCTTCCGATCCGGCTCACTTGAGTAGGTGTGATCGCCGCCGACAACGACGTTGTGACCGTTCACCGTCGCTCCCTCGCCGCCTTGCGAACGCAGGATCGCTACGGCGATCTCTTCGGTGGTGCCGCGACGGAGCAGATCGGCAGTCACTTCACTCATGCCCCGAACCTAGACGCTTCGCTCTGTCTCTAGCAGTCGAGGGGTGCCGCGCTGAACCTCAAATCATCGAGGCGACTGCCCAGAAATCCGGCCCGGGCTTGCTGACCAGCCGCTGGTCGGCGAACGACCCGTCAGCGAAGGTGATTCGCGCGACCGGGACGCCACCCTGGGCCGTCTTGCCGGTGTCGACGATCGAGGACACCTGGGACCGCGGAACGGTGACGAGGTGCTCGGCCGGTAGCTGGTTCCCCGTCATCCCGAGGTCCCACATCGACAGGTTCTGCTCGCTGATCACCATGAGGTATGGGCCGGCCTCGTTCGGCAGGCTGCGTGCCGTCGAGCCTTCGTCGCCGCCGATGTGGTTCGACCGTGACACCGCCGTCTCGACCGCCGAGGTCACGAGGTTCAGCAGCCGGCCGTCGACGCCGACGCCGCCCCCACCGCGCTTGAAACCGCTCGGGATCACCTGGCAGTGGACCAGGACGCGGTCCCCGTCGGGGAGCAACTGGCCGATCTCCGACGCGACGTCGATCGCCGGGCCGGTGAAGAGCGCCTTGTACTTGTCCATCAGTCCCATGAAACCCGTCCTCGTCTCGTCGGGGAGCACGCTCCTCGTGCTCCGTCGCGACGACGGTAACGGCTTGCCAGTTGTTGATGGAAGCGCTTACAAAATCGGCGCGCTCGCGGTCGGAAGAGGATTTTCGAGACGGTTCACGCAAAAAACAGATGTGAGATACGGTCCTGGCCGTGACTTCTCAGCAGCCCTCCACGCGCTACCCGTCAACCGCGCACCACGCACCTGCGCCGCGGACAAACACGCTCGCGATCGTTTCGCTCGTGCTGGCCTTCTTCGCTCCGCTCATCGGCTTCGTCCTGGGCTTCGTCGCGCTCTCGCAGGTGAAGTCCCGTTCGGAGAACGGTCGCAGACTCGCACTGGCAGCAGTGATCGTCGGCGGGGTCATCACCGCGCTGTACGTCGTCCTGATCATCGCCGTCGCCGTGGCCGGTTCCTCGACGCCGACGCAGTACTGATCACCGCCGATGAGCACGACTGATCCGTCCGCCGCGAGGCAGAGCCGCGAAACGCGTCTCCGTGGCAGCGCCGTTGCCCTGACGATGACACTGGTCGGCGCGGCCCTCGTCGTCGCTGCGGGCGCCGTGTCCGGCTACGCCATCGGATCGTTCACCGGCGTGTTCCGGGAGATGCAGCTCAACAGCGTCTTCTCGCACTCCCCTGACCCGGATCATCCGTGGTGGGCAGCACCGACGGCCGTCTTCGGATCCATGATCGCCGTGGCGGTGTACTCGCGATGGAACCACCGCTTCACCGGGAGGTCGGCAGACTTCGCCGGCGCAGGCCCCGGGAGCCTGTGGCTGATCGGCGCCGCTGCTGGACTGTGGTGGACCACCACCGTCCTCTGGCCCGCCCCCGACCGCGTCGGTACCGCCGTCGACGCGGAGTTCGGCCGTGACACGGCGTGGGGGATCGGCGGGTGGGTCTGGTACGCATCCGCCTGGTGGCTCCCCGGCCTGTTCACCGCGCTGGCGCTCGTGGCGCTCTTGCTGGGCACCATCGGCCGTCGCGGACAACGCGACCGTCGCGGTCGCGTCACGGCGCTCCTGTCGGCTGGGCACCGGACCCCGGGGACCGTCACCGCTGTGAGCGGCACGACGACCCCCGATGCGGCGCTCACGCTCCTCCGCTGGACCTTCACCTTCACCGACGCCGCTGGCCAGACTCGATGGGTCGAGCGCACCAACGGATTCCCCCACGGGTCGGCCCCGACGGTCGGTGCGACCATCGCCGTCCTCCACGACCCGAAGAACCCGGCGGACAAGCGGTCGATCTTCGCGGCCGTGACCGGTGGCGACAGCCCTGATGACTACCTCCGGCCCGGGATGTGACGACGTGCAGGACTCCCCGCGTGCGCCGCTTCCGACGCCCTCCCGCCGCAGGGTGCGCGCCGATCACACCGTCCCAGATCGAGCTCCGCACCGGTTCGAGGCCGGGGACACCGTCGCGCTCGGCAAGCGTGACACCGAATGGCCGGCGTTCGTGTTCGTCACCGCTCGGGACGGGAGCGGGTGGGTGCCCGTCCGTCACGTCGACACGACGAGCTCACCGCCCAGGATGCGCACTGCATACGACACGCAGGAGATCCCCGCCTCCGAAGGGGAAGTCGTGCACCTGCTCCGGGACGACCCCGAGAGCGGTTGGGTGTGGTGTCGCAAGACCGACGGACGCGAGGGGTGGCTTCCCCACCGGGCACTCGAACTGAACCGAGGCTGATGCGATGAACAGTGCCGATCCGCTCTTCGCTCCCGTCGTCCGTGGGACGTTCCACCGGGCCATCGACCCGCGCAACCACCAGTTCGCGATCGCCGGGTCGCGCGCCGCTGGCCGCTACTCACGAGCAGATGAGCCCACCCTGTACCTGAGTTCCTCGGTCGAAGGCGTCGACGCGGCGCTAATCGCCCACAGGGACGCCAGGGCGAGCGCACTCGAGATCATCGAGCTCGACGTCGAAGCAGCCGGCATCGTCGACCTGCGGGACCCCGAAGCCCGGTCGCGGATCGGGATCGACCTCGCCGACGCGATGGCACCGTGGCAACAGGACGCCGATGCTGGCGGCACGCCGGCGTCCTGGTCGGTGCGCGACCGCCTCGTCGAGGTCGGAGCGGCGGGTCTGATCGATCCCTCGCGGAGACGACCCGATCTCTGGCATCTCGTTCTCTTCCGCTGGAACGAACCGAACGCCCCCACTGTGCGCATCCGAGAGCGTGACCGCTGACTGCCGAGGGTGGTGAGCCTCCTGTCCGGGAGACGCGACCAGCCGCCGCCCCGTCACGCACTCGGATCAGGACCAACCGGCGATCCCGCGTCGATCCCGCGTCGACGTCGCATGCGGTATTGATCTCAACCATCGTTGAGATCGTACGGTGACGGCATGACCACCCCCTCCCACGACGAGAACGCCATGCCCTAGGGCAGAGGCGTTCAGCTAGCCGATCGGCCACCGGGTGCCAACGCACTGCCCACTACCTGGTTGAGGTACAGTCCCGCCAACTGGGGAGGTTCGATGATGGGTGCGATTCTCAGCGCTGCAGCGTGGGTGGTCCTGAACGCGGCGATCGTGACCGGTGCGCTCTGGGTATGGGGCAGCGAGCCGAGGACGGCGCGCAGAACACAAGGCATGATCCTTCTCACGAGCTTTCTGCTCTTCATCCCGGGTCTGGCGCCGCTTCTGCTCCAGGATTGGCTGTTGCAGCGTGTGGTGTTCTTCCCGCTCGGTGTCGCCGTGGTGAGCGTCGTCCTCCTGGTCGTGCTCGAAGTCCGGTTCCGGGTTGAACGGCGGCGACGGCGCAGGGAGGATCTGCTGCGTGGTTACCCGCCTCGGCCCCGGATCATCGATGGGTGGGGCGCGTTCTGGATCGGTGTGGTGACGGGCCTTGTGGCGTGGGCGGGGCTCTTCGGTGCAGCATTCGTGTGGTGGTGGGTTTCAGCGTTGGTCGTCGTGGCTGACGGAGGCCTGGACCACCGGTGGGATGGGATCAGCCCCAACGTGTCACCGGCGATGTCGGGGGTAGGACTCGTCATCGGCGTCGTCGTGGGCGTCGCCGTCTGGCGGCACGGGGTCATGCGAGCGCAGGACTGGGAGCAGCTGCAAGCCGGCCTCCAGCACCGAGAGACCGTCGCGGCGCAGCGTGCGGTGCTGGAGCAGGCCGCGGGCAGCGCGCTCGTCGAGTAGCGGCGTCCACCGAGCTGGCGACTCGTCAGTGAAGCACACCACGCCCCGCTGATATTCGGGATATGGTCCTGGCATGCCTGTTCCGAAGTCTCCGACCAGCCAGGGTCCCCGCCGTCTTCTCCGTGATGTCGTTTACGAGCAGATGCTTGAGGCGATCGAGAACGGCACGCTCGAGGCAGGGGAGCGGCTGAACGATGAGGAGCTCACGAGCTGGCTCGGGGTCTCCCGTACTCCGGTGCGGGAAGCGATCGCCCGGCTCGAGTCCGAAGGGCTCGTCGAGATGGCCGCGAACCGGTACACCCGGGTCGCCAGCCTCTCCGGCCCCGCGCACGACCAGGCGGCCATGCTCCTGGCCGCGCTGCACGCGTGGGCGATCGGCCACGCGGGCGAAGCGACCGCCGAAGCGCGGAAGACCGGGTCCGCCGCCGCGAGCAAGCTCACCGCCGGTATCGTCGCGCACGACGTCGACGCTTACCGGGGCCTGCAGGACGCAGTCGCGGCGCTCATCGCCGGGTTCGACAACCCGCTGTACACGGCGACCGAGGCCGCGGTGCGCGGCCGGGTGAAGTTCCATGCCCCTGCCCCGGACGCGAAGATCGACTGGTATGCGGCGGCCGCCACGGCTGGCGCCCTGACGAAGGTCTGACCAGCCGACCCGAACGCGGAGCGCACCGCCCGGACTCAAAAATGCTGATGGCCCGTCTCCTGTTAGGGACGGGCCATCAACGTGTGCTGCGTGCTACTTGAAGACGTCCTTGACGTCCTCGCCAACCTTCTTCGTCGACGCAGCGGCCTGGTCCTTCTGACCCTCAGCTTTGAGGCTGTCATCGCCCTTGTGATCGCCAACGGCTTCCTTCGCCTTGCCGGCGATGTCCTGCGCGGCGTTCTTGATCTTGTCGTCGAGTCCCATGCTCATCTCCTCCGTCATTCGCACACCGTTGCGCGTGCCTCGAACGTACCCACGCCCGAGGGTGGCCAGGCAGCCACCATCAGGCGGACGGGGGACGAACGTATTTGCGGAGCAAACGTGCACGGGGCATCCAGGTGGGCGAGGGACACTCCGGCTGTTCGCGTGCAGATATTTTGTCCGCGTGCCTCTGCCGCAGAGGGTGCCGCGACAGGAGGAAGCGCCGTCGTGACGATTCGGGTTCGACGCGACGGCGCTCTCATCACACTTCGTCGTTCGAGCCGCGACACATGTCCCCGTGCGCCGCTGTAGCGATGCTGGCCGTGATTCGAGTCACGGTCGAGTTCCATGCAGGGGACGACGTAACTGGGCTAAGCGCCGATCTAGGCTGCCCGAGTGGAACAGCAGCAGTGCCTGAGCGTGTTCGGTCCCTGGCGGACACGGCGCGCGAGGTGCTCCGCCGCTATGCCCGCATCCACCAGCAACGCCTCACCGACGTCGCCTCCGCCGTGGCGCAAGGCAACCTGCCGCTCGAAGCGCTCGACGTCACCCCCAACCCCTGACCTGGTTGCCCGAGGAGGGCGCCCGGCGCGCGGTGCGCGCTACCGGGACGCCGACATGTGGTGCTCAGCCGGACGGGTTGTCGATCGGTCGGTCGTTCTCGTCGGTCCCGTCGATCGGGTCGACTTCCTCCGGCGACGCAACATCGTCCGAGTCGTGGTCGTGGTGCGAGGTGTCGCTCATGCTGGTTCCTGCCCGATAGTGCGTGGTGGTCGGTGTGTGCGGAGCGTACGCCGGCGCACTCGCCATGTTCACGGCAGGGTCGGTCCCGCGACAGATGGGCCGCCGGCGGGCCGCCGTCCTGCAGCGTAGAAGAGGCGAGCGACGTTCTGCGGACTTCTCACTTCTCGGCTGGCGATGCCGCCCGTATGGTCTCTCCGGGACGCTTCACCAGCTCCCCGGGCTGGAGTTGAGCGTGCGCTCCTCCGGCCCGTCCCCTGGTGCAACGTGCCGATGTTGCTTCGTGGCTGCGAGCATGACGAACAGCTCGCCGCCGGGCAGCACCAGTGACGCTCACGAGCGACGAAGCGTTTGGCGGGGGTACTCGCCGAAGCAGTCGGCATAGGCGGCCGAGAACCTGCCCATGTGGGAGAAGCCCCAGCGGCGCGCGACGTCGCTGATACGCGTTGTTCCGGGGTCGAGAGTGCGGAGCTCCTCGTGCACGCGGGTCAGCCGCACTTCCCTGAGGTAGCTCAGGGGAGCGCGGTCCAAGCTGCGGTGAAACGCATCCTGTACGCCGCGGATGCTGAGCCCTGCAGCGTCGGCGATGTCCTGGACAACGACCCGTTCGGCCGCGTGAGCGTGGATGTACTCGACGGCGGCGCGGAGCCGATGATCGCTGTGGCTGCTGCGACCGATCGGCAGCATCTCGGTGTGCAGAGGGTAGAGGTGCAGCAGAGACCGGGCGACGTTGCGTTGCGCTTCGTGCCACACCAATGACGACGGACCACCCGCTTGCAACGCGCGCACGGCGCCAGCGACAGCGTTCCGCCAGAGCGCACTGCTGTTGCCGTCTGGCTCAACCTGGTGATCGAACGCGAGCGGCCCGGCGACCACGTGCTGCTCAGCGGCGACTTCGAGGAGGAGATCGCGGCGCACATGCACGAGTCGTTGGTCCCAGTCCTGGTACTCGAACTCGAATCGGCGGTCCGCCGGGAACATGACGGGAACCCCTGGGCGCATGTGGATATCGGCGGCGGCGACGTCGACGCGGGCGCCGCCGCGCTCCAGCCACTGCACGACGACCTCGCTTTCGGTGGCGACGTCGCCGCGGAGGTAGCCGTGCATCTGGGATCGCCGCACGCTCAGCAGGTCATCACCGACCCCGACGTACTTGAACCAGAAGTTCTCGTCGACCGGGCGGGCGTACCAGCTTCGGCCCGCGTAGAGGCCTGCGAGCGACGCGATCGCGGTGTCAGTATCCCGTCCAGACGCGGCCACGAGCGTGGACGCTGGCAGAAGCACCGGGGTGTCGGACATGCACCCAGTGTGGGACGCAGAGACAAAACGCGTCGAGATTCTCCACATCCCGCACAAAGTCCAGGCCGTCGCAAGCCGCCGAGGGAGTCAGCGAAGCGGCGCGCTCTCAGGCCGCAGATCCGATTGGGCCGGCGCGAGGGCGCTGGGGGCCAGCATCCGATAGAGCGTCGTGCGGTCGACGCCCAGGTCACGCGCCACGGCAGCCTTGGGTACACCAGTGCTGATCAGCCGCCGTGCTTCGATGACCTGGTCGTCCGTCAGCTTCCGGGCTCGTCCCTTGTACTTGCCAGCCGCCTTCGCGATCCGGATCCCCTCGCGCTGCCGCTCGCGGATGAGGGTGCGCTCGAACTCTGCAAACGCACCGAGGAGGTTGAGCATGAGCCGGCCGATCGCGTCGTCGGTGTCACGGCTGTAGGTCTGCTGCTCTTTGACGAACATGACCGACGCGCCCTTTGATGTGATCTCGTCGACGATGTCCCGAAGATCCCCGAGGGAGCGCGCGAGACGATCCATCGAAGCAACGCGAACCGTGTCGCCGTCGCGGACGTACCTGATGCAGTCGAGCAGCGCCTCTCGATCGGTGCGGGATCCTCCGGAGACCTTCTCCTCGAACACCCGGTCGACGTCGCCGATCGCCTCGAGCTGTCGATCAAGGTTCTGATCGGACGAGCTCGCTCGAACGTAAGCGACGGTCTGCGTCTTGTGTTGCACCACCCCTAGACCCTCGCACACTTCTGTCGCAAAAGCCGATCAGGCACCCTAAAACCACGCGAAACACCCCGGTGGCGGTCAGTTGCAATGAGGTATACCCCATAACCACGATGGATTCGACAGTAGTGCGCGATGGTTGCTTGCTTTCCCACTTCCTCGCGAGCGAGCAGCCGCGTGTGCCGGCAGCAGCAGGTGTCGCTCGGGGGTGCACTTTTCTCGAGGGAAGGAGTGAGTGCAGTTGTCGGTGGTCACACCTAATCTAGGTTCTGGCAGCGTCGGCGAGATGGGGTACATCGTGACAGCAACTGGCACCCGGGATGGGGCCGTGGACACTTCACACCTGCTCGCGCAGGTGCGGGAGTTGTACGGGCGCATTGCGTACACCCACAAGACCCATGAAAAGCAAGCCGATTTGTTCGAACGCAAGGATCGCAGGCAGCGAAAGATTCGCGTCGGCTTGACAGCGGTGAGCTCGGGTGCGTTTCTCGCGTCGCTCCTAGGGCTGCTGCTTGACGAGAAGTGGGCAGCGGTAGCGACTTCGTTCATCGCTGTACTACTGTCGGCGTCCAGCCTGGCAGACAAAACCTTCCGCTACGGCGAAGAGATGCAGCAGCATCGGGCGGCAGCTGTCGCGCTATGGGACCTTCGCGAGTCCTATCTTTCACTGATCGTCACCATCAAATCTGGTGAAAGCGACATCCCGGCCATCGAACGCCGCCGAGATGAGCTTCAAAGTCGCGCTGCTGCCGTACTGGCCGACGCGCCACGGACCAGCTCGTTGGCGTACTCAGCCGCGCAGGTTGCCTTGCAGTCGAACGAGGAACTCACGTTCTCAGAAGCTGAAGTGGATCACCTCCTTCCGGTGCACCTCCGTCAGAACAAAGGCGCTGCAGAATGACGACGACCAGCGACATGTTCGACGGCTTGATGACGAATCTCACCGTCGACACGAGTGACAAAATTGCACAACGACGCGACGAAATCACGAAAAGCTTGAATTTTGAATTTCGAAGCATAGAAGGATCCACTGCGAACAAGCTGATGGTCGGCTCCTATGGTCGGTGGACCGCGACTCGCGGCATCTCCGACCTAGACTTGCTATTCATTCTCCCCGCTAGCGTCCGCAACGATTACACTAAAGCCGGTGGGCCGTCGAGGCTCCTTGCGCGCGTAAGGAAGGCAATCGAGAAGCGGTACGCGAATACGTCGGTGACCGTTGATCGACTTGTTGTTGTGGTGCATTTCAGAGACTTCAAGTTCGAGGTGCAGCCGGTATTCGAAAATACCGACTCTTATTCGTATCCCGACACAAAGTCAGATTCCTGGAAGCTTACAAAGCCGCGGGCGGAAATCGATGAGATGCGGGCGGAGAATATCCGTACCAACGGCAGCCTTCGACGGCTCTGCAAGCTAGTCCGGGCATGGAAGAACAAGCACGGTGTGCCGATTAGCGGGCTCCTCATCGACACACTCGTTTACAACTTCATCGGGGACCGAACGGAGTTTCATTCGTCGAGTGCGGTGTTCGACGACGAGATGGTCAAGGAGTTCTTCCTGTTTCTGGCTGAGGAAGAAGATCACGACTTCTATGCCGCAGTTGGCAGTAAGCAACGAGTTGCGGTGAAGGGGCGCTTCCAGCCAAAGGCGCGCAAGGCATACAACCTTGCGTTGAAAGCTATCGAGGCTGACGGCCAGAAGAACGCCTACAAGAAGTGGCGAGATATTTTTGGCCGGGTCGTACCCGCACCTGCGTCGGATGCCCTTGCCGCATCGGCGACGCGTTTCGCTGATACGGAGGAATTCGTCGAGGATTCGTACAGGGTTGACATTCGTTATAGCGTCGGCATCGACTGCGAGGTGACGCAAGATGGGTTCCGCCCGTCGATGCTCCGGGAGATGCTGCAACGTCGCACTTGGTTGCTCCCACGAAAGCAGCTTAAGTTCAGGATCGTCCATACGGATGTCCCTGGCCCGTTCGTTGTGCGGTGGAAGGTTCTAAATCGCGGGCCAGAAGCCGAGAGGCGGGACGCAATCCGCGGCGGCCTGATTGAGCCGAATTACGGACGTGAGCGGCACGAGACAACATCCTTCAGCGGTACCCACCATGTGGAGTGCTATCTAATTCAGGACGGCACCGTTGTCGCGCGCGACGACATCGAAGTGCCCATCACCACTAGTTAGTCGCAAGGCGTGGTTATTTCAATTGGTCGTCGTGCGGCCTTGCGCGACTCCAGAGGGTAAACGGATCCCCGCGACGAGCGAAAATCCTGGGGCCTGCTTGTTAAGCTGGGCTCCATCCAAGCGAGTAGGCGACGGCCGCGGTTACGACACCGGCCACGACGGTGCCGAGGACCGAAAGCGCAGCGACTTGAACATCACGTTTGTAACCGTTGCGACGGCGGATGATGTCGAGGCGACTCTCTAGGGCGATACGGTGGCCCGCGGTTCGATGGAGACCATTGAGTCGCTGCTTGGTTTGCTTCCAGCCAAAGCGGATGATGACAAGGGCAACTATCCATCCCAGGACGTGTGCTGCAGGGGGCATAGATGCTGTCCGCTCCACTATCAGCCAAAGGAGCGCCAGAAGAATCGTGAAGGCCACCGCTCCGAGGGTCTCAAGGCGTTTCCAGTCCACGAGTGGACGCTTCTCGCCCAGCAAGCGATCGACGATGCGGTCCCGCCAATGAGCACCGTTAGGCTCGACTGCCACGGAGGGGCCAGCGAAGGCGATCATGACACTCCTTGGCTCGCCATCGAGGTCCGGTCTGCTGTGTGACTGAATCGAAAGTCGGCGTCGCTCTTCCTCGGTCATGCTGGGAAGGTCATCCACCGATACTTCGCGATCGGAGCTGTTGGGACCTGATGCGTGGATCATCAGTATGGGCTCCTGCGCTGACCACTCGCGCGCCAGCTGAATGACATCACGTAACGAATCAAGATCGACCGCCACTGATCTCGTCCATACGGGTCCGTCGGGGCGACCGTGGTCGGCCAGGCGCGTCCGAGGTCCGAAGATGAAGTCGAGTGTCACTTGGAGAATCTACCTCAAACCTGACATAGAAAACGCCGTATTGGCGCCAATGAGAAGAGCCGGCAGCCCTCGAGGGAGGCCGGCTCTTTTCAAGGGGGAGCGGCGTCAGTGAGCGGCGTCGTATGCGTCGCGGACGGCCTGGCTGATGCGCCCGCGGGAGGAGACCTCGTGGCCGTTCGCGTTCGCCCACTCGCGGATCTTCGCGAGCTCTTCCGAGTTGCCACGCTTCGGCGCGCTGCCGGCGCTGGTGCGGCCAGCGCGGCCCGTGACCTTGCGTGCTGCGGCGATGTAGTCGGAGAACGTTTCGCGGAGCGCGTCGGTGTTGTCGTCGGTCAGATCGATTTCGTAGTGGCCGCCATCGAAAGAGAAGGACACGGTGCGGCCCTTGCCGTCTTCGATGGTGTCGCCGGTGAGGTCGTCGACGAGGTGCGTGGTGACTTTCTGCGCCATGGGAGGTCGCCTTTCGCTCGGGGATCCTCTCCACCCTTGCATAGCTGATCCCGTAGAACGCTGCGTTCGTTCTTCTTCCGATCGGCTGGTCGGGCAGACTGAGCGGTGATGTCTGATTCGTCGCCAGCCGTATCCGGGTATGCCGCTGCTCTTGCCGAGCTGAAGCAGCAAGTGCGCGCCGCCCGATTCACGGCGCAGCGCCGCGTGAACACAGAACTCATCCGTCTGTACTGGGGGATCGGCGCAACGATCCTGCAACGCCAGGGCGATGAAGGGTGGGGGAGCAACGTCGTCGGCCGGCTCGCGACGGATCTGCGTGCTGAATTCCCGGAGATGAAGGGATTCTCCCCGCGGAATCTCGCGTACATGCGTGCGTTCGCAGCGGCCTGGCCGGACGAGCAGATTCTGCAACAGGCTGTTGCACAACTGCCCTGGGGCCACATCACTGTCCTCCTCGACCGGCTCGATGACCACGAGCTCCGCGACTGGTACGCAGGCCAGGCGGCCGCGCACGGGTGGTCGCGGAACGTCCTCGAGCACCAGATCCGGTCCGAGGCGCACACCCGGCTGCAGGCGGCGCCGACGAACTTCGCCGAGATCCTCCCGCCGGGGGACTCGGATCTGGCGCAGCAGATCACGAAGGACCCGTACGTGCTGGACTTCCTCGCCCTCGACGGTGATGCGAAGGAACGCCACCTCGAGCAGGCACTCGTCGACAGGATCATCGATACCCTCCGCGAGCTCGGCGAAGGGTTCGCGTTCGTCGGCCGGCAGGTGCACTTCGACGTCGACGGGGACGACTTCTACGTCGACCTGCTGTTCTTCCACGTCGAGCAGCTCCGGTACGTGGTGATCGAGCTCAAGACCGGGAAGTTCAAGCCCGAGTACCTCGGCCAGCTCGGCTTCTACGTCGCACTCGTCGACGACAAGCTCCGCCGCCCCCAGCACGCCGACACCGTTGGCCTGCTGCTGGTCGCCGACAAGAACGACGCCGTCGTCCGATACTCCCTCGCGGGACAGCAGACCCCGATCGGTGTCGCCAGCTACGACCTCCTCCCGCCCGCGGTCCGCGCTGCCCTGCCCTCGGAAGCCGACCTCGCAGCCGCACTTGCGACGGAGACCAACACCCTCGAGTCCTGACCAGGGGTGCGTGCCACCAGCAGCCCCCGTGTCTCACTAAGGGAACCGTCACCGGGCGCATCGCCGGGCGGGTCTGTTGAGACACCGAGATCCCTGGATCCTGGCGGGCTCCAGAAACGGCCGCGCGTGTCCGGTAGCCGATCCCTCACCGAGACACGGGCGCTGACCCCGGTCCGCAAATCGGTGGGTCGGTGGTTCAGTTCACGTTGGGAGTGCGCCGGCGGTCTGGGTTGCGACGTCGTAGTACTCGGCCTGGTAGTCGATGATGCGGACGTTCTTGAGGACAGCACTGGCGGCTTTGAGGAAGCGCTCGTCGGTCATGTGCGCGTCGATGGCATCTTGGTCACGCCAGCCCTCGGTGAGGTGGATGGTGTTTGGGTCGGTGAGGTCTTCGGCGAAGACGTAGTAGGTGCATCCGTCTTGCTGCGCGGTGGTGCTCAGGTGAGGGATCACGGCGTCGTTGAACGTCTGGCGGTCCTCCGGATGGACCGTGTAGTACGCGCTGATGACCTTGCTGGTGGGGGTGTGCTTGGTGTGCGGAATCATGTCGTTTCCTTCTCGGGTGATGGTCTGTTCCTGTGGGAGCGAAGATGCTGTCCGTCTGCAACGGACTCGAGCCAGTCGTGGACTGCCGCTGCCTCGAACCCGACGAAGCCATCCGGTTGGATCAGATGGGCGAAGACGGTGCTCCCGCAATCAGGTACCTCAGGGATACCTGGTGTTCGGAGGGCACTGCAACGAGACTGGGTGTCGTGACGGATACCGACTACTCACCCGCAGGTCGCATCGAGGTCTCCGCGCCACATCGAGAACTCCTCGACCAAGTCCTGGATCGCTGGTCTCTTCAGGTCCTCAGCGAGCTGTGCGAGGGACCAGCGCGCTTCAACGTGCTCCGCAAGCGGATCCCCGCGGTGACACAGAAGTCCCTGACCGGCACGCTTCGACGACTCGAACGCAACGGGATCATCGAGCGCAACGTCATCAGCACACGTCCGCTTGCCGTCGAGTACCGCATCACGCCGCTCGGGAAGACCATCAAGCGACCCATCGATGCGATTCTCGCGTGGGCGAACACGTACATGCCCTCGATCGAGGCAGCCCGGATCAGCTACGACGACGCGGTCCAGTAACCGAGTGGCACTCCCGACCTGTCCGCGCACGGCAGACGACGGGGCAAGAACAGCGTCTCGTGAATCGATGGTGGTCAGGACGGTAGACAGAGGCATGCCCTCCTCGGACGACGTCCCACACCTGTTCCAGACCGTCATCGACACCCCTGCACCGCGCGAGCTGGCCGAGTTCTACCGGTCACTCCTGGGACTCCGGTACCGCGATGGTGACGCACCCGACGCCGACGAGTCGGAGCAGCCCGAGTAGTTGGTGCTGACCGCCGACGACGGAACTCGCCGCCTGGCCTTCCAACTCGCTCCCGACCTACCACGACCACAGTGGCCGACAGGCTCACCCCCGCAGATGCTCCACCTCGACATGACCGTGGACTCGACATCAGCCCTCGAACAGCAGCGGGCCCGTGCCCTACGGCTCGGAGCGGCACTCCTGACGGACCGGACCGCCGACACCACCGAACCCCTCATCGTCTTCGCTGACCCTTCCGGGCACCCCTTCTGCATCTTCGTCACGCCACGCACCCCGTCCCGATAGCCCATCCTTCATCGGGCGGTCTGGAACTCGAAAGCGCTTCCGGCCGGGTATGGGTCGCTTGCGAGGCGCGCGTGGGTCTGGACGTCGAAGCGCTCAGCACCGTAGCGCAGCTTCTGGCGTTCGATGCCTTCTGCCAGGAAGCCGGCTGCTGAGGCCACTCGGCACGAAGCCAGGCCGTGATTCTCGACCCTCCACATACGAAAGGACCCGGCGCCCGTGAACAACCTCGCCGCATGGCACCTGCTCGTCATCGCCGTCTATCTCGCCTTCATCATCGTCGCGCTCGTTCAGGTTGCTCGTGATCGGCGCCGGAGCGGGACGAACAAGGTCGTATGGGTGGTCATCATCGTGCTCATCCCGGTCATCGGGTTCGTCGGCTGGTTCATCGACTGGGTCCTCGGGGCCGTGACGCGCGGGCTCGACCGTCGCAACTCCCGCACTACCGGCTGACAACACCCAGTGTGCGGCTCCGGTAGGCGAGACCGGGCGCATCGCTCGTGCCGTCTAGTTGCATAGCGGTCCCCGTCGACCGGCTCTAGGCCGTCGGCTGAGCGCGTTGCGAAGGTGTCCGGACAGGGATTACTCACCGGTCACATCTTCGGCCCGTAAAGCAATAAGTCGCCGATCCTCACCACTGATCTAGCAGCCCTCAACAACAGGTGTTGCAGGCGAGCGATGTACACGCCAGCTGACCGGCGTCAGCGTCCTACGTGAGATCGGCTTGCACCTGCCGCAGCGTCATGTGGTCTGCTCGAAGCACGTTAAGTTTCGTCCCCAGCCCGGAGGCCCGCCATGCACCCATTCCCGACGCCTCCCCGTGAGGTCCTGATCGGCGACGCCGCGGCCTTCGTCGGCACCACTCCGCGCGCAATCCGCCACTACCACCAGGTCGGCCTGCTCCCGGAGCGCAAGCGAGGCAGCGACGGTCGACGCCGGTACGGCTATGCAGAGATCATCCGACTGCTCTGGATCCGACGCATGGCCGACGCCGGCATCGCCCTCGACGACGTCCGCGATGCGTTCACCGGTGGCGCACCCGCCGACGCTGACAGCGACGACGAGGTCGCCGGTGTCCTCGCGCGGCTCGAGGACACCCTCGTCGCGCAGATGGCCGAGCTGCAGAAGAAGCTCAGCTCCGTGCAGCGCATGCGTACCCTCGGCAGCCGGCTGGGGCTGCTCGACGACTTCGTTTCCAGCCGCCTCGAGGCCGCACCCGTGGGCTCGCTGCGCCAGGACGACCTCGACACCCTCCTGGTCACCGAGCGCATCTTCGGTCCCCTCGGCGCCATCGCTCAGGCCAGCCGCTTCCTCACCCTCGCCCTTCACCCCGAACTGCGCACCGAGTCCGACCGCGTCGACGCCGCTGAAGCGGCACTCGACGATACGGTCGCCGTCGATGACCCTCGCGTGGCGCAGGTGGCGGCCGAGCGGTACGCCTTCGAGACCACTCTGATGAGCGTTATCGAGGAGTCCGGTCAGCTGGAGGAGGACGACGCTCTCTTCGATGCCTGGGACGAACTGCACCTGCCCAAAGACACCGACACGGCGCCCGACTCCGACACGGCGAAGGACACACGGGTCACCAGCGCGGCGGAGGCGATCCAGGCCATGCCCTATGACTTCTCACCGGCTCGTCTGCGCTCGATGGAGCTGGCGGTGCGGCTCGGCGTATCGGCAGAACAGGCACCCTGAACGGAGCTCGCAGCTGAACCCAAGATCGGCTACCGAGACGGGTCGCGCTCGATGTCGACCCCGCGTAACGGCTGACGACGAGACGTTTACGAGCAGCTTCGCTCCGTGTCGTGGTCGCGTCCCAATCGACGTTCCGATGCGGTTAGGCGGAAGGATCATCTGCCCTCTGCGGCTCGCAGCGCGCGCAGGTGCACCGTGGCCCAGGAGCGATACGGCTTCCACGCCTCGGTGATCTCATCGAAGGAGCGATCGGTTCCGTATCGTCTCGTGATTTCGTCGCTCAGCTTGCCTTCGTGGTGTGGCAGCACGTCGGGGAAGTTCGCGCCGCGGATCACCACGAGCTCGGCCGAGAACGGTCCCATTCCCAGGATGCCCTGCACCTGCACGAACGCCTCAGCCGACGGCATCGATCGGAGGAACGAGCCGGAGAGCCTGCCGTCGAGCGCGGCCTCGGCGATCGCGTGCAGGTACTCCGCTTTGCGTCCGGGCAGGACCAGTGATTCCGCGAACAGCGCGGCTGGAGACGGGAAGGCTCCGTCGTCGCCGAGCTGCTGTGTGAGCCGTGTCTTGATCGCGGCCGCCTGCCGGATTTGCAGGCGTTGCGACAGCACCGACCAGACGGCGGCCTCGTAGGGCGAGAAGAAGCCGCACGGACGGAAGCCACGGAGCTGCGCCTGCGCCTCCGCGATGACCCCGTCGCGCATCGCGACGTCGGGCCAGCTGCGTCCGTCGATGTCGATCGACAGCAGCCGGCGGACCTGGTCGGTCGCGGCATCCAGATCCCCGGTGCCATCGACCACGATGCGGACGGACGGCCCGTCTTGGGTGATGACGGCGTCCACCCGCTGCCAGTCGGTGTCGCACAGGAAGGTGGTGTGGATGCCCGGTGCCTGCGTCTGGGACGCGAGCCTGCCGGGGGTGAAGCCCTCCCAGAACCGCCTGCTGGTGGCGAGCGACCAGGGCCCGACGACGTCGTGGACGGTCTCGAGTCGCGACACGGCGCTCAGTGCACGTACACCGCTGCCTCGGTGTCGGACACCTGGGGCAGCAGCTCGGACTTCGAACCACGGATGAACACGGCCGCGATGATCGATGCGAGCACCAGTCCGATCGCCGCAGCGAGGAACGCGACGGAGTACCCGCTGGTGAACGCGTCAAGTTGTGACCCGCCGGTGCCGAAGTCGGCCACGCGTGCGGCGTAGAGGGCGGTGAACACCGACAGACCGATCGACCCACCGATCTGCAACGCCGAGTTCAGCGTGGCCGAGGCTGCCCCGGCGTCGTGCGGCTCGACACCCGTCAGCGCGAGGTTCTGCAGTGGGACGAAGACGAACGCCATGCCGAGGCCGAGCACGATCAACGCCGGCAGCACCTGCACCAGGTACGAGCCGTCGGCCGTGACACGGCTGAGGTAGGCGAGGCCGATGGCGGAGACCAGGGGTCCGCCGATCATCATGGGGCGCGGGCCGATGGTGGACAGCAGCTTCGTCGCGATCGGCACCATGACCATGATGCTGAGCGTGATCGGCAGCGTCGCCAGGCCGGCGAGCAGCGGGTCCATCCCGAGCACGATCTGCAGGTGGAACGAGACGTAGAGCATGGCCCCGATCATCACGCTGCCGACGATCATCTGGACCAGGAACGCGCCACCGCGAACCGAGTCGGCGACGACCCGGAGCGGCAGCAACGGCTGCGCCACACGGCTCTCGATGACCACGAAGAGCACCAGCAGACCGGCACCCAGGGCGAGGAACCCGACCGTCTGGATCTGGCCCCAGCCCTGCTCGGCGAGGCTGAACCCGTACACCAGCGAACCCAGCCCGAGCGTGACCGTGACGGCCCCGATGAGGTCGTAACGGTTGTTGCCCGCGGTCTGGGACTCCGTCACCAGCAGCATCCCGCCGATGAGTCCCACGACCACGAAGAACACGTTCACGAGCAGGCACCAACGCCAGTCGGCGAACTCGGTGAGCACACCGCCGAGCACGAGTCCCACGGCCGCACCAGCGCCCGCGACCGCTCCGAAGACCGCGAAGGCGGTGTTCCGCTCCCGCCCGCTCGGGAAGGTCACGGTCAGCAGAGCCAGAGCAGCCGGGGCGAGCAGGGCTGCGAAGACGCCCTGGAGACCGCGAGCGACGATCAGTTCGGTGCCGTTCTGGGCGAGGCCGCCGAACGCGGAAGCCGCACCGAAACCGAGCATCCCGACCAAGAAGGTGCGCTTGCGGCCCCAGTAGTCCGCGACCCGACCGCCCAGGAGCAGGAGGGCACCGAACGCCAGGGCGTAGGCAGTCACGACCCACTGGCGTTCCAGGTCGCTGAGGCCGAGTTCCTGCTGCGCCTGCGGCAGCGCGATGGTGACGATGGTGCCGTCGAGCACCACGACGAGTTGGGTGAGCGCGAGGACGACGAGCGCCCACCAACGCTTGGGAGATGCGGATGTGCTGGGCGCGGTCCGCGACGACATGGCCATGGAAAACCTCCGGGCTTCGATTGGGAATGCCGGAGGTTTTCAGCCTCGGATCGACTGCGCTGGACCAGCAGGTCGACCACACCGATCGGAATCGGTCAGACCATCAGGGTACCCCAACCCCGGGCCGGTCGCCCGACCTGCGGACCGCCTCGGCAGCGCTACGATCGACTCGTTCACCTTCGTGAAGCGGTCGCCCTGCTCGGGCGGTCCGGGGCTGGAAACCCTCGCATCCAGCCCCGTTGACCCCGCGTCGACCGACGTCGCGAGTGGTGGCTGGCGTGCGTTCCGAGCACAGGAAGCAGCCATGCGCTTGCACAACCACACCTCGTCTCCCGCCGCTCCACTGAACGACCGGGTCGTCATCATCACAGGAGGGTCGAAGGGCCTCGGCGCGGCGATCAGCGCCCGCTGCGCGGCAGCAGGAGCCCGAGTCGTCCTCGTCGGCCGCGACGGTCAGGCACTGCGTGAGCACGCCGCGACGCTGGGGCAGGCTGCCAGCTGGATCCAGGCGGACCTGAACGACCCGGCGGCGCCGACCGAGGTCCTCGCACAGACCCTGGAACGCCATGGACGGGTCGACGGGTTGGTCAACAACGCGGGCACCGCGCACTTTGCACCGATCGAGCGGATCAGCGCGAGTGACATCGACCTGACGATGTCACTCGACGTCCGAGCACCGCTGCTGCTGTCCGGCGCGGCCGCGCTGGTGATGCGTGAAGGCGGGAGCATCGTCAACGTCTCGTCCACGTTGTCTGCTGTCGGTAGCCCGGCAACGGCGCTCTACGCGGCGGCGAAGGGAGCACTCGATGCGGCCACTCGCGCCTTGGCAGCGGAGCTCGGCCCCCGCAACATCCGTGTGAACGGTGTCCGGCCCGGTCTGACCCGCACCGAGGCGACCGAACTCGCCCACAGCGACGGCGTCTTGTTCGAGACGTACCGAGCAACGGTTCCCCTGGGCCGCACTGGGACCGGCGCCGAGGTCGGCGACGCGGTGGTGTTCCTGCTGAGCTCGGCCGCCGCGTTCATCACCGGGCAGACGCTGGCTGTCGACGGCGGGCACACCACCTCCAACCTCGCCGTCCGCCCATCGGCCGATCGGCACTAGGGGAATCGAGAACAGGCCCCTCGCCCGCGTCGTTCAACCGAGCGACCGGTGCGGGCTCGACCAATGGGCCGCCCAGATCACAGGCGCCGCCCGGTGTTCTCTTCCCCGTCTCGATAGACGATCCGCTACCGGACGGCGTTCCGCCTCGCGGTGAGTTGACGTCACTGGTCCTGGTATGCGGCCTTCACGAGCCGCAGTGCTTCTGCTGAGCTGATGCCGAGTCCACTCATGCTTTGAACGAAGCTGATGGCGGCGCGGTGTGCTCGTTCGCGTACGTTGTCGCCGTCTGCAGCCACCACGGTTCCGGCCCGCCGCCGGGTTATTACGAGGCCAGCGGCTTCGAGTTCCTTGTAGGCGCGACCAACAGTGTTCGTCGCAACGCCAAGATCCGCCGCCAAGCGCCGAACTGTCGGCAGGCGCATCCCTGCCAGGAGCTCTCCCTCGAGTATTTGCGCGCGTAGCTGCAGACGAATCTGCTCGTAGGGCGGCGTCGGCGACGCGTCGTCAAGGACGATCACGACGATGCGCTTCGCGCCGCGGGTCGATCTCCTGAGACGTAGCGGAATGCTCTTGCTGGCCGGAACACGATCGTCGCCACGGCGATCCCACCAAGGACGTTGACCGCGACCCTGAATACGGTGACCGCCGCAGGCGTCGGCAAAGTCGAGCCGAGCATCTCCAGCAGTAACGGGCCCGTGAAGAGGACAGCCAGGATGCCGGTCAGTATCGAGGCCCAGGCGAGGTCGCTCAAAGCGCTTCGTCGGATGAGGTCTTCGGCAGACAGCTCTGCTGCGTTGCTGGCCGTCGTGGAGCGTGCAGCGAGGCTCCGGCCCCGCACCTCGAACATGATCAGCCCCAGCAGCGCGACGACCGTCATGAGCACGGGCGGATCGAGCAGAAACGCAAAGAGGGGAGCCCTCGCAGACCAGTACTGCGTTGAACCCTGGCGCATCGCGACCAGGCCGACCGTGACGATGAGGACCATCACCGCGAGGATGACCATCAGGCGAGCGCCCCAGCGCAGTTGTAAAGGCACCAGATCCTCAAAGCGCAGATGGCGCGAGTGCGCCACTCTCGAGCTTGTGGGCTTGCCTCTAGCCAGAGGAACGCCCGCGACCACGAGCCCGATAACGCTGCCGAGTAGAGCCACAGCGACGATCAGCCAAGCGGCAGGGCCGCCCCTGTCGATCCCCAGCGCCCACACTTCAAACCCGGAGAGCAGGGCGCCGCAGATCAGACCGAGGCCAACACCCAATAACCGGCGTCGACGCCACCGCAGCATGTGGGCATCGGCCCCCGGCATGGTTCCGGAAGCACTGTGGATACCGGCTCGTCTTACGAGGGCGGCGACTGTGACGGACACCCCCACCGCGGCCGTGCACAGGACAGCAACAGCTGTGGGCTGAGCGAGCTGAATCATGGCACCCCTTTTTTGTGGCAGGTTGTGTACCTTCCTGACGGAACATAACCTCCCACAAAGCGTCACTTCTTGTCCAGAGCAATCGGTCCAGGATGGGGAGCAACCTCGAATCGACTACGGCTCGACAAGCGACGCCTGACCGGTATTGGCCCTTGGGGTCGGATAGTGGGTCTGGGATCCGGCGGAAGCTGTCAGGCCTAGATGGGACCGCCAGATAGCCGATAGCTGACCGGACAGGCGTCCAGCGCATCGTGTCGGGATCGCTCCCCAGGTGGCTGCGGCGACCGGACTACTGCCTCGGGTGTCGCGCGGAGACAGCGGCCACGACACCGCCGATAACCAGCACCACCCCCACGAGGCCAACGACATACAACGGCATGTACGAGTAGCGGCCGACCGCGTTGATCTGCTTCCCCAGCCACAGGCTCTCAGACAGCACTTGCCCGGCCATTAGCAGCACGATGACCGCACCAAGCACGCTCGTCGCCCAGCCCCAAGCAATCAGTCCCCGCTGCATGTAACAGATCCTTCCACCGTCCGCCGAGAGTGTGCTTCACGCACGCGGGTTGCGGGTTAGCCTCGCCCGTCGCGCGACCAGGGCTCCAACGCACACCAGCGTGAGCGGTGCGAGGAACTGCACGAGCCAGGTGGTGAGTCCAGCCACCGGCGTGCTGACCGTGTATAGCGCGGGAACGACTGTGATCAGAGCGCCATCCCCGATCGCCACCGCGACGGGCGCCACGATCGCGAGCCGCTCCCGCCTGGGACGGCCTAACAAGAACAGCCAGGCCATCGTCATCGCACCTATCCCAAGCGCTTCCCAAAGCCAGGTCGGCGATGCTCCGAGCGGGACGTCCTTCGCCGCTCTGGGGCCCGTCCTCGGCTTCTCGTCGCACTGCGTCGTCGGCCTCGGCCTCGCATTCATCGTCGCGCAGCTCCTGGCCGGTCGTCGATCCGGCACCCAGGCGGATGTCGGGTCGGACCACCGACCGCTCCGCGCGTGACCGGCCCCGGTGTCCCCACCGGGGCCCATGCCGTCGCCGCGCTCATCCGGAGACAGATCGCCGTCGGCCTGCTCGCGCCGGGCGCTCGGCCGCCGTCAGTCCGGCAGCTCGCCCGCGACATGTCGGTCGCTCCGGGCACCGTCGCGAAGGCGTTCCAGCGGCACGACGCCGAGGGGTTCGTCGTGACGCGCCTCGGCTCGGGCACGCGGGTCGCCGAGCGGAGCGGCGCGCTACCCGGCGCGGTTCTCGCCGCGCTCCGCCGCAGCGTCGAGGACGCAGACCGACACGACGTCGGCATCGAGCAGCTGCATGCCGCGCTCGACGCCATGTGGGCGGCCGAGCACCCGATGCCCCCTGAGTGAGCAACGCGTCGGCGTGCATTTGCTCCAGTGACCCCGACTCTGAACCGGAGATGCAGCGCGCTGGCGCTGGTGAAGTGTGCGTGCGGCGTCCGGTAGCCGGTCGTCCACCGGTGCAGAGTTGGACGCCTTGAGATGAGGGCCAGAACCCAGCAGTTACCTGGGCCCGCGATTCCCGTATGACTGTCCCGCATAAATGCCCGGTGAAGGTACCTTAAACGCTACAGTCGTCGCATGCTCGTCGGATACGCCCGCGTCTCGACCTCTGGCCAGGACCTCGCCGCGCAGCGTGACGGCCTCCACTCACTCGGCGTCGACCCCGAGAACGTCCACGTCGATCACGGCATGACCGGAACAAACCGCGAACGCCCTGGACTCCGCGAAGCCCTCGCCGCCGTGCGGAAGGGCGACGTCCTCGTCGTCACCAAGCTCGACCGACTCGCAAGGTCTCTCCCGGACGCTCGTGACATCGCGGACGAGCTGACGCGGAAGGGCGTGACGTTGAACCTCGGAGGTTCCGTCTACGACCCAACCGACCCGGTGGGACGGCTGCTGTTCAACGTCCTCGGGATGGTCGCGGAGTTCGAAGCCGACCTCATCCGCGCACGCACGCGTGAAGGCATGGCGATCGCCAAGGCCGCAGGCAAGCTCCGGGGGAAGAAGCCCAAGCTCTCCGTCTCACAGGAGAAGCACCTGGTCGCACTGCATCGCGCCGGCACGCACACCACGAGCGAAATCGCCGAGCTGTTCGGTGTCGCCCGCTCGACCGTCTACCGGGCAATCCAGCGCGGCGGAGCGAACCCGCCCGCCAGCTGACGACACGGAGCGAAGCGAGAAGCACGACACCGAGCGAAGCTGCTTACAACCGAAGCCGGCGCCGAGGCGCGCGGTAGCCGATCCACTACCGGGCGGCGTCGGTCAGCACCTGGTCGATCCACTCGTGACGATCGAGTTCGGTGAGCTCGGCGAGAGTCGCCCACCGGGTCTCGAGCACTTCGTCCTCGTCGAGGAGGAACGACGACGTATGCAGTGAGCAGAGGTACGCCACCGTCACGTACCCAACTTGGTCGCCGTTGGGATAGACGTTCTCGAGGGCGGCGCCGCCGTAAGCCCCGATGATCCGGATGACGTCGCTGCCCACACCGAGTTCTTCTCGCACTTCGCGCAGCAGCGCCACGCGGGGGTCCTCGCCGGGCTCGATGCCGCCCCCTATCAGGCTCCATCGCCCGGAGTCGCGCTGCCGCGCCAGCAGGAACCGATCGTCGTCTCGGATGACCGCGGTCACGCCCGGAAGGAGGAGGTAGCTGCTCCCGATCCGCTCGCGCAGCAATCGAACGTACTGAGAGGCCGGCATGCTCCGAAGCTACCGTGCGCCGTTCCCGCAGAGGGATCGGCTATCGAGACGCTGTATGCGAGCGGTGAGCCGTCAGATCCGGGCGCCGTAGAGGTGCGGTACCTGTCCTCGGATGAACCGGGCAAGGTTGTCGACGACGATCTCCGGGTAACGCCCGGGATCGATTGCAATCGCCAGATGGTCGACAACCTCATCCCAAGCAGGCGGGCGCCGCTGCAAACGGTCACACTCCGCGCGCACACCAGCTATGTAGGACACTCCGGAGAACAGGACGAGGTCAGGGTCAATGGGCCACGCGTAGGCGAGGATTCGCCCCCATCGATGACCGGGGTCGAACGGCTCGCCAACGGCTGGGTCGAAGAGTCGTGCCGCCCGGATGCCTTCGTATTCGCTGGCCGTCTCGACGAGGATCCGCAGTCCGTCGCGGGGTGCTGCGTAGTCGGTCTCCATGCGGCCACCGTAGTTCGGGGCACCGGCAGAGGGCACACGGATACGCGCTACGCGCGGCGCCCTGTCTTCGCTTCGCTGCGCAGGCCATCGGAGCGGTCATGGTCAGGCGTGCCACGTCGGCGCGGTTGTTCGAGGTGGCTGGTCAGTGAAGATGGCAGTTGAGACACGGGTACGCTCCGCGGCGTGACAGATGAGCTCGAGGCGTTGCAGTGGCTCACCGTCGACGAGCTCGCGGCTGCACGCCGCCGCGCGATCAAGCAGCTGAACCTCCTCGACCGTTCTGCGGCCGACTTCTGGGAGTCCGAGGCTGCGCTGCAGCGCACGCTCGCGCTGATCGGACTGGTGCAGGACGAGCGTCGCCGGCAGTGACCGACGACGTCACGCGTTGACGGTGATGCCGAGGCTGATCCACCCATCGGGGACCGACTGCAGGTACGCCGCCAGGGCGGCGTCGTAGTTCGGCCCGGACGCTTCGTGCGGCTGGATCTCGGTCGACCGGGCGACGGCGCGGACGGTGATGTTCCCGGCCGCGGTCGAGCTCAGCGTGTTCGTCTGCACGACGTCGTACCCGGCGCGGTCCAGGCCGTCGACGGCGCGGGCACGGGCGGTGCTCTGGTCGTCTGCGTGGCCGTCGGCGGTGATGGTGTTCGTGGAGCGGATCGTGCCGCGGACGGTGGTCATGGATCCATCCTCGCAGCGCGCTCCGACACCTGCGGTGTCGGCGGCCGCGGTCATCATCGGTGGCATGCCCGAACACCGGTGGGCGCCGCCCATCCACCCCGATCCGCCCGAGGACCAGCCGCTCGGCATCGACGCCCCGCCGGCGCCGGACAGGGTGTCCGGCTACCCGGCGGTGTGGGTGCGGGTTGAGTTCACCCGGTCTGGCCTGCAGACCTGCCCCGGGTTCGTTGAGCAGGCGGACGCCGAGGTCGTCTACGTGCAGCTGGTGCACATGGGCTTCGTGCACCACGTGTGGTTACCCATGGACCGGATCAAGAAGCGTGCTCTGAAGCCGCAGGGGCGCCGCTGATGGGCGTGCGCCGGCGTGGCCGCTGGGTGCCCGAGGAAGCCGTGTCGCTGCCCGCAGACGCCCGTGGCGGCCCCGTGGGTGACGTCGTGCCACCGGCGCCCGTGCACGCGTGGATCCGCACCTACCGCGGTGTCGATCGCCGCGTGGAAGCCAAAGCGATCGCTGCGACCGGTGACGCTGTCCTGGTCGAGTGGGGGCGTGGGCAGGCCGCGACCGCGGCATGGGTGTGGCGGGCCGCTGTGAAGCACCGCGTGGAGCTCTCAGCGACGTCATAGCCGACCCCAGTTGCCGACGTCGAGGGTCGTGCGTACCGTGATGGTCTGCGCCCGGACCATTCCCCCCAGTGGCTTCGGGCGCCCGCGGCTCGAGCAGCCCCCCAATTCGCTCGAGCTGCAGCCGGCCCCGGCCCTGTTCCCCAACAGGCCGGGGCCGCTTCACGTTCGCTGGCCTCTGCGCGCCGGCGAGCTCCTCGAGCACGCGGGATCCAAGCGGACCGCCGGCGGCGGCCTGTTTTGGTCTGGGCGGGCCGCCTTCGGCGGGCTGATCTTGTCTGAGGGGAGCCGGCAAGCCGGCCAGTGCTTGTCGAACCCTGACGGGTTCGTTGTTTGCCCGGGAAGCCTTCGGCGATTGTACGGACGAGGTTCCGGGCCGCAAGCCGTCGCCACCGCCGCACGCGAGAACTTTCGACCGGCACCGTCGTGCTCATCTCCTTCGTCGGTGGACGGCGCCGGTCGAAACTTCTCGGAGCGTCGCCGCTTTGGGCTTGCACCCCGGCTCCTCGTCCTATCGGCACTACGTGCCTTCCCGGGCAAACAACGAAAGGGAGAGGAAGAGGAAATGAAGTTGATGGGTATTCGAGCGACCGCAGATGGTGCGGTTGAAGGCGTCGTCGTGAACGCACGTGAGTCGACCCTGCAGGGCACGCGGGAGCAGATCGGGTGCCGCCTGGTGGACGTGGTTCGCCTCGACGGCCGGATCGATGCGTGGATCGATGACGAGGGCATGTACGCGGGGGAGCGCAACGACCTCGCCACCGTCGCGGCGGTTGCTCTCGGGCGTTCCCGGGCGGCGTCGCCGCTGTTCGGGACGGTCCTGTTCCTGACCTACGACGAAGCCGGGGACACCCGGTCGCTGTCGCCGGATCAGTACACGACCATCATGCGGGCATTCCAGCACGCACGGACGGCGCTCACCCGGGCGGAAGCGTTGTCCGCAGTGTTCCGCCAGCAGTAACACCCAGCAGTCCCACCCATAGAAAAGACCGGGTGCGGAGTTCCCGACAATCACTACTTGCCAGGACCCGCACCCGGTCACTACCGGAAAGCGTAGCAAACGACATGACCATGACCGAGAACACCCAGACCATCACCGCTGCCGAGGGCATCGACCTGGTGCACGTCCCCGCTGCGGACGTGGTGATCGAGAACAACGTCCGCACCGCGGCCGACCTCGACCCCGCGTTCCTGGCCTCCGTGAAGCGTCACGGGGTGCTCCTGCCGACCATCGGCTACCGGAACGCTGACGGCGCCGTGGTGGTCCGCGACGGGCAGATGCGCGTCCTCGCCGCCCGCGAGGCGGCCGTCACCGTCCCCGTGTTCGTCACCGCCCGTGACGACAGCACCGCCGTGCGAATCGTGGAGCAGTTGGTCGCCAACGAGCGCCGTACGGCGCTGACCGACGGGGACCGGCTCAACGCCTACCGGCAGTTGGAACTCGCCGGACTCTCCGTCGCCGGGATCGCCCGCGAAACCGGCACCAACAAAGAGCAGGTGGAGGCGACCCTCACGGTGGCGAAGTCGGAGGCCGCGACCGCCGCGGTGATCGACCGTCAGGTGTCGTTCGACGCGGCCCTGCTGCTGGCCGAGTTCGACGGCGACGAGGAAGCCACGGCGGACCTGAACGAGTACATCAGCGAGGGCAACGACGACGAACTGCAGTTCGTCGCCCAGCAGCACCGCAACCGGAAGATCGCCGAAGCGGAAGCCGTCAAGGTCGCGGACCAGCACCGGGAGCAGGGCATCACCGTCCTGGACGATGACGCCACCGGGTGGAAGTACCTCGACACCCTGTCCGACGAGGCGGTGTCCGAGGACGAGCCGTGGGCCATGCTCGCCGCGATCGAACCGGACGCCCACACAGCCTGCCCGGGGCACGCCGTGTTCGTGCGGCCCCTCGGTGACAGCGCGGTCGTGACCGCCGTGTGCACCACCCCGGAGCAGCACACCGCCCGGCACCCCTACGACCGTCCCGCGGCCGAGTTGACGCCGGAGCAGGAAGCCGAGCGCGCGGCCGAAGCCGAAGCCGCGGAAGCCCGCCGGGAGCGGAACAACCGCCTGCAGGACGAGTGGACCGCCGCACGCGAGGTTCGGCGGACCTGGCTCGCTGGACTCGTCGGCTCGAAGACGCTCCCGAAGGATGCCGCACGGTGGACCGCGTCCGTGCTGATCGGTGCGACGAAGGACTACTACTACGGCAACCGGGTTCGCGCCACCGACCTGCTGGGGGTTCCGGGGGACGCCGACGCGGCCGAGTGGGCCAGCAAGCGCCCCGGGAAGGCGCAGCACGTCGCGTTCGCGTTCGCCCTCGCCGAGGTCGATTCGGGCGTCGGCCGGTACGGGTGGAGCATGGCGGACACCGTGGCGGTGCCGTACCTCAACCAGTTGGTCGCGTGGGGCTACACGCTCTCCCACGTCGAGCAGATCGTCACCGGCGCAGCATCAGCCGACGACGAGGACCCCGCCGCGGACGATGCAGCCGAGGCCACCGAGAACGCCGACCAGGACGCCGACGCGGACACGGCTACCGAGTAGGTGAACCGGCGTGGGGGTCGCAGCCAGCGGCCCCCACGCCCACCCGACGCCGGTTCGTGTCCCATCCCGGCCCGAACCTGTCCCATCCCGGCCCGCAGGTGTCGCATCGGGCCGTCCTGGTGTCTGTGGGCTGCGCGACGGCTCCGCCGCCGCGGCAAGGGGCTCCGCCCCCTCCCCGACCCCGGCGCTGCTCGACGGAGCTCGCAGCGCGACGACACCGCAGAGCGGCGCCGCGATCAAGAGCGCTCAGGGGGAGACGAGATCCCGGCTGGTCGACGTCGACTCACGCCGGCGGGTGATCCAGGCGAGCTGATGCTCGTCGCAGAACCGGCCCGGCAGCTCGTCGCCCGTGTCGAGGTCGACCGGTTCCCAAGCCTCCGGTTCCGCCGGGTCGGTGCACCCGTCGACGTCGCAGGGGACCAGGTCAGCCGGCTGCACCCAGAACGAGTGCAGGACCTCGATCGTTCGCGTAACGCCAGCGTCGACGTCGACGCCGGCTGGGGGAGTGGTGTCGTCCTGCTCGAGCAGGACGTCGATCGGGTTGCCCTGGTTCCTGGGCCGGCCCTTCCGGGCGCCGCGTCGGGTTCTCATGCCCGGATGCTGCCAGCAGCACCGGCCCCGCTCTGCCGGACCCGCCGATGACCAGGTGCGTCCAGAGCTTCCGGCCGGGGGCCGGGAGTCGCTTCGCTCCGGGTGGAACCGGCTCCGCCGGCACTGCCTGGGCCTCCGGCCCGTTTCTTTGCCGTGAAGCCTTCGGCAGCGTACGTCCGTCCGGGTTCCGCGCAAGCGGCAAGCCGCCGGATCCTCCGAGATTTTCGGCACGCGGTCGCTTCGCTCCCTTATTTCGCGCCGAAATTCTCTCCCCCTCCGCCCTTCGGGTTGCACTACACCCTCCCGTCCTAGCGGCGACAAGTCGCCTTCACGGCAAAAAAACGAGAGGGAGAGGAAGAACAAATGCGATATCAGATCGAAACAATTGTCACCGCAGTCAGTAAGGCGGACGACGCAACGGAAGCGAGAACGGCGGCTTTGCGAGAGCGGGAGGCGGAACTCAAGACCGCGGCGTCGCTGGGCTGGACGCTCACGAACACGGCTGTCCTGGAGGGCATCGAACTCGCGACGTTCGTCGACACGATCACCTACACGCCACCCGCGGAGTGATCCAACGCGGGAGGGGACAAGTCGTAATTGCCCCCTCCCGCTCCACCCATCATCACCGATAACACCCACCGAAGGGCACACCCCATGACCAGCGCAATCATCCCGACCAAGGACGTCGCGGCGCTGCTCCGCAAGGAGCTGCGAGCCGCGTTCCCCGGCGTGAAGTTCTCCGTTCGTTGCGCCACCGGCACCGCATCCGCCTGGATCAACGTCACGTACGACGACGGACCCACCTCGCTGCAGGTCGACGCCATCACGCGCAAGTTCCAGGGTCGATCATTCAACAGCCAGACCGACTCCTACGACGAACACGGCACAACCCTCGTCGCCGGCGAAGCCGACCAGATGCCGACCGAAGTCCGGTACAGCTGCGACGGCATCATCACCACCCGCAACTACTCGCCTGCGGGTCACCTGGCCGCGCAACGTGTGATCCGCGAGGACAGCAGCATGCGGCACCTGGTCATCTGCGACGAGCACGGCACACTCAACGGCCACCACGACCTCACCGACGGCCGAGCCGAGGAGTTCAGCGCCGGTGGCCGCGGGTGGGCGCTCCCGAACCTGTCGGCCTGGTCCGCGGTCCGGTTCGTTCTCGAACGTGTCGACCTCACCCCCACCCCGGCCCACCAGTAGCCGGACGGGCCGCGCCGCCGATAGCGACGGCGACGCGGCCCCCTTTCCCACAGGGTGCAACCGCCGACCAAGCGGGCACCCGGCCACGAAGCCTAGAGAGGAACGCCCCTCATGCACATCACCTACGAACGCCCCGCCACCATCGGCGAGCAGATCGACCCGAACGCACCCGCCGCAGAGCTCGACCCGACCGGCGCCGAGTGCGCAGCGACGACGTACGACGTCGGCGGCCTCGAATGGCACTGCACCCGCCGCCCCAACCACACCGACGACGAACACCGCGCCGCATTCGACGTCCACGGCGGCGGACCCACCGGCGAAGTCGGCTTCGCCTGGCAGTACGAGTGGGGCGGCGCCGGACACGGCCCGTCCTCCACCGAACCCATGACCACGGTCACCGTCACCGTGTCGTTCCCGTCGACGGCGTGGACGAACGAGCAGCTGCCCGACGCGATCGCCGACGAGATCCGCTCCGCGTTCTGGGAGTGCGACCACGACGACGTCACCGTGACCACCACCGCGACGAGCACCCCGCACCCCGTCACAGGTTGAGCCGCGGACGGCGGCGGGCGTCTCTACATGGTGAACAGCGCCGGGACGACACAGTTAGGGAATGCACAGCACGCTATTCCTATCGGATGACGGTAATAGCAACCCGGCCTTAGTGCTCCTGGGGATTCCCAGCCCTCCCGCTGTTATCGATGCCCCAGCCGTACGTTCGTAAACGCCATGCCCTGGTGCCAAACAATGCGCGTGCATAGGTTTCCAACAGGTGTGCCGACTGGTAGAAAAAGGTTCAAAGAATGTGCGGAAAAGGGTACCTTTAGAGGCCCGCGCGTTATAGAATAGAAGCATGCAACGGGGGAGGGGCCCCGGCATCACAAACTTTACGAAAAGGTGATTTCGATGAGCATCACGGTTTACACCAAGTCCGGGTTCTGCGGCATGTGCAAGGCCACCGAGCGCGCTCTCGACTCCGCCGGCATCGAGTACACCGAGGTGATCCTCGACGACGTCGACCAGGCACAGATCGAAGAGTGGAAGACCACCCTCGGCACCAACGCCCCCATCGTCGTCACCGACACGGAGACCGGCTCCTGGAGCGGGTTCCGCCCCGACAAGATCGGCGAACTCGCCTCGAGCGCGGCCGCGTGATGACGATGACCCTCGAGCGTCCGACCACCGTCCGCCCCGACATCGTGCAGCAGTCCACCCGCGACGCCGTCGACGAGCTCTACGCCGGCGACACCGTGGCCGCGTTCCGTGCGATCGACGCCGCGACCGCTGACCCGACCGAGCACGTCCGCGAGTGGGAACTCACCGACGAGCAGCGGCAGGTGTGGGAGGCCGGCTACATGGTCGGGTTCCAGATGGCCGCCCCGGCGCTCATGGCCGAGGTCCTCGAGCTGCGGGCCCGCCTCGAGCAGGCCGAGCACGACGCCGACCGTTACTACGCCGAGATGTGCCGCCGACCCGCCCCCGCCGAACCGACCGCATCGGGTCCGACGTTCGCGGAGATCTCCCGCGCCCGCGGCGAGGACGACCGCGCCGCCCGCCACGAAGCGACGCTCGGCCGCATCTTCTCTCACTGAGCGGCGCTCACGCCGTGTCGCGCGGGCTGGGCCGGCCCCTACGAAACATGGAGCCCTGGTGAGCACATGGCGCGAATACGTTGGTTCAGTTGAGCGGCCTCGCGGCCGCTGGGAGTGGGAACACGAGAACAACGGCAGTACCAGCGGGACTGGACGTCAAACTCATTGAAGCTCTGTGAGCTCTCATCACGGAATCTGCTATTGACAGGCCGAGGCCGAAGCCCCCGCTCTCCCGATTGCGGCTCGAATCCCCACGCCTGAATGGTATAGATGCGTCAGCACGGAGTTCCGGAGGTAGCCCGGGTCCGTTGTCCGCAACTTGTATCGAGAAACCGTTGAAGTCTGCCCGAGCGCTGACTGCGATGGATGAATCCTCGGCAGTGTGGATCGCGGCATTCTTGAGGACTTCCTGTAGCACACGGCGCACCTTACCCGCGTCGAGCTCGAGTGCCCGTTCCTGCGCGTCCGCGTCGACATCAATACTCCATTCATGGCTCGGATAGGAGAGTTTTGCCTCGACAAATGCGTCGAGGACAAGCCTTCCGGGCTGGATGGTGACGTAGTCGAGGTCCTGACCGGCATCCGCCCGCGCAACGAGGAGCATATCGTCGACCAGGTGAGACAAGCGCTGAGTTCCACGATGAATCTCGCTAGTCATTTTGCTCTGCATAGATTCCGCTTCAGCGGTCTTCTTCAATAATTCGGAGTATCCCGACATGATCGCAAGCGGCGTACGAAACTCGTGACTAGAATCGGCAATAAACTGACGAAGCCGTTGGTTCGATTCCGTCTCGCGCTGAAATCCGCTGAGGACGCCCGACCGAAGGCTATCCAGGCCAGTGTTTAGACCTCGAACCTCGCTCGACGCGGAACGGTCCGGGGGCTCGAGGGGCTGTAGATCGCTAATGCGGCCCTCGCTCGCTGCCGCTGCAGCGTTCTGTGCCCAATCATTGAGTTGTTCGATCGGCTTAACCGTTCGACTCGTGAGCCACGCTATCGCCAGGCCGAAGAGGGTGGCGGCAACTGCACCGCCTATCGTGAAGGCGAAACCCATACGTGCGGTGACGCTCGTGATGGATGCAGTTGAATAGCAGAGGGTGAGCTGGGCCTGTGCCCCTTCGAGCTCTGTCGCGGAGCAAAGATAATCGCCGCTCCGAATGTGCAGGGAGGTGGTCCCTCTCTGACCGACCGACGCCAGAGCGCTTCCATCTGACGCCGTCAGGTTGATTGATCTGCCGTATTCCGTGTACTCGACTGCCTGCACGACCTGTCCATCGACGCTCACAGCTGCCACCGTGGCTGGTGGCTGGCGGCTGAAAAAGGGCTCTCCGGGGTCGGTTGCTGCAGATGCGTCACGTGAGAACGCCGCGAGCGAGTTGTGGACCCGGCGTGCGAGGTCGGAGGACATGTAGTCCCGAAGGACGGTGATCGCGAGTGCCGAGAAGGCTGTTGCAACGATGACGAATACGGCGACAGAGGCGACGATGAGACGGCTTCGAAGGCTCCCTGTGCTCTTGAACGTCAACCTACCCCCTTCATCGCTCACCGAGGCTAGCGCATCTGCTGCACCTCGGATCAGGGCGGAGAGCTACTCAGTAGGAAACGATCGCGTAGGGCAGCTCCGGATACAGGATCCCCTGTGCGTCGACGATGCAGTCCATCGTCTTCGATGATCGGGCAGACGGCGATCCGTCTGCCTTGAGCCTGTTGGGTCCAGCCATAGCTTCTGGAGTACGGGCTTTCTTACTAACTTCATAGCCTTCATACTGAAGGCACTCAGCAGCCTTGTCGCGCAGCTTAGGGTCCATGCGCGTCGGCGCCGTAGCCTGATACACCGCCTCGGCGACGGTCAGGAACTTGTCCTTGCAATACGCTGAGTCAGCCTTGCTGCGTTCACGTTCCACTTTGTCATCAGCATGGGTAACCATGAAAAGGAGGAGCTTGCCGTCGACCGGGCTGAGTTGCGGCTCCGTAGTGTGCCAGCCCTTCCTCTCGATGCATCCGCGAGCGGAGGCCACGAGGCTCGAGTACTCGTCTCGACTTACCGCCCCGTTTTCGAGCGCATTACTCTGCTCCCGCTTTCCTTCGCTGCGAAGCATTTCGCTCGCGGCTTTTATGCCGCTGGTCGAGAGGTCTGGCCCAGTCTGGGCTGGCGGGGCGTGCTGTACGCACCCCGCCAGCCCGAGCGTCAACGCCACTGCGACCGCGGGTATCCATGCTCGTCGAGCGGCGCTGATCATTAGTGGCTGGTCTTGTGCTTACCGGCGTAGCCGTGGTCGGCGTACCACCATCCGGTCTTGCCTGCTGAGATCCCGGTGGTTGTGGTCAACCCCGTGGTGGAATTGGAGGCATCTCCTTCGGGGACACCGACGGCCACGGTCGTGTCGCGGAAGGTCCCAGGCACGCAGATGTCACGGGTTCGGGTTGTCTTTGCCTTAACCCAGTACTGCCTGCTGCCAGACAGTTTGGCTTTCGAAGATGTGCCGGTGACGGTGGTCTGCGTGCAGCCCGTCGCGGACATGTTCCACTTGACCGATGCAGCCGATGCCGGCGTGACCGTGCCCATGATGATGGCGGCGGCCATCGCAGCCGAAGCTCCCATGACCAGTTTGCGACGATGTTCCATGAGGTCCCCCTTGGTTGAACGTTGGAGTCCTAAGAATATCCAATGCGTAGGCTAAGAGAAACCTTGTAATACTCGCTCTTTTGCGGTAGAACGCAGGTTCCACCCTCGGGCTGCGCGAGCCGTGGTGAGCAGGAGGGGGGGGCGATGCCCGGAGGCGCAGCGCGCGGCATGCTGACATAATCTATATTATCGGCGAACCGCTTAGTGGTGCGCGTCGCGTGCGTCGAGCTCGTACTTCCACAGCACGCTCACCAGGTGGCCTACGGCGAGCACAGCGTTCAGCCGGGAGTACTGCTTCCCGCGCGCGACGGCGTGCACCGTCGCATGCCGGTTAAAGGTGGTCGGGACGTTGTCTCCGGTGAAGCTCTGAAAGACTGCTATGAGCTGGGCAAGGTGCAACTCGCTTCGGAAGAGCCGCGCCTGCTCGTGCTCGCTCACGATCTTGGGATAGAACCGCCAGGGGCCGTACTTCATCGCCACGATCGTTTCTAGGGTGCTTGCCGCGTACGCCTGCGCGAGATCCGAGAAGTCCGCGCGGATGCCCGCGATCGCGCGGCGCACAGGCTCGACGAACGGGACGTAGTCGGCCGCGGTGATCTGAGCGAGGAGGTGCTCGCACGACTCGAGGACCTCGTTGGCACGTGTCGACACAGCCGAGCGGCGCCCCGCGGGTGTGTGTCAGCTGCGGCGATGAGCTCCAGAGTCCCGGCGTCGGGAACCCACGCGATCACGAGGCCTTCGGATATCCAGGTCATCCACTCGTCGGGCTCGTAGTCGATGTCCGCTTCCATGATGTTCGCTGGCAGAGCGGGCCGGACGAGATCCGCGAGGTCTGGGAAATTCCACCCTTTGGTGCTCTCGCGCAGCGCGTCGACGATCGGCTCGAACCAGGCGGGGGAGTACAGCGGGGCGCCTGCCATCGTCTGCTCGGCAATCCTCCGGCCGAGGTCCGCAAGCGCAGGGGCGTGCCCCCAATCGGCGAAGCGCGAGAAGTCGATCGACGGCGTGTACAGCGATGTGAAGTTCGCGAACGTGCTGGCATCGAACTTTAGTAGACCGAGCTTGTCGACGAGGGTCCCCACGTCCGCCTTGCCCCCGGATCCTGGGACAACGATCCGTCGCGCAGGCTGGTCGCTCTCAGCGTCGTCCTTCTGGAGGGATGCGTCGAGGTCAAGCGCATCGTCGCACTCATCACGCTCGTGGTCGTCCGGTGTCTCGCTGTCGGTCATGCGGTGAACGTAGCTGAAGCCGGCGCGATCGAGCGGGGCACGGAGCGTGTGACTGTCCGCGCTGGTCTGATCGCACTGTTCTGCGCGGTTCGATAGCGAGGGCGCTGGCGGCTGCTTCGATGACACCGTCGGTGACGGGTTCGAGTCCGCTGATGCGCGGCCCCCGTTCAGGCGCTACCAAGTTAGAGCTGAGGGAAACTAAGCTCGCGTGATGGCCGACGATGAGCACGTGACAGAGCAGGATGGCCCTTGGTTAAGAACAGGTGTAACGCTGTCGAAGCGGACGCTTCTCATCATCAGCGCCGCAGCCGTCGTTGTTCTGCTGGCACTCGCTGGCACTATCGGTGCTCTCGCCTTTGACAACGGTGGTCGGCTCTCGTCGGCCACGGCGTCAACGAGTGCTGAAGCAGCAGCAACCGAGGAGGAAGCTGCCAACGAGTCGAGTGAGCCCAACGACGAGGTCTTGGCTCCGATCACCCCAGAGCCAATCAGCACGCCTACTCCAGAGATCCTTCCCCTCAACACTCAGTTCGTCGTTGCCGGTGCGACGATGACTGTCACTGGGGCAGAAGTGCTTCAGAACATCGCCACAGTCGATGGGTCAACTCTCGCCGCGGAACCCGGTCAGCAGCTCGTCCTGGTTCACACCACCTATACGGTGTCTGGCTCAGCGGCGGTTGACCTGTCCTGCGCCGGAGGCGACGGCACCTACATCAAGGCGTACGACACCGATGGCAACGAGATGGCGCCAATCTTCGAAACGTCGAGTATCCCCGGAAACCCTGGCTGCAACGAGTACCTCCCGCATGGGGCTACTCATACCTGGAACTTCGCCTTCACTGCGGCGGTTGGTACAAAACCGGCGGGACTGTCCATCACTGACTCGAATACTTTCGAGACAACCGTCCTCGCGTCCCTTCGGTAGCGCCGCCGCAAACGGCAGCGCGCAACCCACAGGAAGGGGTAGCAGCGGTCTCCCAGCGGTCGCATGTGGGGATCGGCTATCGAGATTGTTGCTGGTTGTGGTTGCTGGTTGATGGCGCGGCGACAGACGCGGGCCAGTACGTTGGGATCAGAAAGAGGGGAAGGCAGATGCAGAGCACTTTGGCAGCGAGGATCTTCGGCGACAAGGAGGATCCGCGTGTGCGGCTGCAAGTCCTCTACGGCGGCGCGCTTCCGCCGAGCGGTCAGCCCCCGGAGTCTGCAGTCACATGGGCTAGAGACGTGCTGTGGCGTAGCGGCAACACAACTGCTGACGTGCTGACGAAGGTCGGCGACCTGCGGGAAGCGGATGCGCGTCTGACGTTGAAAGCTGCCACATTCCTAGCCCGCCATGTTCATACCCCGACCCCGATCCCGGCCTCGACCACGGCCCTGCTGAAGCGCACCCTGGTGAAAGCCATCGTCGCCGTGCTCGCTCTTGTTGCTCTCATTGCTTTGCTGGCGGCCGCGGACAAGGGTTCGCCGCTAGCGATTGTGTGTGCGTGGGCGGCGGGTGTGCTCCTGGTCGGAAAGGAGATCCTGTCCGCTTTCGCGCGGGACAGAGGTCTCGACCCTGTGAAGGCACGTTTGGAGGACTTGGCCGCAATTTGCTCGCTGTTCGGCACGGTGGCGGCTGTTCCTGCTGTATTCGCTGCGATCGGCTGAGCATCGGCTCGTCCTCGACACAGAGGTAGAGCCGAGGACGAGGCAATCATCAGCCGCGCAACCCACCCGCTGCTACTTGCTCGTTGCCTTCGCGTGCCACTCACTACTGACCCCGAGCTGGACTGCGATCTCGTCGAGGGCCGACTTATTTGGGCGCTCGACTTGTGTCGTGTCCCAGGCGATCAGGGCCTGCAGGAGGGAGCTCGACGCAGACGCCAGGAGAAGAGCAGCCATTTTGTGTGCCGCATACCTGCGCCAAGAAACTGGTAGGCCGGGGTTTGGATTCTGCGCCGTGTACAGATCTACTGTTTCGGCGCCCGAGTGGGTCAAACCGCTGAGGTATCGGTAAACGAGGTACATGCCGGCAGTGCCGTCGAGGGCGTTCAGGCGTTGTTCGAACTTGGTGAAAGACGGTGATGCTGGCCCGAGCTCTTGAACCTGCTGCTCGTACTCCAGCCGGCGCGCCTCGGAGACGGCGTCGGCTCCGTCCGCCTTTGCTTCCATTGCTTCTCGAAGGATGCGGGCGCGAGCTTTGCTTCCGTCGCTGAGGAGATCCTTCCAGCCGTCTGGAATGACCAGCACCCAACCTGCGGTCACTGAGTCTTCCATCAACGATCGGATCACGGGCACTGCGGCTACTGGCAGGCTAGCCTCGTAGAGAGCGAGCACTCCTCGGGCGCAATCAACTGCGTGCGCAGCGAGTCCGCGCACGAGCACGGTCACCTGGAAGTCGATATCAGTGCGGACGTCGACCTTGGTCGGGGCAGTGGCGGTGTCCCATATTTCGATGAGCTGCCGGAGCACCGCTCGGTGATCTGTTGCGCCGGTTGGTGTAGCCATGCTGCGCGTCAGTGTGCGGCGTTGTACGCGTCGCGGACGACCTGGCTGATGCGTCCACGTGATGAGACTTCGTAGCCGTTGGCTGCTGCCCACTCGCGAATCTTGCCAAGCTCCTCAGAGTTTCCCCGTTTCGGGGCACTGCCGGAGGACGCGCGGCCGGCACGGTTGCCGGTCTTGCGGGCCGCGTCTATGTAGTCGGAGAGCGCTTCGCGAAGCTGGTGCACGTTGTCGTCCAAGAGGTCGATCTCGTAGTTGGTGCCGTCGAACCCGAAGTGGATGGTGCGGCCTTTGCCATCTTCGATGGTCGTGCCGGTGAGGTCATCGACAAGGTGCGTGGTGACTTTCTGAGCCATAGCGATGCTGCCCTTCGTGAGAGATTCATTCAACTATGGCATGCGCGGGTGCCCTGGCGCTATGATTGATGGTTTGAGTTACGAATTAGCCAAGAAGGTTCGTTGGTCTTTTGCGCGTAATCACTGCACAGGCCGTCGAACGCCGCCAGGGCGGCGGCTTAGTTCGGCCCGGATACCTCGTGCGGCCGGATCTCGGTCGACCTGGCAACGGCACGGACGGTGATGTTCCCGGCCGCAGTCGAACTCACCGACAACGCCGGCTACCGCCTCGACGCGGGACGCTTCCACATCGGTGCGCCCCTGCGTGATGCGTTCGTTGCTGCACGGTTCTACAACCAGGCGACGGGCCGTTCAAATCGTTTCGCGGACGTCCTCAACCAGGCGGTCACCCGTCGAGACGACCGGCCACCACGGCGGCCCGGTGAGTCCAGCATCGAGCGGCTGCAGCAGCGCGTCGACGACCAGCGAACCCGACGCCGTGAACAGTCCCGCCCAGGCGGGTCCACCGCCCACGATGGACCCCGCGGTCCCCGTCAGGGCCCGTCACGCTGATGCCGCTACGTCAATCGCCACCCGTTGCCGGCGCGCTCGGTGAACGCGAGGTAGAAGAACCCGGCGATCGCGACGGGGATCGCCAGGACCCACAGGTAGACGTACACGTTGAACCGCACGAGCAAGACGAACAATGCGAGCGGACCCGACAGGATCCACCCGCCTATGCCTTCACGCATCGGCTGGGTGACCCGGAAGTAGCTCTCCCTGGCCAGCGGGTACGCGAGAGCCTGCAGCACCACGAACACGATCGCCACCGTGAAGGCGAACCAGTCGCCGCCGGCCGCCGCGCGGGTCGCGAGGTAGATGAAGAAGATGCCGGGCAACAGTCCGAGCACGATGCTCGACGGCAGCCGTGTGTACCGTCGGTTGATCCATGCCCCCAGTACGAATCGCATTGGCAGATCCTCCCAGGAAGGACCGTCACGTGACCAGCGCCGTGACGTCGACCGCTCCGGAGCGGTTCTGGTCGCACGTGGTCAAGGGGCCGGCGCCGTCGCACTGCTGGATCTGGACCGGCGCGATCGGTGACGACGGGTACGGCCGGTTCTGGGTGCCGCAGCCGGACGGTGGGCAACGCGCGATGCGGCCCCAGCGGTGGTTGTACGAGCACCTGACCGGCGTCGCGCTCCTGCCCGACGTGTTGCTCCTGCACGCGTGCGACGTGCCGCTGTGTGTGCACGTCGACGTTGACGAGTCCCGGTCGCACCTGGCGACCGGCTCGCATCGCGGGAACATGCTCGAGCGGGTGCAGCGCGGCCGGCACCGGAACGGGTTCACCGCGATTCGCACCGCCGGGCTTGCGCGTGCCGAGCGCGTGCGGTTGTCGCGTGAGCTCCGGGAGGCGTTCCGCGATCACGGGTGGGATCCCGCTGCGATCGCCGCGCACAAGGCCGGCATCGAGCCGGACACGCCAACGCTCTGGTGAGGCGTCCGCCGCACAATGTCGGCTAGGTGATGCCGGGCGTCTCCGTGTGGGCAGGACACAGGTCGGTGTAGCTGCGGGAGGTGTCCGCGGTCGTCCATCCGTGCTCGCGCGCGAAGGTGCGCGCCTCGGCTCGGCTGCTGTTGTCTTCGGCGATCGCGACCGGGATGATGACCCGATCACAGCCGAACGCATCGCAGCTGACGATGAACGCTGAACGGGCGGCCATGACGGGAGCTAGGCCGCCCGGCAGGGGGACGCGATCACGCGGCCGCGTGCTCGTCGTAGTGGACGTCGGCGTGCTCGCTGACGCCACCGGACTGGTTCTCGTTCCGCTGCTCGCCCGTGGTGCCCTCCAGGGTGGGCTGAGCGTCCGCGTCTGCGACGCGCTTGACACGCTTGACATCCTTGACCGGCACGCCGAGGCGTGCTGCGACCTCGTCGCGAGAGACCTTCGTGTCGAGCATCCGGCCGACGATGTCGGCCGCCTCTGCACGGGACGCTTCGACCTTCCGCGCGGTCTCTGCGCGGATCGCTGCGATGCGCTCTTCTGCGTCCGCCTCGATGCTCTCGACGGCGTCAATGGCGACGAAGTATGAGGCGGCGAGCTCTTCGAGCTGATCCTGCCGCCGGCGGAACTCCGCCGCTCGTTCCGCGGCGCGTTCACGTGCGGCCTTGCGGGCGGCGGTCTGCGTTGCGGACTTTCGGTTCTCTGCCATGTCGATCCCTCCCGATCGTGCTTGGCCGCCCATGCGACCTAACGGCTACAACCCCGACCGCGGGGCGGTTCGGGAACGGACCGGGCGAGCCGGGCTGTGTTCATCCGCGCCAGAGCCGGACACGGCTGTGGCGCGGATGCTGCCTTCGACGCACTCCCGACCAGATGCAACGACTTCCCTCGTTCCTCAGTCGTCGAGGCATCTGGTCTTCGTGGTCTCAAGCAGCATCCGCGCTCACTATAGCTCGCGTGCCAGTTCCCCTCATCCTTCGGTCCACTAGCTGTCACACCATTGGCATTATGAATGAGTGGGGTACCCTTTCGGCATGTTCGCCGCCGCAGACCGTCCCGCTCTGGGGGTCTGGCGATGACGATGAGCCTGCACGTGCTCTCCACGGGTGACGGCTACACGTACTACACGTCGGAGGTCGCCACCGGCGACGTGCGTCGGGCGCAGGGCCGCGAGATCGGCGACTACTACACCGTCGAGGGGAACCCTCCGGGGCAGTGGGTCGGCGGCGGGATCGGCCTGCTCGGCATGTCCGGCGAGGTCACCGAGGAGCAGATGAAGGCCCTCTTCGGCGAGGGCTTGCACCCCAACGCGGAGGCGATGATCGTTGCTTCGATGGAGGCCGGGAAGAGCTACGAGGACGCGGAGAAGGACGCCCGCCTCGGTCGGGCACCGCACCGCATGTCGGCGTCGTCGACGAAGCTCGCCGCCGCGATCAAGGAGGCCGAGGACCGCTTCGAGCGCACCCGCCACCGTGAGCCGGACGCGAAGGAACGCTCTCAGCTGCGGACCGCTGTCGGTGCCCAGGCGTTCCGTGAGGCCAACGGTCGGCCGCCGGCGGACGGGGAGGAACTCGGGAAGTTCATCACCGCCGCAACCCGCTCGGACCGGAACACCGTGTCCGGGATCGACCTGACGTTCTCCCCGCCGAAGTCCGTGTCGATCGCGTGGGCCGCAGCGATCGCGCAGGACGACCACGTGACCGCGCGGCTGATCGAGCAGGCGCAGGAGCGCGCCATTGCGGACTCGATCGCCTGGCTCGAGGAGAACGCGATCGCCACCCGCGCCGGCGTCAACGGGGTCCGCCAGCTCGACGTCGAGGGCGGGCTGATCGCGACGAAGTTCCGCCACCACGACTCCCGCTCCGGGGACCCCCAACTCCACGACCACGTGGTCGTCGCGAACCGTGTCCTTGGCTCCGACGGGAAGTGGCGCACCCTTGATTCGAAGCTGCTGCACCGCCAGGCGATGGCCGCCGCAGCGATCCACAACCGTGCCGTCATGGACTACGTCTGCGAACTCACCGGCGCCACCACCCGCGCCCGCGTCCTCCGCGTCGGCGACCCGCCCGTGGTCGAGCTCGCCGGCGTCAGCGACGACCTGATCGCCGAATCGTCGACCCGTTCCCGTGACTCCCGGAAGGTCGCCGCCGAGCTCGAGCGGGACTACCGACGTGACCACGGACGCTCCCCGGACCGTGCGACGCGACGGAAGATCGCCCAGCAGGCAGTGCTCGCAACCCGGCCGAAGAAGGAACACATCCGCCCCGTCGCCGAGGTCGCGAAGACCTGGTTCGCAGCCGCGCGCCGCAGCACTCCACGCCGTGAGCTCGAGGTCGGCGCGCTCCTCGGCCGCGGGCTCAGCTCCGACCAGGACACTCCGTTCGACCCGGAGGATGCCGCACGGACGATCCTCGCGAAGGTGTCAGAGGATCGGTCCACGTGGGGGGTCAACAACGTGCAGATCGCCGCGGAGCAGTGGGTGAACGAGCACCGCGGGATGCCGGGTCTGGACACGAAGACCGGCGCGGACCTCATCACGAAGACGGTCATCGACGGTCACTCGATCCGTCTCACCCCGCCGCCGGCGCACGGCACGTTCCAGCCCGTCGCGATGCGCGACGGATCCTCCCCGTACGTGTCCAAGGGCGCCGTGGTGTTCTCATCGCAGGCCGTGTTCGACGCGGAGCGGATCATCCTCGACGCCGCGAAGGACCGCACCCTCGGCCCCGTCCGTGCCGAGACGTTCGCCGCCGCGAAGGCGGAGCACGGCTCCCATCTGGACGCCGGCCAGGCCGCTCTCGCCGCGGCGTTCGCCTGCGATCCGGTGCGGGTCATGGTCGGTGTCGGGCCCGCCGGCACCGGGAAGACGACCGCACTGAAGGTCGCCGCTCGTGCGATCGAAGCCGAGGGCGGCCGCATGATCGGGCTGACCCCGTCCGCCGCTGCGGCCGCGGTCATGTCCGACGCCGTCGGCATCAAGGCGGTCACGCTCGACAAGTTCCTCTTCGGCAGTGACCTTGAGCAGCTGCTCGAGGCGAAGTCGATCACGGGCGACATCGACCTCCGCCGCGGCGACGTGATCGTGGTCGACGAAGCCGGCATGGCCGGCACCGTGAACCTCGCCAAAGTGGTCCGCATCGCGGAACTCACTGGCTCGCACGTGCGGTTCATCGGCGACGACAAGCAGCTCGACGCCGTCGCCTCCGGCGGTATGCTCCGCCTCCTCGAGCACGAAGTCGGCGCCACCTACCTCGACGAGCTCCACCGGTTCAGCAACCCCGACGAAGCCGCCGCGACCCTGCTCCTGCGCGACCCGACGGTGCAGGACCCGTGGGCGTGGCACCTTGCCAACGGGCGCGTTGTAGGTGGCGACGCGGACAAGATGGCCGACCACGTCTTCAACGGCTGGCAGCAGGACATCGACTCCGGCCTCGACGCACTCATGGCCGCCCCCACCCGTGCGCAGATCGCCGAACTCAACGCCCGTGCCCAGGCGTACCGATTCACCACCGGCGAGGTCCACGGACGCCGCAGCGCAGCCCTCATGGACGGCTTCGACGCGCACGTCGGCGACCGGATCGTGACCCGGAAGAACGACTACAAGCAGCGCATGCACCGCGGCCGGGAGTTCGTGAAGAACGGCGACCGGTGGACCGTGAAGCTGGTCCACGACGACGGCTCCCTCGACGTCGTGCACGCTGGCCACGGTGGCAAGCTTCGCCTTCCCGCCGACTACGTCAAGCAGCACACCCAGCTCGGCTACGCCCGCACCACCCACGGGGAGCAGGGCAACACCGGCGACACCATGTGGCAGATGGTCGACGCCTCCACATCCCGGAACGCCGCCTACGTCGGCGGCACCCGCGGCCGCCACCGCAACACCTTCGCCGTCATCACCGAACCCGGCCAGGACATGCGCGACGTCCTGACGAAGATCGCCGGCAACGTCGACCCGAACCTCACCGCCCACGAGCAACTCCGCATCGCCCAGCGCGACGCGGACCGCATCGTCACGCTCGCAGACCAGTACGCGGACCTCACCCAGCAGGCCGACCGGATCCGGTTCACCGCGGCCGCGGAACAGGCCCTCGGCATCGACGTCACCAACCGGCTCGGCGGTGAGGACACCTGGGGTGTCACCGTCGCAGCGATGCGCCGTGCCGAGCGGGCCGGTCTCGACCCCGCCGACGTGCTCTACCGGGCATGGACCGAACGACCCGTCGACGACATCGATAACGTCCCAGCTGCACTCGGCGCGCGGATCACCGCGCTGACGAAACAGTGGGAGCAGGAGCATCCGCGCCCGGCAGCGGAGCCGGCGGTGCCGAGGTGGATCGCCGACGCCGCACCTCTGCGGTCCCGGCACCTGCCGGCAGCTTGGCGAGACGAGCTCCAGGAACGCCACGAGCACCTCCGTGCTCGCCTCACAGAACGCGGCGAAGCGATCGCGGCTGAGCAGCCGGCGTGGACCCTGCAGCTCGGCTCGGTCCCCGCCGAGCCCGACCGCCGAGCCGCATGGATTCGTCTTGCGGCCGAGGTCGACACTTTCCGCGACCGCCACAACGTTCCCCTCGAGGAGACCAACGCAATCCCCGCTGGCCGCCGCAATGAGGGCATTGGGAAGGACCTGCATGAGCGCGTCGTCGCGTCCCACAAGTCGCAAGTTCTCCGCGAACAGGCGGCCGGCCGCAAGGACCGCCTCGCAACGATCCGCGGCCGCGACTCCGACGACGCCCGACGCCGTCGCGACGCCTGGGAACAGGCGCACGGCCGCCAGGTGTCCACGGGACGGCCGAAGGGCGCCGGCACCGCCCGCGACCTGCCGCCGACGCCGGCCCGCGGTATCGATCGTGAACTGTGAATCAGGCTTGCATCGATGGCCCGTCGTTCCGGAACGGGACATGTCCACCGAGACCGACGGGTTTGGCGGACGATGCCCACCGGGCCAGTGCCGCTTGCGTATTCCTGAAACCGTTTTCAGATTGCGGGCGTGAGGGGCGCCTTTGGCGTGAAGTTGCGCGGATCTCTCTTGTGGCAGTCCACCCCGGTGTGCTTTGCTCCTGCCTACAGGCGGCAGGGGTCCGCATGAGGGGATATTGATGCAAATTAATAAGCGCTCTGCGCTGTGGAGTCTGCCGTTTGGTGCGGTCCTTCTTTCACTTGCGATGGCCGGTCCGGCTCACGCAGCTACAGTTCCGATTGACTCGGATCAGCCGGTCCTGTCGTCGACGCTGACAATCACGAACAGTCAGGGTGCGTCGACGACAAGCTCGTCCACGGGCACCCTTCAGTCAGTTCAGGACGTCACGCCCGCAGACTCAGCCGACGCCGCTGAGCCGGCCCAGGTCGTAGATGTCGGAGCTTCGCAGGCAGTGCCAGCCCCGCAGGCAGCTACCAGTTCGGCTGTTGCTGGGCCTAAGGGAGCGAAGCTGTTGTGCAACAAGTTCTACAAGTACTCGGACTCCAACGTCAGCTACACCGTGCAGCACCAGTGTGGTGGCAAAACCATCCCGTGGGGCATCAAACTTTCGCCGGCCCTCTGCGCCGCGGCTACGAGTAACGTCACCGAAGCAGGACAGATTTGGGCACGGAACGGCAAGACGCAGCCGAAGCAGGCCGGGCATAACGTCGTCTGCTCGTACCAATTTCACGGCAACTACAGCAACTCGCCAGACGGTACGCACATCGCCTATTCGGATGTCCTCACCTGGCGCGTCGCCGGTGATGGCACCGCGACGCTGCAGGTTTACGGCTCCTTCACCGCAACGGGCAACCGCTGCGGCTCCGCAACTTCCTGCTGACGCGATCGTGATGTCAGAGAACGGGATAGTCCGCATATGGAAGCCTGACGAGGGCTGGGGCGTCGTTGACGTCGACCAGGTTGACGGCGGCATTTGGGTGCACTTCAGCGCTATTGAAGGACGAGATTTCGGCGTTCTTGCAATTGGAGAAACGGTCGCTATCGATTGGGAGGACGTGGAGCATCCGCCCTACGCCGCTCAAGCAACCCGGGTCACCACCGCTGGATATGTCGGATCATCCCGCAGCGATTCCGACTCCGGCATTCTAAACTCGCATTTGACGATCGAGTGGGATAAAGATCGGGATAAATAGCCCTGCAACGCTGGCACGAATCTGGAAAGCAGCAGGAACCCTGGCGCTCCAGGACGGACGTTGCGAAGTCGCTGCCATGTTGCCGCGGAATCTACATGACCATTGAGAAGGACGCCGGCGAATCGGTCGATGTGGACCTCGCGGTCGACTGGCGTGCGCAAGACCCGCTGACGCTCTCCGTCGAGCCAGTCCTGAGCGTGGAAGAAGCGGTCGGTAAGAAGGTCAGCGCGGCCTACGGGCGCGCCGGCAGCGGACGAGACCTGCCGCCGGTACCGACGCGGGACAACGAGCGCGAACGCCGAGTCGACAGACCTGAACCCAGCACCTGAGGCAGACTGCTCAGATGAACGCGTCGCGCTCGAAGCCGAAGGGGACTGGGCTCCACGGGCGGGGTTGGTGGCGTCGAGCCTTTCCAAAAGCGCCGGCTCACGTGCACGCGAACCTTCGGGATTTCGAGAGGCGCCTTGCGGCGTACCGAGGCGCAAGCGAGCCGGCCCGGGCCGAAGCCCGGGCGGTCCTCCGGAGACGCGCTGCGGAATACGGCAGCTCCTTGCCGGGGGCGGTCCTCGGCGCGGGGCTTGCAGCGCTTGTGGCCCTCGTCAGTCTCATCGGCACGTACACGATCTTCCTCATGCAATCCGGCGTTGGTGCTGCGCGCGATGCCCAAGTGCGAGCCGACGCTCTGAACGATGCTGGCAAGCTCGACGAAGCAAAAACGTCGCTCAGTGCAGCACTCCGTGGCATGGACGGCCTGCTGAACAGCGGCGGTGAACTTCTTGTTCAGATCGGCGTAGCCGTCCTCGCTGGGATCTTCACCGCCTGGATCATCGCTCGCGATCACGCCGCGTCCCAAGCCATCGCGACTGCTTGGCTCGAGGCGTACCTAGAAGTCGAGAAGGCCCATACTGAACCCCCTCCTCAGCGGAGATGGCTGCGCCGATAATCGCCGTTATGTAAGATTCTACATTGGCAGTCACAGTGGTGGTCCTGGATGTGTCCGAAGGTTTGGCCCTCCCCTGAAGTGCATCAGGTTGGGCACTCGCAGTGCCGCCGGTCTGCGTGCAGTCGGATCGCGGCAGCACGAGCAGTCGGCGGCGGGTGATCCGACCCGAAGCGCTCTACCCGAGATAGCGCACCCTCCGGGTTGTACTCCATCAGCGCCAACCCGTCGTCTCCAACCTGGTGCGCGGCCTCGATGTCGCAGCGCAATTCCAGACGGCGCGTGAGCCGGCTTCGCAGGAACTCTGACAGCGGGACGAATGCGGCTGCGAACGCCGCCGCGCTCATCGCTTGGGAGAGAAGGATGTTTTGTGGATGCGCCACCGCCGCAGTCAGGGCGGCCGCGGCTAGTACGCCCACGATTGCGCCGAGCGCCGGAGCGAGCAGTCGTGCCCCGTCGATCCATCGCTCCCACCGCGGCACGCCCAAGCCAATATGTGCTAGCTCGTGAGCAAGAGTGGCACGGAGGATCCGAGGATCGGGGTACTCGACCGTGCTGATCGCAACCTCTACCCGCCGCAACTCTGGAAGCGTGTGTGCCGTTCCGACGGGAGCGCTGATCGTGGTCACGATGACTTGGAAGTCATCGACGTTCATCGTGGCCGCGATCGGCGCGGCCGTCTCCTCTGCCAGTCGCTGCGCGCTCCCGAGCCGTGTCCTCGGATCGGTCACGCTTCCCCACGTTGTCATCTCGCCCACCCTCAGCACCGTATCGGGGACATGGGCGAGGCCAACCGGTTGCCCCTACCCACCCGGGCACGTTTCGCGGGACAATGGGGACGGAGGAGGGAGAACCGATGGGATCACGCGTGCTTTACCAGGACATCAAGCCCTACGACGTCCCCGCATCCCTCGGCGCCCTTCAGGGACCCTCCACAGGCGTGCTGACGCTCCCGCTGGACGTGTACTGGGGTCCCGACCCGGATGCCGACCTCGACACGCTCTCGGGCGTGACGAAGGCGTACCAGGCGATCCTTCGCGAGGGGGCTTCGGACGTGCAGGAGACGCTGCTGAACCGCGACGTGTTGCTGCACACGTGGGATGAGCTGCTCCTGCCCGTTCGCGTTCGGTCGCTCTGGGAGTCCCGGTTCCCGGAGCTCACCGCGTGAGCGACGACCGCGATCTCCAGTTCGAAGTAGCGCAGACGATCCTCCGCGGCGCCGATCAGCACGGGTTCGTGCTCGCCGGGTCGGGAGCGATCCGTGAGCACGGCATCGTGGACCGCCTCACCCGCGACGTCGATCTGTTCACCAACCGCTACGACGCAGCCGAGTTCGACCGTGCCGTCACCGAGGCAAGCACCGTCCTCGCGGACGCCGGCTACGTCGTGGAAGAGCGTCGACGGGCGGAGTACTTCGCACACCTGAACGTCACCGCGACGGATGGCCGCCAGGTCGACGTCGACTTCGCCTACGACTGGCGCGGCGCCGAACCCGCCCGGCTGCAGGTGGGCCCGGTGCTATCGGTGGACGACGCCGTGGCGTCCAAGACCAACGCTGTGTACACGCGCCTCGAGGCGCGTGACTTCATCGACCTCGACGCGATCCGGTCCTCCGGTCGGTACACCGACGAGGAGCTGCTGCGACTCGTCGCGGACCGTGACGACGGATTCGACCGGGCGATGTTCGCCCAGCAGCTGCAGCAGGTCGACCGGATCCGTGATGACCGGTTTGCCGCATACGGGCTCGACAGCGACGCCGCGGCGGCCATGCGGGCACGCACCACGCGGTGGGCGGCGGAGCTTGCCGAGGGTGGCGAGCCGCCCGCGCCGACGTCGCTGCCGGCAGCAACGCGGACAACGACGCTCGCTGCGATCCGTGGACACCGTGAGCCCGAGGTGCAGGCACGCCGGGACTCGTGGGAGCAGGCCCACGGACGACCGATGCGATCCGGCACCGGGCCGTCGACGCCGCCGCGTGATGTGCCCCCGTCGCCACCCCCAAGTCGTGAGGTCGATCGAGACCGCTGACTCAGGGTGGGGCTACTGTGCTGGCGGCCTTGCCGGCGTGATCGCGTTGATGTGGTCGCGGTCCTCGTCGTAGAGGTGGCCGCGCTGCATGCTGCAGTCCCGGAACGGTCCGGTCGCTGCGTCGAACAGCACTGCGCGGTGCGGGTCCCAGTGCCGGATCCACCAATCGGACAGCGCGGCCATGTTGCCGTTCTCGTCTTCCTGTTCTGCCTCCGCGGCGATGTGCGCGGTCCAGAGCGCCTGTAGCCGGTCGACGACCTCGGGGTGTTTCCACCATTCCGGGCACCAGGTCGCCCGCTGCGCGGATCCGGTGACCTCCACCCGTGCGAACCGTTCCTGCACCCAGTCGTAGAACATCGACTGGAACGGGCTCCCGCTTTCCGTCGGTGCCTCGGTATCGACCTCGTCCGCCTGGTCGACGTCGGTGTGCGCGGTCTCGATGTCAGACATTCAGGGCCTTCTTCCCGGTGTTGATGCGTCGGCGGAGGCGGAGGTTTCGGAACCACGGTTTCGTGTAGATCAGGATCGGGTCGACGCCGCTGGCGAAGACGACTGCTCGCCACTTCCGGAGGGATCCCAGTGCCCCGGCGGTGAGGATGGGCCGGAACCGGGTGGCACCGGTGGTGCTGTCGGTGACTTCTTCGTACTCACCGATGAGTGCGGAGAGCTCCTGCAGGCGCGGCTGGTCGACCACTCCCCCGCCGAAGACGCGGATCGGGGCGGCGGACCAGATCGCTTCCCACCCTTCCTTCCCGTATGCGGCGATCGCCTGTGCCGGGGACTGGAAGTACGCGTTCATCACGATCCCGAGGGACCCGTAGTACGAGTACACCTCTGGCAGCTCTGGCCACTTCACGACGTTCGCGCACTCGTCGAGCTCGTTCACGAGCGGCACCCGCAGCCGTCCACCGTTGGCGTGCGCCTGCTGCTCGGCGGCCTTGCAGACCGCACGGACGAGCGCGGTCACGAACGCGGCCGCGGATCCGCCCTTCTTCGACAGCAGCACCAGGGTGTCCTTGCCCCGCGCCAGGGTGGCGGGGTCGAACTGTCGGATGCCTGGCGTTGGCACCGTCCACGCCATCATCGCTTCGTTCGACAGGGCACCGGCCATGCGCTGCGCGGTGGCGTACATGCCGGAACGGGTCTTCTCCGTCCACTCGGCGAACCCATCGAGTGTCGCTGCGAGCCCGACGACGTCGTGCTTGCGGAGGAGGTCGGCGACCGTGGTTACCTTCTCCCGGGTCAACCACTCGTACACGTCCCGCAGCTGCCGCCGCTCCAGGGCCGCAGCGAGGAAGCAGCCGGCGAGCATCTTCCGGCCCGACTCGTCGAACTGCGCATCGCCGCCCCGGTCCGACGCTTTCCTCGTCGATGCCTCAAAGATCTCGGCGAGCTCGTACGCGTCATCATCGGTCTGAATGTCCGCGAGCAGGTCGAAGGTGAAGTCCGGGGTCGAGGAGCGGCGTACGACCTGGTTCGGGTCGAGGACGTAGCACTCGCCGGCGCCGTGGCGGGCGGCGAGGATCTCGCGGATACCGTCCGGCTTGTTCGAGGTCACCATGAGACCGCCGGGGGCGACGGCGCAGTGCGGGACGACCTCGGAGGTGGTCTTCCCGCGTCGGGTGCCGTGCAGGTGCACGCCGGCGTCCTCCCACGACTGGAACACCTTGTGCCGGCCGCGCGTCGCGACCGACCCGATCGGCAGGCCGGGGCCGATGTCTGGTTCGTCCTCGTGCAGGTCGTTGCGGGCCTGCTCGAGGCGGGCCTTCTCCAGCAGGGCCTTGTACTCGGACGGCGGCGCCATCCGCTGGACGGTCTGCCGCTCCTCGCGGCGGATTCGGCCGAGCCGTCCCACGACGATCGCCGCCGTTACGACGGCGGCAACGACGACAATCAGGATCGGGACCGCGGCTCCGGGCACGCGCGCACCGTCGAAGAACTGCCCGACGAGCTGCACGACGTTCCAGGAGTAGTCCGTCCCCGTCGGGGTGACCACGGCACCGACGTGGATGCTGAGGTACGCGGCGACCAGCACGACGATGAATAGCAGCGCCGTTTCGAACGTCGATCGAATCTCGCTCATCGTCCGAGCCCTCGTTCTGGCGTCGGCGCCGGCACCACATCCGCAGTCGCCGCGGCCGACGGCGTCCCCGTCACACGCATGCTGCGACCGTTCCCGCGCTCCCACGCCTCTCGCCGCCGCTGTGCGTCATCGCCGGTGCGCTCGCCTTCCTCGCGGCGGGCTTCCCGCCACCCCTGGATCCGTTCGCGCACGCCTCCGCGTTCCGCTCCCGACTCTGCCGCGATGGCGCTCTGTGCCCGTGCGGCGCGGACTGTATTGTCCCGTTCGATCCGCGGCAGCGCCTGCGTCGCGCGCTGCAGGTCCGGGTCGACGTATCGCATCTCCGCCTCGGCGGGGTCGCCAGCGTGCACGGAGGGTGCACGGGTCACCTCTTTGGCTCGGCTGTCGATGACCTCGAGCTGCTGGTCGACCGCGGCGTCGAGCTCGGACCACCGGCCCGCGATCCCCGCTGCTTCCACGAGTGCTCGCTCCGTGTTCTGCGACAGCGGTTCGTTCAGGAGTTCTTCGTAGAAGAACGTCACGTCCGGCAGCTCCCGCTGCATGGTCGTAGTGATCCTGTCGAGGTCGTCGTAGGTCGAGACCTTGTCGGCGAGGACGCTCACGCCGATTTCGGCACGAGTGGCGTCGTCCGCGGCGGCATAGGCGAGCCCGATCTGGAGTCGGGCGCCGTATCCCTCGAGGTACGCCTGCTCCATCCGCTCCTGCAGCGGCGGCTCATCAGCGGTGGCCTCCGCCTGCAGGGCGTCAGGATCGAGCGAGCCCATCTCAGCGAGGGCCGAGCGGATGCGCGTCGCTTCCGCGGCCGACTGGCCGATGTCCTCGGCGGTCGGTTCGGTGGATTCCCACCGGGCGCCGTCTTCGTCGTTGACGTACTCGGTCCCGTACCCGAGTCCCATCTGCTGCTGCAGTGTGGAAGCGAACATCGGGTCGCCGAGCACTGCGTTCAGGTCTCCGCCGTGCTGCAGCACGAGCGTTGTCCCGAACGGTGCGGCAACGTCCGGTTCTGCGCCGGCCGCTCCACGGTAGGCAGCGTCGACGCGGCGCGACTGCTCCGCGAGGACAGCTCGTGCAGCTTCCGCGCGACGTGCCAGCGCGTCGGCATCGATGCCTCGCACCCCGAGGGTGAGGGCATCGGCGTAGGAGGCGCGGAGCGCCTGGTCCAGGTTCATCGGTTCTTCGGCCATGATCTGTGCCCTTCGTCGTCGGTTCAGTGGGTGGCGGCAGCGGTTGCGCCGGCGTCGGTGTCGGTGTCGGTCCAGCTCCGGTAGTCGGGGTAGCCGTCCGATTCGGGGCCGTACCAGTGGTGCTCGAGGTCCCCGGTCCGGGTGTCCGGGTGCCGGTAGAGGGTGGCCACGCACTGCACAGTGCTGGTTGCGCCGGCGCCATCGAGGGGGGTGGCGAGTGTCGCTGTGCAGGGCACGTCGACGTTGTCCTCATCCGTCCAGGTCAGCGGGCCGTCCGGACCTGTCGCCGTGTGGTGTGGGTCGGATCGGGGTGGGGTGCGCACGTCGCAGCGGTACAGCACCCCGTCGTGCTCGTACCGGGACTGGCAGCGTGCGCCGTCGGCACCGTGCAGGGCGGGTCGTTCCGGGCCGAGGACGATGTCCTCTTCGACCATGACGAGGCCGCTGGTGGCGTCTTCGTACGCGTCGACGAGACGGTCCAGGGTCGGGGTGAGGTCCGCGGGACTGCCGTCATGCCGTTCGGCCATGAGTTCGGGGGCGTACTGCGTGATCCGATATGCCCACTCCCCCATCCGGGACGTCCGGAAGTCCAGGTACGCGTCCCGCGCGCGGTCCCAGAAGGGGTGACCGGCGTCGGACCGGCGGACGGCTTCCACCCCGCTCGAGCCGCTGTCAGCCTTGGCCTGAACGCGGTCGAAGAAGTCACTGTGGAGCCGGCGGTAGAGCTCTTCGAGCATGCCGGTACCGGTGATGCGCTGGGCGAGTCGTTCGGCAGTGATCTTCGGGAGGCCGTCGACCCGGTCGGCGTCGGCGTCGTAGCCGGCGGCGCGGAGCAGCGTCGGGGTTGCGGTGTGGATGAGCCAGTTCGCGGCTGCAGCGCGGTCGCTCTGCCACCACCACAGCTTCACCGGCAGACCGGTGGTCGTGCTGAACCATCCGCGGCCGCGGCATGTGTCGCAGCCAGCCTGGTGGGAAGAGTCACCTTCGACGACCGTGCAGTACTCGCACGGAATGATCCACGGGTCCGCGTCGAACATGTCGAGGATGAACACCCACCGGACGGTGTCGCTGGGCTCATCCTTCCCGGTGGTGATCGGGAGCGTCACATCGGGCGTCGACGCGGTGAAGATGCTCATGCGACGTTCTCCGTCGATGCGCCGGCGTCCATGGTGCCGGGGTCAGCGAGGAGTTCGGGGAGGTCAGCAGCGTCGGCGTCCTTGTTGTCGATCCACCAGCGGGCCCGGTCGATCGGCCGGGCGGGGACGAGGACCTGTTCCTCGAAGTCGGCGTCAGTGAGCTCGCCCTCTTGGACGAGCGCTTCGTAGGCGCCGCGGATCAGCTCCGCGCGGATCCGGAGCGCCCACGGCACCTGCTTCTCGGTGCCGACCAGGTCGATCGGCAGGCCGTCGCGTTCGGCGTCCTCGCGGATCTGCTTCGCTTCCGCGGCGTGGCGGGCGTCGCGCTCAGCGTCGGACTCGTCGGACCCGTTCTGCTTCTTGAAGCAGCGACTGCACACCAGGTGCTCGCCGAACCACTTCGCGGACGAGGCGCGCTTGCCGGCGGGCTTGTCGGACAGATCACGGTTCTCGGTGTGCCCGCACGTGTACTGCACGGGCCAGATCGTCTTGACAGCCATGATGGGTTCTCCTTCGGTTCAGCGGATGGACGTCGACGTCGTCTGACGCCGGGTCCGGTTTCGGTCTGCGACGAGCTGCTGGATGCGGGACAGGGACAGGCCGGAGGCTTCGGCGGCGGCCTCTCGGCCGACCGCGATCGCGGCGGCCGCGATGGCTTCGTCGCGGGCTTGCCGGGACTGCTGGTACGCCTCGACCGCGCGGCGCACCTGGTCGATCGGGTCGGTGGTCCGGTCGGTGGTGGAGGTCATCGGGTTACTTCTCCTTCCCGGCCGGGAGGGTCAACGCCTCCGTGGTGGCGCCGAGGTCGACGTGCTGGTGCGAGCACGGGTCCTCGAACTGGCGCAGGTTCGACAGCGGCGTGTTCGGCCGGCACTGCACCTGCCCGACTTGTGAGCCCTTCGGCATGACGGTGTTGAGCCAGGTGAGGAACTCGATGTCCTGCGGGCCTGAGCCGAGGAGCGGTTTCCCGCCGACGGCGTTGAAGTCGACCGCGACGGCCGGGTTCTTGCAGTGCAGCGACCCGGACTCGCAGTGCGTTGTGATGCCGACGCAGGGGCGGTTCATGTCGCTGATCTGCACGGAGCCGTACTTGTTGAGTGCGGCGACGAGGATCTGCAGGATGCGGGTGTCGACCTGGCAGCCGGGCTTGGTGGTGCCGTCGACGATCGGGAGGATCTCCTGTTCCACCATCTGCGGGTGGTACGTGTCGGTGAAGGTGCCCTTCTTCCACGCTGCGGCGAGGACTGAGGCGAGCTCCTTCTGGTCCCCGGACACGTCACAGCCGGAGGTGACCGTCGTCCCAGTCAGGGCTTTGATGACCTCCTGCGCCTGGGTGAAGAACTTCGCGTAGTGGTACGGGTCGGCGTTGCCCTGCACGGCGTGCGCGGCGAGGGTGGGCTCCATCGACTCCCACCCGTCGACCTTGACCAGGCGGCTCAGGAATGCCTTCGCGGCGGTGGGGATGTCGAGCCGCTGGTCGCGGGTGCCGTAGGCGGAGTTCTGCTGCAGCACCCCGATCGTGGTGTTGTCGACCGCGTCACCGTGGTTCGGGTTCGACAGCGACGATTCCCCCATCGCGGTCATCACGAGAATCGTGGTGGCCTGCTGGTTGACCTTCATCTCCTTGGCTGCGGCGATCAGCTTGGCGGCGACCTGCAGCTGGTCGCGGTCCCACTGGCCGACTTTCGCCGGCAGCTTCGTGCTGACCGACCCGGTTGATCCCGACGCGGTCCCGCACGCGGCCGCGGCGGCCGCAGGCGGGTTCGATGATGCGGCGATCGCGAAGTAGATCCCGCCGAGCAGCAGGAGAATCGGGGCGAGGATCAGTGCGATCACCGCCAGGATGCCGCCCTTCATTGCCCGCTCCCGGGCAGCTGCGCGGAGACCACCAGCCACTGACCGTCCTGCTGCTGCAGGTTCACGGTGTACCGGCCTGCGTCGGTGGGAACGGCGACGATCGCGGGCACCGGGTCGGTGTCGCCGTCGTCGTCTGCACTGCCGGGCACGGGTGCTGCGGAGGCGCCGGCGGTGACGATCGCCTTCCCGGTGACCCGGGTTCCGGGAACCTGCCCGCGGTCGGTGCCGGCGTAGGCGGTCTTCGCCTGCTTCGTGAGGTACCCGCTGTAGGTCTTCTGCCACACGTCGACGGGGACCTGATGGTTCGTGAACGCCGCGACGAACCCAGCAGCAGCGCTCTCCGGCGTGTTCGACGGCGTCGACGTCGGAGCCGGCGACGACGATCCCGACGCCGTCGGCACCACTGCGGTGCGTTCCGGTGCCGCTGGCGACGTCTGCCGTGCCAGTCCGAGGGCGAGCCCTGCGCCGAGGATGACCATGACGGCGCCGGTCGTGGCCGCGAAGACCGCCCACGGAGGGAGGCCCCGGTCCTGCCGGGCGCTCATGCCGCCACCAGCCCGGGCTGCTGGGTGTCTTCGTGCTCGAGCATGCCCATCGCGTAGTTCGTCTCGGTGATCTTCTTCTCCAGGCTCGAGCGGATGTGCGCGACGCGGGTCTCGGCGTCGATGCCGACCTTCTTGAAGTGGTGCCCCTGCGGCAGCGTCATCAGGTAGTCCGACGCCCCCGTCCGCAGGCCCGCGATCGCGGCCGCCTGCTGGGCGTCGTCCTGCCGGGCCTGCCGGAACAGGTGCAGCGTGCCGGCTTCCTTGATGAAGGAGATCGCGGGGTCCTCGGTGGGGATGTCGGCGACGTGGTGGATGTTGACCACGTTCGACAGGCCTAGGGCGCGGGACAGCTTGGAGTTCGACCGGATCACGGCGCCCATCGGGCCGCCGACGAGGAACCAGCCTTCGTCGACGCAGAAGTTCGTCTGCTGCTGCTGCTTTGAGGTGCGGATCGCGCCGATGGTCCACGCGTTGGCGAGCATCATCCCGATCGACCGGGCGGGCCCGTCCTCGGGCAGCTGGCTGAAGTCGAAGAACGTGGCCTTGTTATCCAGCGCCACGCTCTTGGAGGTGTCTCCGTCGAACAGGCCGGGCATCTCTTCCGGGATCCGCTCGAGCAGGATCCGGGCGCCGTAGCCGGCGAGCTCCTGGTGGTCCTTCACGAACGAACTCAGGCCGGCGTACTCGGGGACGTCCATGTCCCCGAGGTGTTCGAGCACGTCGAGGATGTTCGCCGCGCGGCCCTTGCCTTCCGCCCGGCGGAGCGCGTGCAGGACCGCGACGCGGACCGCCTTCTTCTCGAACCGGTTCAGTTCGATGTTGTCGTTGAGGACTGCGGCGGCTTGCTGCACCATCTGCACCATCCCGGTGGGGCCGGGCACGAGCTGCGTCTGCAGCAGCCGCGGGTCGAGGAGGTTCAGCGTCACGCCCTCACGCGCTGCGGAGGTGGACGTGTCGGCGATGATGAACCGGATGGGCTCGACCCCGATCGCGGCAGCGACGGGGGTGTACTCGCCGAACTTCGAGTCGCCGGTGAACGGCTTGATGTCGATGACCACGACACGGCGGCCCTTCAACACCAGCGGGCGGAGCACGTAGTCGCACTTCATCAGCGTCGACTTCCCCACCCCGACGTCGCCGATAGTGCACACGTTCGCGGACGTGACCTTCCCCGCACGGAACGCCGCGAACTGATCGTTCGTCGCCGGCGTCGACGACAGCGTCTCGATGCCCGACAGCAGCCCCTGGAACTCCATCGGGGACGCGATCGGTGCAGGGTTCAGGATCTCGACCTGCCGCGTGGTCGACGGGGCGCCCTGGACGACGGGGCCGTAGTAGCCGATCCGGGTCAACAGCTTCCGCCGCTTCGGCTGGTAGCCGCCCTCTGCCGGCACCGGGAAGCCGTTCGCGTCTCGGCCGGGTGCGAGTTCGTCGGTGACGTCGTCGGAGACACCCGGTGAGGACCGGATGGTGCGCTTGATGCGCTGCTTCGCCGACAGGGCGCCCGCCCGGCGAGCCCGACGGGTCGGCTCGTACGCCTCGTCCGTGGTGTCGGGGTCGGTGTTTGTGGTGGTGCTCATCGGGTGGGTCCTGTTCGTTCGAGAGTGTTCTGCGCATTGAGCTGCTGGAGTCGGCGGCGAACCAGGTAGATCGCGACCAGAGCGGCGCCGATCAGCACCAGCCCCGCGGCCGGCGCGATGACGGCGCTGAGGGCGACGCTGGCGATCGCGACGACGGCGAAGACACACCCCCGCCTGAACCGGCTGCGGTTTCTGGTGGCGAAGCCGGCGACGACGGTCCCCAGGCCGACAAGGAGCAGTCCTTGCGCGGCGATGAAGGCGGTCCAGTCGAGGCCGGTCACAGCGCTTCCTTCGCTTCCTTGCCCGCGGCGAGCTTCTCGACGCGGGTGCCGATCGAGCCGTTCGACGGGGCGATCCCGCGCCCAACAGGCCACGTGTAGGCGGCGGCGGTCTGCTGGTGGGGGTCGAGCCAGGTCAGTTTGCTGATCCCGGCGTTCGAGGCTGCGGCGGTGATCTCTTCGACGGCGTCGGAGAGTTCCTGACGGCTTCCGGCGGTGACGGTGATGTAGCCGACCCAGTTCGCGCCGGTGTACCCGGTCCCGGGGGTGAGGTCGGCGATGCGCCGTTTCGCGGCTTCCTGCTCGACGGTGAGGGTGGCGTCTTCGATGCCGCCGCCGCGGGCTCGCCGGTTCGCGTCGGCGATGTCGGACACGCGGTCCTTCTCCGCGAGGAACAGGGCCTGGTCCTGCGGGGTCAGCTCGAGGTGGAAGCTGATCGTTCGCACGACCTGGTGTTCCATCTCGCCGAGCATCGGCGCCATCCACAGCGACGTGCGGTGCGAGATCTTCACGTCCTTCGCCGTCACCCGGCAGGTGCGCGACAGCGACTGCGACAGCCGGCCCTCGGGGGCGCCGACGTAGGTCATGTAGGACCAGTCTTCTTGCGAGGGCAGCCACGCCCGGTCCGGGGTGATGTCTCCGGCCTGGTCCATCGGGAACCCCGGGTGCTGCAGGTGCCGCAGCACGGCGGCGGTCTGCCTCGCCGTCATGGCGTGCACGTTCCGGAACCGGGCCGCGGTGAACGCTGCGGTGACGGAGCGGATCTCACGGTCCATGACCGCGAGCCACCCGTCGATGCCTTCCCCTGCCCGTTCGGCGCGGGCGACGAACCGGTCAGTGACGGGCCAGCAGACGACGAACATGGGTCGGTTCACCAGCTGCGCGGCGGAGATGTCGTCGACGACTTCCCGGTAGGACTCGTGGATCTCATCCGGGATCGAGTTGTCGCCGTGCTCTGCCAGCCACGCCTCGTGCGGTGCCGGGTCGGAGGGCAGGATCCGGGAGATCGTCTGCACCCGGTTCGGGAGCGTCAGTGCGGCACCGAACTGGGCGAGCACCTGCTCGTACCCGGCCGCGGAGGCGTCGAAGACGGCGTCGGATTCGATGCCCTCGACCTGCCCGGTGGTGCTGAACACCACGGCGAGGTACTCCTGGCCGAACGAGGGACGGTGCCACTGGATGCCGGGGGTGCGGTTGCGTTCGCGCAGCCACAGCATCCCCTCGACCCCGTCTGGTGTGAGGCGCATCGCGTGCATCTGCCGCTCTGCTTCCTTCCGGGTGGCTCGGCCGTCAGCGTTCGCCCACGCGTCGGTGAGCGCGTCCCAGCCGTCCTTGTCGAACGGGACGAACGTCGTCAGGCCGCGCTTGTCGCGGTCCCGGTAGGAGCGCTTGTCGATGCTGCGCTGCAGGACGGTGTTGTTGACGGTGTCGATCGTCACGAACCACGCCACCAGGGGCAGCACGGCGAGCAGGACCAACCCGGTGATCTGCCAGAGCGCCGCGGCGATGAGGCCCGCAACGAGGGCGATCGACAGCGTCCAGATGCGGACTTTCGAGATCCGGCCACCGAACAAGCCGCGGTGAGTGACATCCCCACCGATCAATGACGTACGCATGCTGAGTCCCCTTCGGACAGACGGTTCAGTCGTGGGAGCCGGCGTCGCCGGCCTGCTCGGCGGCCTGATGGCCGGCACGGACCGCGGACGCGGCGGCCTTCAACGCGGCGTTCGCCAGGAATGCACCAACGGCGATCGGGGCGACCCCGGACGCGGCGGTCGCGGCCTTCCCCGCAGCGGACGTGGTGCCCTTCTGCGCGGCTACCTGCGTGGTCTTCCGGCTCCCGGCCTGCGCCGCCTGGTTCGCAGCGCTGCCTCCACCGCCGGTGCTGGAGGCGTTGATCGTGGTGCTGCCACCACCGGCGGCCTGGACGGGCTGCGTCGACGGCGTCCACCCGGATCCGCCGCCCGACCCGGACGTGGTGCCAGCGGCCTCGTTGGGGTTCTGCGGCCCCGAACGACCCCCGCCTCCTCCACCGGCCGGTACCTGCGGGACGGAGCCAGGATTGGGGCTGTTGAAGCCGCCGTCCCGGGACTGACCGCCGCCACCGAGCGGGGCGGTCCCTGGAGAGGCGATCTTCATCAACGCCATCGGCGCGAACACGACCATGCAGATCAGCACCGCGGGCAGGGCGAGGTTGACGAACGTGGCGAAGTCGCCGTCGGCGCCCTCCACCGCCTTCATCTGCAGGCCACCGACGGCGCGGAAGACGATCCCGACGAGGAGGATCAGCAGCGCTTGCGCGAAGTTCAACGCAATCCACACCGTCGGCCCGATCTTCGCCAGGTGCCGGGTCCTCGGGTTGACCGCCCAGGCCAGGAACAGGGCCATCAGGGCGCCGGTGAGGTACATCGTGGCGAGCTGGATCAGCAGCAAAAAGACCACCACGATCATCCCGAGCAGCAGCCCCTCCAGGGTGATCTGCGAGATCAGCGCGGTGCCCCACAACGCCTGCGCGTTCTTCGACGCGGCGGCGTCGCCGAGGTGGGTGAAGTAGTCCTTCGTTGACGTGCCCACCGACCACTGTGCGATCGAGTCCTCGAGCTGGATGAACACCTTCCCGATGAGCTGTCCCACGAGCGGCCCGAACGACGCTGAGACGACGAATCCCGGCAGCGCGACGAACAGGGACTCGGCGAGTTCCTTGCCGGAGTTCTTCCCCTTCTGCGTCTGGATGGTCGCGACAATGAGCAGCACCGCGGCCAGGAGGAACGCCATCGCGAACGACACCCGGTACGAGTCGATCCACCACTTCGCCGAGTAGTCGGGGTGCAACGCGTCGATCATCGGCGGGATCAGTTTCGTCGCCACCACGTACACGCCCTGCTGCAGCAGCGACGTGATGTACCCGGCGGGGTCCTTGGCGAAGTCCACTGCCTTTACGACGTCGGTTGCCGCCTTCGCGGTCGATCCGACGATCCCGGAGACGATTCCGTTCAGCCCCGACGCGACGTTCGCGCCAGCGTCCTGCCACCACGACATCAGCAGCCCCCCGTGAAGGTGGTGCCGGACTGGGTCGCGTTCACACGCCAGTCGCCGTCACCGGAGGCGCCGGAGACCACCCAGCCGCCGTCGGTCGCGGTGAGGGTGAACTCACCGCCCGTGTAGTTGACCTTCCCGGCGCGGACGTCGGTCTTGCCATCCGTCGTCGACGGGGCGGCGATATCGATCGTCACCGTGTGCTTGGTGAGGTCGATGACCTTGAACGCACCCTTCGCCAGGTTCACGGTGTGCTTCTGCGCATCGGCGTAGGGGGTGCCCTCGGCGACCTGCGTCTTCAGCAGGTCATGCGCCGTGCCCGTGGTCGCGATGTTCACCACCTGGTCGATGCCGGGACGCCACTCCGGATCCGCGGCGGACGTGACCTGCAAGAACCCGCCCAGGAACTCCGCCGCCCCTTCGACCGTGAAGTCCTTCGTTCTGCGCAGCTGCAGCAGATCCGTCCCGGTGATCCCGACCCCGGCGACGCACCCGGACACGGTGCGCCGTTTCGAGTCGCCCAGGCTGTCGACTGTCGGAGCTGAGCCCGGCGTTGCCGACGCCGCGGGCAACGTCGCCGAGCCGGTCGGCGACGTGGACGCACGCGGCAGGAGCGCCACGACGATCAGCACCACCAGAGATGCCGCGACCACGGCGCCGAAGACGATCGCGATCGTCTTGCCGACACTGATCCGCTTCCGCGGGCGTGGGGTGCCTTCCCGCTCCTCGGTGCCGGTCATGATGCGCCGTTCTGTGCAGCGGTGGTGATGGCGACGAACAGTGTCGGTGCGAGGATCACACCGGCGATCGCGATGCCGGTGCCGAGCATGGTGTTGCGGGCGTGCTCGGCGTCGTTGGGCTTCTTCGCATCCATTGCCTTGCGGAGGCCCATGAGGGCCTTGATGAAGAAGAACGCCAGGACGATCAGTGCGATCGCGAGGAATCCGCCGAGGGCCGGAACCCAGACGTTGCGGAAGCCGTCGCCGAGCCAGTCGAAGTTCGGCGTCACACCCTCGAATGGGTTGTCGCCCTTCGCGACGACCGACGTGGCGGTGGTTGCTAGGGCAGTGGGGATGGGTAGCAGAGACATGGATGAACCTTTCGCGGGTTACGCCGACGCCCGACCGGTGTCGGGTTCGTCGTCATCGGCGGGAACGGGAGGGCGCGCGCGAAGCTGCTCCGGGAGGTCTTCTGCGGGCTCTGCGTAGCCGGAGGCACGGCGGGCGCGGCCGTAGAAGCGCTGCAGGTTGACCGTGTCGGTCAGTTGGTGCTTGCAGAACGAGCAGTACGTGTAGGGAGGGGTCTGCTTGCGGCAGTTCGGGCACGTCACCCAGTCCTCGCGCGGATCGGACGTAACGTCCGGCACCACTGGTGCCTGCGGTGCGGCAGCGGCGGGAACGGGCGCCGGGGTGACCGGGTCGCCGTCCTGAGCGGAGTCGGCCCCGTCGGGGTCCTCATCGTCCTGTGCCGCAGCGGCGCTTTGCTGTGGGCTTGTCGTGCTGGGCTGTTCGTTGCGGACGACGCGGACGATATCCGCGGCCGCGAACGTGAACGCGTCCTGGGTTGCCTTCGAGACCTTCGCCCAGGTGATGTCGCGACGCTCCGCGATGTGTGCGTCGAACGGGATGTCGAACTGGCGAGCTCCGCCGCGCTCCTCGAGGTAGCGGACGACGTCGTCGCGGTCGACGCTGTTCTCCGGACGCCCGTCCGTCATGCGGAGGATCACGGCGTTCCGAGCGAGCTCGGCAGCGTGCCCGCCGGCCGCGATCAGGCCGTCGAGCATCTCGATCGCCTTCAACCCGGAGTCCCGGGCCATCATCACCGGCACGACCAGGACGTCCGCGACGTCGATCGCGCCGAGGAACGGCCCTGTGGTGACGACGTTGCCGGAGTCCATGAACCTGAACCGGTAGTACTCGTCGATCACCCGAGAGACAGCCACAACGTCATCCGCGGTGAGGGCCGGGCGGGACTCCCCCGGCCGTGAACCGAACACGTCGACGAACGACGACTGCTGGACGGCGTAGCCGGCCAGCTGCCCGGACGATCGGATCGACGTGATGTCGCACACCAGGTCACCGAGATCCAGCTGCGGCACACCCTCCGCGCGCAGCGCAAGCGTGCCGGCGTCATCCGCGACCTCGACCGCGCAGATCCCGTTGCCCTTCACCGCTGCGAACGCGGATGCAAGGCCCAAGGTCGCGGGCGTCTTCCCGGACGTGCCCTTCGGGTTCGCGATCAAGACGCCGACGGGTCGAGTGAACGCACTATGCAGGATCACCGCCCGGGCGCTCTCGAGGGCAGCGTCGCGCGCCCGCGCCTGCCGCTCCGCGGCACCTGGCTGCAGCTTGAAGCCAAGCCGGTTCAGCCCGCCTCTGAGCCCGGTCTTTGCGAGCCCGGCGGCGTCCCCTTCCACCTCCGCGGAGCGGAACAGCGTGTGTGCCGGATCGGGGGCGTGGTGCCCGCTGGTCTGGTGCTGAGTCTCCAAGAGAGCCCTCCAACTTAATAAGTTGCGGGATCCTCGGCAGGGTCGAGTGCTGCTCCGGCTGCCGCTGATCCCAGTACTGAAACCACTATGCTCTATTTAGAGCAACAAGTGTTGCATCGTGCTCTAAATGAGGCTCACAGAGTTCTTTCAGTACGCCAATAGAGTCATCGGGTGGGCAGACAGGGCAGCGGTGAGCCGAACGAGTTCTCGAGGGCGTTCGTTGACGCGGTCGACGACATCCGCATTCGGAGAGGCATCACGACGCCTGCTCTCATCACCCAGGCTGGATTCAGCCGCGGCTACTACTACAAGCGCACCCGCGGCGAGACCTCCTTCAACACGAACGACGTGCAGACGATCGCAGAAGCGCTCGGCGTGTCGGTCGGCGAGCTTCTCGCACCAGCGATCACCGAGATGGAACGGCTGCACGCGCCTCGGGACGAACACCTCGAACCCGCGCTACTCGGTTACCGGCTCCGGAAGCTCGTCGCTCTGCATGTCGCCCGCACACCCGCTCCCCCGGTCGACCGCGCGGTCCGCGCTGCACTGGCGAAGCGCGGACGGCTTCTGGCCGGTGCGGACTGGGAACGACTCCTCGCCGGCGAGCCGACAGATGTCACCAGCGACGATCTCCGTGCGATCGCGGACTTCTTCGACGTGCCGTCCGAGTACCTGCTGCGCATCGCATTGCTCGGCGTCGTCGACCTCGTCGACGCACGGCTGGAAGTGGAAATCGCCCTGGCGGAGACTGGTGTGGGGATCGCAGCTCGCTCTGTCAACGCAGCGTCCCCAGACGAGCTCCTGGCGATCGCCGAAGCCATCCGCGCCGCAGCGCCGAATGAGCGGGGAGGTACTAAATGAAGACGATCCGAACGCAACGACTCACCACCCAGCTTGCTGAGGACGCCATCGCCCGGCTGTCTTTGCCCGCTGGCCCTCTCACCTTCGAGACGCTGCGAACGGCCGTATCTACCTGGCTCGGCAAGCCGCTCATCATCGACCCGCTGAACACGCTCCCCCCGCGCGATCACCCCGCGAGCGTGACGGGACTGTACCTCGACACCGCAGACGCCGGACGGGTGTACTTCCACCCTGACGACCCCCGCCTCTACCAGCTTTTCGTGATCCTCCACGAGTTCATGCACATCGCCGCCGGCCACGGAGGGTGCCACGTACCTGTCGAGGTTATGGAGCGGGGCTACGCCGGCGTGACCGCGGAGATCACTGCGGCACGGGCACGCGTCCCGGTGCGGACCTCGCTCGAAGACGCTGGCGCCGTCGACGTCGAAGAGCTCGTGGCCGAACGCGGAGCGATGCTCTTGCTCGAACGCCTCCAGAAGTCCACGCTGTCTGCAAGCGAGGAAGCTTTCGCGTGATCCCAGCTGCCTTCTGGGCTGCCGTTGGACTCTTGCTCCTGCGGGTCAATGCGATCGGTAACGCAGCGCGACGTCCTGCCTTCCTCGCCGCAGCGCTTGCGGTAGTCGGCATCGCCACGGTGGGCGTCGTCTGGCCCGTCGAGCACATCGATGCGCTCTTGGGTGACGTCAACGCGATCGATCTGATCCAGGTTCTCGCAGCTACTGCGGCGTTCTGGTTTCTGCGGGACGCCACACGCGCTCACGCCGGCTCAGCCGCTCGATCGCGCCTGCCCATCTTGGTCACCGTGCTCCTCGCTGAGACGTTCACCTTCATGGTGATCCCAGATCACAACGGTGAGCCGACGACGTACATCCACGAGCACCTGCAGTACCCGGCCACGTGGGTGCACATCGTCATCTACATGGTCGCTATGGGATGGTTCGCCGCCGACTCCATCGGTGTGCTCCTGCCGCAGCCCCGAGGTGTGAACATCCTGTTCATCATCGGTTTTGCGCTCGTGGTGCTCTCGATCATCGCTGAGCTCGTCGACATCACCAGAGTGTTCATTGACGGGCAGCAAACCCCCTTCTCCCGGGCGATGCTCGTCGTGTTCAACAGTCTCTTCTACCCCGGCCTCGTCGCCATCGGTGTCGCACACGGATGGCGGACCTTGCGCCGGCTCGTCACTGTGCTCCGGTGGCGTCTGGTCTCGCTCCGCCTGTTCGTCATGTCTGCCCGTGACCAGAGCGCCGGCATGCCGCCGCTGCGCCTCCATGGCAGCGCTGAGGTGGTTGTCGCGCAGCGGTACATCGAGCTCCGCGACAAGATCGTCGCCGGCCGCCTCGAGGTCACACAACAAGAGCAGCGCTATTTACAGCGAGTAGACGAACGGCTCGCGAAGGGAGTTGCCGCATGGGCGCTATCGGTGTAGCAGCAGGGGCAGCCGCCCTGACGGTCATCGCGGGCGCGACCGCTGCGGGCGTGGTGGTCGCGAAGAAGGCGATCCACCCGCGCCCGAAGCGAGCCGTCACCGTCGTCGCCGTCGACGCTGGCAGCATCACCGTCCAATCGGACGAGCAGACACGGTGCCCTGGTGAGTACCGCGTCTACTTCCACGACGGCCAGCACAGCATCCTCGTCGGAGATGTGCTCGATGACGACGGCCGTCACGTCCGCCGGACGATCTTGGGCGAACCCGCGACCGTCCCTGCAGCGGACGACAAGCTTGTCTGGAGCGGATACCTCCTCGACACACCAGCATCCGTGTCGGCATCCTTCCAAGAGGTCGCGATCACCGCAGACGGTGACACCCGCAAGGCGTGGTACTTCCCCGTCGAAGGCGCCACCACCTGGGCCATCCACGTGCACGGGATTCACTCGGGCCGGCAAGCCATCCTCCGCGCCGTACCCGACACCCTCTCTGCCGGAATGAGCTCCCTCGTCATCGGATACCGCGGCGATGTCGAAGACGGCCGCGGCCTGCCGGCGACCTTTGGTAACGACGAGTGGCACGACCTTGACGCAGCGATGCGCCATGCCGTCGACCACGGAGCAGAGCGCCTGGTGCTTGTCGGCTGGTCGATGGGCGCGACGATTGCTCTCCACGCGGCCGCGCGCTCCACCCTCCGCACTCGGATTGACGCGATGATCCTGGTCTGCCCAGCTCTCGATTGGTTCGCGGCCCTGCGCGCCGGCGCAGCCAAGGCAGGTTTCCCGGGGCTCCTTGGGACCCTGGGTGCCCTCACGCTCACGATCCCTGGTCTCGCTCGCTTCGCCGGCCTCCGGAAAGCCATTCCAAGGCGGTGGATGCGTCCCACCCCGCCCGCTGGGCTGCCGATCCTCCTAGTCCACAGCTCCGGTGACCGAGACGTGCCCCTTGAAGTGTCCAGGCGCTTCGCCGCCAAGCCCGGCGTCGCAGCAACGCTCGTGGAGATCGCGCCATGCCCCCACGGCATGGAGCTCAACCGTGAGCCCGAGCTGTTCCACAGCTCGATTGCGCGCTTCCTCTCTTCGGCTCAGGCCCTATCCGAGGCTGCGAAGGTGCACGAATAGGGTACTTTGGTCATGTCTAGCGTTTTTGTCGGGCTGCGGCATCGAGTGCCACGGAGTCGCGCTCGCCAGTCGCTTGAGTCGCCTACCCGCAAGGAGAAGGAGCATCGATGCAGTCTCGCGACACGCCGCCCCAGATGACCGTGCGCATGCATGTTCCCGCCATGGTGTGACTATGAGCGACTTTGGACGACGCGCCAGCCGAGCGCAGAACGCCCCGACGGTCCTTCTGCAGGGCCGAGTGCTTCCTGAGACCCGCCAGGCGTTCAAGGACGCCGCTGAAGAGAGCGGCGTCTCAGTCGCCTACTACCTCGACGCGCTAGCGCGGACGCTTGTCGCCGAAAACGGCGCGATGCCGCTCGTCGAGGACCCGCGCCGACTCAACCGAGTGGAGTTGCCTATCCCGGCCGCTTAACGACAAAACCCCCGCCAGAGGCGGGGGTTCGGGGCTAGGCCCCAAGTCATGTTTCTCACTACCTGCTCAGACGCCAATCAGGTCAGGTTGTGAGCTTCCGAGAGAAGAAGCCCGGTTGGAGCCGGGAGCCTTCGTCGTACCACCACCCCGAGAGGAGGAGGTGTCGCCATCGTAACGCACATTGCTGCGCCCGGCACGGGTGAATTCATCGGCGTGTCCTCTTCGGATAGTGCCTGGAATTTGACGCGTGCCATCGCGCCTCGTCGGTACGTGAACCGCATGATCGCGGAGGCGGACGGGACGATCCGGTCGAACAGCTACCCGTCGAAGTTCCCGACTGCAGGGCACACTCCCCCGTCGACACCGTGGACGATCGATCTCACAGACCTCGACGGACGGTTCTGGTTCGCCGCGTTCGACCTCGACGCGAAGACCCCGGAGGACTTCGACCAGGCGGCCGAGGACCTCGGCGTGCTGGTCCGGATCCTCCGCGACGCGCAGGTGCCGCACGTGGTGTGCCGCTCGAGCCCCACAGGCGGGTTCCACGTCTGGGTGCCCCTCGCCGGCGTCGACAAGGCCACGATGGTGCAACTCGCCGGCGCCGCACGCGCCGTCCTGCTCTCCCTTGACCACGGGCTGCTCTGCAACGACCGCACCGGCGCCGTCCGTCCGCCCCTGACTCCGCACGCACGCGGTGGCGCGTCCGAGGTGATGGCCGGCGCCGACGACGTCGACGTGCTCCGCACCCCGACCGTCACCGCCGGCGATCTCCTCCGCGTCACGGCTGCGTTCCGTGAGCTCCGACCGACCGTGGATCCCGCCACCTCCTCCCCCACCGGTCCCGTCGACGCCGACCACCGGGTGCACCGGTCTCTGCCGGCGTGGGGTGAGGCACACATGGGAACCGTTGCTGGCGGCCGCGACCCGTCCCGCACCGGCTACCTGTGCCTGCTCGCGGCCGCGGTATCCGGGTGGACCCTCGCCGACGTCGAGCACGCCGCGAAGACCGCACCCGGCATGGAGCACTACCGCACCCGCAACCGTCCCACCGGCGGCCGCGAGCCCCGCACCGCGGCCGAGGCTGCAGCGCGCCTCGAGCGGCAGTGGGCGAAGGCGCAGGAGCGCGCGGTGCTGTACCGGTACGCGCCCGAGGAACGTCAACAACGAGACCTGACCCAGCTGACCGGGATCGTCGACGTCGTCGAGGCCATGCTGCAGGCGTTCACCGCCTCCCCCGGCCGCTGGACCCGCACCGAGGCGGACCTGCACGACAGCACCGTCCTGACCTACCTCGCCTGGATCTCCCTGCGCTCCGGCTCCCGCGACGTCGGCGCCGCACTCCGGTCCGTTGCGATCGCCACCGGGATCCCCTCGAGCACCATCGACCGCTCACTCCGCCGCCTCCACGCCGCCGGATGGATCCTCCGGCGGCGCCAGGCAGACGGACCCAACGCAGCCGTCTGGCGGCTCACGAACCGGTTTTCCACACCCTTCGTACACGTCGGGCCACTTCAAAATGTGACCGCCCGCCCCCCGGCCGAGCTCTTCGACGTGAGAGTCACCCTCCTCGATGCTCTAGAAGACCGGCTAGACGCCGGACGACACGACGTCTTCACCCGCGCAGGGCTCGGACCCACCGCCCGCCGCGTCTACGAGAGCCTGACCACCGACGAGCATGCACCCGAGGTCGTCGCAGACCGCGCAGGACTCCCCCGCGGCCGCGCACGCGCAGCCCTCGCACGCATGCGCCGCTGGACACTCGCCATCGCCACACCCACCGGCTGGCGGCGACGGCTCCAGGACTTCCGAACCCACGTGGCCAAGCAGCTCGGAGTGGACGGGATCCTCCGGCGACGGGAACAGCAGTACGTCGACGAGCGCGACCTCTGGGCCTGGTGGCAGAACCACCTCATCCGCAAGGCCGGCCGACGCGGCCGCGACCGCACACCCACCACGCAGGTTGTCATGTTCCGATCCGTCGACGACCACGGCGGCCCCGAGGCGTACCCGGCATACCCGTGCTCGAGTGATGGACGAGCCGATCACCAGGAGGCAATGCGGTTCGTCCGCCGAGGCCTCCTGCAGCAGCTTCGCGATCTCGAGCTAGCGGCTTGAGCAGGTGCCCCCGTGCGCCTTCTAGCCTTGAAAGGCAAGTGTTAATTGGGTAGTTTGGCTTGTAACGCTTGCGTTTGTTTCAAGCCTTGTGTACCCTGTATCGTAATAGTTACAATAAACACAAGCCTTGAAACGGTTCAGAGGCCTAGAGCTGGCAGCGGGAGACTTACCCCCCTGCGCCTTCTAGGCTTGAAACGCAAGTGTTAATTGGGTAGTTTTGCTTGTAACGCTTGCGTTTGTTTCAAGCCTTGTGTACCCTGTATCGTAATAGTTACAATAAATACAAGCCTTGAAATGTTTGCCTGGGAGGGCTGATGACGCACGTCACTGCGATTGCCAACAACAAGGGTGGTGTTTCCAAGACCCAGGTGACATGCCAGCTGGCTGCGGCCCTTGCGCGGACTGGGCGCCGCGTTCTTGTCGTCGACATGGATCCCCAGGCGAACGCCACTCGGCGGCTGGGGATCGAGTGGGATCCTTCAGCACCGATCCCCACCATGTCCGAGGTGATCGCGGCTGCTCAGGATGGCGCAGGGGAGGCAGCGGTAGTTGCCTGTGGCTGGGATGCGGAAGCGGCACCAGAAGGGGAGTGGATCGATGTCCTTCCGGCACGCTTCGATCTCATCAACCGTGAATCCGAGGCTGGCGTGGTCGGCGCCGTGCGCCGTCTCACCAAGGCACTGTCCGGTTGGACCGACGTGTATGACGTCGTCCTGATTGACACCCGTCCTGATCTTGGACACCTCGTGCAAATGGCCTTCGCCGCCGCAGACACCGTGATCATTCCCTCCGACCCGAACTACGACTCCGTCGAAGCTGCCATCCGGGTTCGAGACTTTGTCGCGCTTCACGCCGCAGATCTCATGAACCCGGATCTGCGTGTGGCTGGCGTTGTCGTGACACGCCGGAAGCGGACCAAGGAACATGACTTCCAGATCGAGGGTCTAGTCGACGCCTTCGGCGAGCTCGTATGGAAGCTCGGGGGAGTGGTCAAGTTCGACGATGGGACCGACTTGTTGAATCCGAACTACCTTCCCGAGTGGTCTCGCTTCGCCGAGGCTGACGCCGCGGCCACATCTCTGGGCGCCTGGCCTGGGGCTGACGGTCGGAAGGCAGTGGCGCTTTACGACGCACTGGGTCAGATGTATGCACAGCGCATCTTGGAGAAGGAGACGGACGCAGCATGAGTGCACCAGAACGCCGGCGCCCCGGCGCGAACAGCCCAATCAGACTCACCGCCAATGTTGAGCCCGTTCGGACGGGTGTCGATACGCCTGTGACACCTGTGACGCCTGGGCCACCGAAGCAGGAAGCCGCCGAGCCAGTGAAGGAAGCGACGATCCCGACGACCGTGGCGCTGCGAGAAGGTCTCAAGCGTCGTGCCCAGACCGCAGTACTCCAAACAGCCGCGTTGCCTGGCGGCTATCGGTCCTTTGCGGCGCTGGTCGACGGGGCCCTCGAGCGAGAGCTTGAACGACTCGCCAACGAACACAACGGCAGCGTTCCGTTCGAACCGAACGCTGGCGGGTTCCGCACCGGCCGGCCGTTCGGTAGCTAGTCGACCGCCCGCACGAGGTCTGTAGCTCAGGTCGCGGAGGGCAACGTGAGTGCTGAATTGTCAGTCTTGCCCCTAGCGCTCGCGCCGCACACGGTGGCACGGGCGACGTCGGACAGCCCCGCGAACTCGCCGGTCGTGTGGTCGTCGGATCGGTGCATCGACACCAGGAGTGCTTCGAGCTTGGGGAAAGCTGGGGCTTGCCACCCTTTGGCCAGCAGACCGCCCAGTGCCTCACGCAGGGGGCATCACCGGGCACATCGCCGGGCGGGTCTGTTGGCACACCGAAACTCCGGACCTTCACGGGCCCCCGGAGCGGCGAGACGTGTGCGGTAGCCGATCGGACTGAGGCTCAATAGGCGCGCGGTGTTATGCGGAAAAAGGGATGTTCCACGCGTGGCACAGGGCGTTGTGGAGGATGAAGCTCCCGTGGAGATAAAGCTGGGCGTCATCGCGGCGGTGGTAGAACTGCATGTAGCTGCCACCGCGGATCTGTACTTCATTGCCGATTGCGCCAGCGAAGAACAGCAGCTTAAGAAGCCTGTTTACGACGGTGTCCTCGGTGACGCCCAGCGTTTTGAGCTGGTGCGCGAAAGCTGCGCGGTCGAACCGCTGCCGCTGAAGGGTTTGGAGGGTGTCGAGTGCCTTACTGGCTTCGTCGGGTCCGAACTCGTAGCCGGCGAACTCGTTGCGGATCGCACCGGGGAAGTACCGGGTCGCGTACTGCAGCACCCCTTCGCGGATGACGTCTTGGCGGAGCTGCTGCTGGCTCGCTGGGAAGACCTGCGACGCTTCGACATCGCGGATCGCGTCGAGCAGTCGGAGCAGATCGCGCGGCGTGTGGCGCGTAAAATTGAGGAGGTACTGCAGGCGGTTGATGGTGCGGTGACTCTTACCGTGCAGCTCGATGTTCTTCGGGAAGTACTCGAGGACGTCGACTCGGTCGACCTCGAGGGCTTTGGCGGCCTTCCCGTTGACGAGGCGGATGAGTGGGGCGTTGATGCCCGCAGCTCCGGATAGAACGCGCCAGTCGAGCTCAACGGAGAAGTCGTCGCGCATCTTCTGTGAGTCAGGCAGCGTCAGAGACACCCTGTTGAAGACGTCGTTGCGCAACAGCAGAACAATCGTGCCTGTGGCACCCGTGTTGGAGAGGCGCTGGTTGATCGAGTACGCCGCTTGTACGAGCGATGCGAGGCTCTCGTCATACTTCTCGTCGTTGAGGAAGATCGAGTCCAGTCCGTCGAGCATGAGTAGATGCCGGTTACCTGAGCGGGCGTTCGCTGCCCACTCTTCGAGATAGGGCAGCAACGAAAAGATGTTCAGTTTCGTTCGGGACTCACGGCGGTAGACGGTGCCCAGCTTCGGGATGGGGATCTCGATGGTTGTGTTCGACACGTTCAGGATCGCCCGGCCGGAGGTGTCGCCAAGAAGCCCGTATTGGCGCAACAGTCGAGTGACACGCGTCACCTCCGTACGGTTGGGGAGGTCGCAGGATTGATCCTCGAGAAGGAGGGCCAGATAGTTGCAGAGCAGGATGAACTTCCAGGCCGAAACTGTGCGGTCCGTGCCGGCAGGTTGGCCGGTGTCCAAGCGCGGGATGTCCGCGAGTGGCAGCTCGGAGGCGTCGCGCACGACGCAGAGGTAGTCGTTGAGGTGTTGAGACTCGTGGAGGTACCAAGCTAGGGCAGACTTCCCGGTGCCCTTCGGGCCGAGCACCATGGTTTTCTCACCGGACACGACGGCGTCGGTAATGCGGTTGAGGTCCACGAAGCTGCGGACGAAGTCGTCGCGACCGCCGGACAGCTCGTTCTTCGAGTCGCTTTTCCCGAAGTAGAGGTCCTCAAAGCGAGGAGTCGTCAGCGTCATGCCTGGAGCGTACCCGCGGGCCCAGACTCTTACCGGTGCTATCCCATGACCGCATACGACGGTTTCTGGCACGTCGCGCACAGCCAGCGCTGCCGCCCCAACGGACTGGTGTGTCGCGGAGCGCTACTCAGTGCCGGAATCAAGCGTGCGCTACCTCTCACTGACCATGGCTTTCGTTGCACCGGGCGTCGACGAGCCTGACTGGGAAGCGGAGTGCGGAGCCGAACGAAGGCGTCGCCTCCTGGGGTGGGGTCTAGCGCAGCGCACGGAGAGCTGCGGCGACCCGTGCACGCAGAGACATGGCGCGCTTCCCATGTTGCAGCGCCTCGAGGTCGTCGACGCGGCGTTGCGTGGTCTTCAGTCCCCGCGTGAGATCGTCTGCGGCGACGCGTGCGATCGCCCCTGACAAGGAGAGTTCCACCATGCACTGGGGGAGTCGGGCGGGCGGACGGTGGAACAGGGCCGGCAGCAACAGCTCACCGATGGTGACGGCAAGTAAGCCGTACGTCGCCGCTGGTGCCGCGATCGCGAGCCCGGCGTTCACGAGAAGCACAAGGGTCGCGTAACCCGCGAACGAGAGGCCGCGAGTCCAGAGACGGCTTGCACGGGATGGGGCTTCGATCGTGCCGGCGTTGATCTGCAGAAGCATCAGCAGCCCGGCTGACGTACCGATCACTCCGACGAGGAACCCAGCCATGAAGCCTCGCCCGACGGTTAGTTGCACGACGCACCCGGTCACGATCCCGGCGACGACTCCATAGCCGATGGTGACCAAGTGGGCGGTCCAGATGTTTCTGCTTGGTCGTGGAAGCGCGCCGAGACGCTGAATGGTGATGTCTCTTGCCTGACGTGCGGCGCCGAGCTGAACATGGTGGGCGGGGACGATGAAGCGGCCGACCTCGAGGCCGAGCACCCAGCAGAGGACCACCATCGGAATCACCACGACCAGCGCGGGCAGACGATGAGGACCAACGAAGGTCGCCGCGACTGCGAACGTCCCAAGTGTGAGCGCTGACGCCCCAAGGAGGACGCCAAACGCACCGACGCTCCGACGGATCCTGCGGCGGTGCTCACTGTCGGTGAACGCGGCTTGCCCGCCGACAGAGATGCCGTAGAGCACCAGCGTGACCGTGGAGTACGTGAGCAACGCATTCACCGTGGTGTCGCCTAGTGCGACGCCCCACTCCGGCATCCACGTAAACGTCGGCGTTGACGATCGGCCTTGGCCGGGGAGGCCGCTCGCGATCATGCCGCCGATCCAGAAGATGCCGACCAGGAAGCTCAGAGTGATGGCGTACACGGCCCGTCGGGGGAGTGGAAGGCTCTCGGGTTCGTCAACCGGTTTGTGTGCTGAAGGCATGCTTCACGGTCTCGGTCGCCGCCGACATTCAGTAACCAGGTGCCGGCTGGTCGCTTCCACCCCCGCCAAGACGTTCCGAGAATGACTATTATCGGAACTGATGCGGTCTGGGCCACAGGGCCGTTCTGGACACGTAATTTGGCAGCGCTTCTGGACAGAACGTGGTGTTGCCGAGGGGAGAGCTGTGTACGCGAAGCCGAAGGTCGCCCAGGTGGACCGACCGATCGAAGTGCCGATCCTGGGGGAGTGGATCTCACTCGGCGACATCGACGACGCCAGCCCGGCGATTGGTGGCATGTTCGTCCTGAAGGCCATGGCCTCGAAGGAGGGCCGGGGCTGGAGCGCAGCGGACATTGTCGGCACAGCGCGAGCTCGAGCACGCATGCACAACGTGCACAGCACGCGTGCACTGACGTCACTGCAGTCCCCCACCGTTGAGCAGTTCGTGGCCGACGCGATCGGTTGGCTGCTTGCGCGCGGCCTGGTCGGACCCACCGCGGACGCGCAGTACGGCCCTCACTGGATGTTGACGTCGGACGGTAGGGCGGCTGCCGAGCAGGGCTCCGCAACGCACATCGAGGCGTCGATGCGGCTACACGCCGACCTGCACCCCGCGTTGAATGAGATTGCGCGACCGAACTTCGCGAGCGGTGCGTACGCGACTGCGGTCTTCGAGGCGACCCGACAGGTGGAGATCGCCGTGCGCGAGGCCGCCGGCTTCGAGACGCGGCAGCTCGGCGTCCAGATGATGCGGGACGCCTTCAAGGTGGGAGGACCGTTAGCAGACGCCAGCGAGGTCGTGCCCGAACAGGAAGCCGTCAGGGACTTGTTCACGGGAGCGATCGGCGCGTTCAAGAACCCCACCAGCCACCGCAGCGTGGAGTTCGACAGCCCGATCGAGGCAGCGAGCATCATCCACCTCGCGGACCTGCTGCTGCGCATCGTCGACCGGGCAAAGGCTCGTCGCGCGAACGAGGTGTCTGGTGAGTGACGAGCCGGGGGAGGAACTCGTCCTCGCCGACGACACACGCGAGGATCTCGTCCCGGAACTAGTCGGCGATGACCGACTTACGCGCCGGCCGCTGCGGGCGGTGTCCGGCAAATCGATGACCGCGGAGCAGCGTGCGGCTGCCGAGCGCAGTCGCACCGCGGCGGCCGTTCGTCGTGCTGCGGCTCGGGGGCCGCGGCCGCCGGTCGTGGCGAAGACGGCTGAGCAGCTCGCCCTCGAGGCGAAGTCCGAGAGCACGGTGCGCGCCTACCAGAGTGACCTCCGTCAGTTCGCGCGCTGGCTCGCGGGCTTCAAGGACGACGAGGTGCATGACCCCGCGGACGTCGCCAGCGTGCGCACGGCACCGCGGACGCCCAAGGAGGTTGCTGACTTCCTGGCCGCCAAGGCTGCCTCGGAGGTGGCACCAGGGGTCCGGCGCTACGCGCCGTCGACGATCGCGCGGTACCTCGCCGCGATCAACTGGGAGCACGAGCGCCGCCACTTCGATCCACCCGGGAAGCACCCGCGCGTCCGCGACACGATGCGGGGCATCCGTCGCGATGACCCACCACCCGTCCGGCGCGCAGCTCCGCTGACGCTGAAGCTGCTGCAGCGCACCCTGCGCGCGATCGACCTGACCACCTTCGAGCGCGGGGCCATCAACACCCGCGACTACGCCCTGATCCTGTTCGGCTTCGTCGGTGCGTTCCGCGAGAGCGAGCTCGTCGCGACCGACGTCAGCGACTACCAGCTCGTGCCCGACGAAGGCGTCCGCATACGGATGCGTCGATCGAAGACCCACCATGAGGGCGACGGGCCGCCGAAGGTGATCCGCTTCGGGTCGAACCCGCTCACGTGTGGGCCCTGCGCGTTCGTGCGGGTGTACCGGCTGCAGGTCGAGCAGCACCAGCGCGGAGAGGCCGGGATGTTCGCTGCGCTCAAGGACGCCGCAACCGACGTCCACATCTGCGATGAGGGACTGCCACCGCACGAGGAACGTCTCGACCCTGCCGCCCCGTTCTTCCCCCCGGTGAGCAAGTGGGGCTTCTTCCGCGAGACCCGGCTCACCCCGACGGCAGTCGGCAAGGTCGTCCAGTCCCGGATCCGGAAGGCCGGCCTCAACGCCGCCGGCTTCAGCGGGCACTCGATGCGTGCCGGCTTCATCACCGAGGCTCGCAACGCCGGCGCGACCGACGTCGAGATCATGAACCAGACCGGCCACACCTCCTCGGCGACGCTGCGCATCTACGACCGCGAGTATGCACCGCTGGTGCGCAACGCCTCGACCCGGATCAAGCTGTGACCACGACGCCGCAGCTCGAGCGGCACTGGGCACGCTTCGAGGCCTGGTGCACGGCGTCGGGGAGGGCTGCCCTTCCGGCGACACCCGAGACAGTCGAGGAGTTCCTCGCGCTGTTCCCCGGTTCGAAGACGCAGCAGCGCATCCGACGCCGGGCGATCGCCGTCCAGCACCTCGCCGCGGGGGAGCCGTCCCCGATCATCGTGCCGCCGGCAGATCGTGTCTGGAAGGGAGAGGCGTCGGTCGCGGACGTCGAACGGGCGCTGGCGGAGATCCCGAAGTACCGCCACCCAGTCGGCCTCCGGGGCCGGCGCGACGCCTTCCTCGTGGTCCTCGTCGGCTTCCTGCAGCTGAGCCGTCAAGAGGCCCGGAACATCACGCCCGGGCTGATCGAGCTCGGCAGCATCGTGAAGATCCACGGCCGCGTCATCCCCAGCAACGACGACCCGGTCACTTGCCTCGCGTGCGCCGTCACGCGATGGCTCCGGGTGGTCGGGAACGCCTACCTCGGCCATCAGCACGAGACCCGGGCGCTCCTGGACTCGACGAAGGCCGATCTCTCCGAGCACGACTGCGGCCGCCCCGTCACCGAACCGTGGCGCCGTGCAGCCAAGATGCTGCTCTCGCTCGACACCTACGGCTGGACCAGAACGGACGTGCCGCTGTCGAAACGGTCGATCACCTCCATCGTCCCGGCCCGACGTCGCGGTTCCGGGTTCGTCGAGGACATCGGACCGCACACTCGGAAGCCGAGCCGCTTCGACGCTCTGAGCACTGCCGAGACCTACAAGGAAGCCGGCGAACTCGAGGTGCGAGCAGCCGCAGCGTTCGCACGATCCACTGAAGTGCTCGCAGAAGCCCACAGGCTCGGCCTGGCGATCGACGACCTGTTGCTGCCGATGCCCGACGACGACGATGAGGACGGCTGGTGACGGTTTCGACACGGGTCCCCGTACGCCGGCGCGCTGCGCGGCCATCCTGATTGGGCATCAACTTCGGCCGCCGAGGTGATAGTGTCGTACGACTAAGCCCTGCTACGCGCCGAACGAGTCCGGATGCTCATCCCCCTCATTGGCTGAAGATACGTTAAGACCGATGCGGTACTACCCCTTCTCATCTGGGATTTTTCATGACACCCCCAAACGGGTGGGGGGTACACGCGTTCAGCTTCCTCATATGCTTCGGGCGCTGACAGCAATTGGTGCCGTCACTCTGAACTAGGGGGTTTCGTGCGCTCATTGCTGCACGCTCCGCGCACGAGGAGGCGCAGCATCGCTGCCGCTACCTTCGGTGCGCTCGCACTTGTTGGATCACTGCTTGTGGCTACGCCGGCGCAGGCAATCAACGACACCGGCACCGGTGGCGTGTTCGTACCCGCATCTGGCCGTGTCCTGGACACGAAGGTTGGTACGGGCGGGTTCAGTACGCCGATGGAGGCAGGGAAGTACCGCACTATCAAGATCGCCGGCGTCGGGGGTATCCCCGATGACGGCACTGTTGGCGCCGTGTCCCTGAACGCGACGGTTAGCGGCTCGGCAGACAACGGCACCCTCTTCGGTCGCCCTGATGCGAACACCTCTCGCACGACGATGCTGATCTACAACGCCAACGCGGGTGAATACGTCTCCAACACCGCGATCGTCGCTGTCAGCGCAGCCGGCACCATCCAGGTCTCAACCGAGACGGCTGCACGGTTGATCCTTGACGTACAGGGGTATTACACCGCCAACACTGACGGCACCGCGGCCGGTGGATTTGTCTCCGTGGCTGGCAAGCGCATCGTCGACACCCGCTCCGGGCTCGGCGCTCCGAAGGCGCTCCTGGCGCCGGGAAAGACTGTCGACATCCAGGTCGCTGGCACCAATGGCGTTCCGGCCGACGCTTCGGGCGCGGTGGTGAACCTGCTGCCGATCAACACCACGGCGTCGGACGGGTTCCTCACCCCTTACGCCACGGGCGCGGCTCGTCCCGACAACGCGCTGCACTACGCGCCGTCGGTGAACACGTCGATCCAGGCGCAGGTTCGGCTGTCCTCGGGCGGCAAGATGACGATCTACAACGGCTCGTCGACCATCAGCCTCGTCATCGACTTGCAGGGCTACTTCACCGCCGCAGGCACCGCTGGCGCGACCTTCACCCCCGGGGTCGGTCGTGTCTTCGACTCCCGTGCGGCGGCAAACACGATCCTCGCGAAGAACGAGACCCGGGCGATCCCGGTCGCAGGCCAGGCCGGCATACCCGTCATGGGATCCGGCATCAGTGCAGTCGTCCTCACTCTTACCGCCGTTCACGGCGGCAGTGCCGGCCGCGCGTCCGTGTGGGCGAACGGAACGGCGCAGCCTGACACAACGTCGCTCAACTTCCAGACCGACGAGATCCGCACCAACACCGTCACTGTTGCCCTCGGCGCAAATGGAAAAATCAACCTCAACAACGTGGCTGACGCCACCAACTACGTCATCGATGTTCAGGGTTGGTATTCATCACAGCTCAGCCCTCGTATTACATGTGCCGCTCCCTACTCGGCCGGTACTTGGGTAAAGGCCGTGCCTGCAGACGATATTTCCTGCAACGCGGTCATTCCGGCTGCTGATGCGTCGGGTCGCACTTTCAGCGTCCTCGTTGATGACGATGAAGTTGAGTCCGGCACTCAGGCGGCAACTGCCTCGAACATCCCGGTAGACGTTTCTGCCTTCGGTGGCACACACGCCATCGTTGCCACTATCGATGGCGGGGGTACTCCGCTGCGAACGGCTTACGAATTCACCCTTGGGTCCTGGGCAGATGACTCCTGGAGCCCAACGCCACCCACGGAAGCGCAGGTGAGCCTCGCTCCCGAGCTCGGCGCCGTCCCCGAATCAGAAGACTTCCCCGACGATGCAACCGCCACCTTCACGGTGAACGGTCCCGATGGTGCCGTGGTTGCTACTTCGGGTGACACCGGCACCCAGTGGACAATCCCGGAGGGGCTGCTCGCTGACGGAACGACTTATACGTGGCGAATGACGGTCACCGGCGAGAACGAACTCGGAACGACCACCGAAACGCGGACTTCCGCGGACTGGAAGTTCACCGCGTCTAACGCCCTTACTGGTAGTGAGGACACCAGCGTCGACTCGACCGATCAGCAGTGCATCGCGGACCGGACCGCAGTCAACGCCGAACAAGGCGGCACCCAGACGCGCGATGACATCGTGAATGGCTGTTCCATGACCACGACCACTACGGTAAGCGAAGAGGAAGAGGTCGATGCTGACTCGACCACGCCCCTTGCTGTCTCGCGTGCCGCGGCCAGGAAGATCCACACCAAGGAGTTCTACCAATCTTCGCACGCCTGGGATTGGCACTGGAAGGAGGGTCACGCCGGCCGTATGTATTGGGATGGTAAGAACGCTTGGGTCGGGAAGAAGCATCGCGGCAAGACCGGATATCACCACTGCGGTGTTAATCGGTCGACCATCCAGGCAACGATCGACCCGTCGGAATGTGACGAGTACAAGTACGGTGCCGGCGTCGCGGAGGGCGAGCGTTTCGTGGTCACCAACTACGTCATGGGTGTCCTGGTTTCCCAGGGTACTAAGGGGCATTCGATGGGCATGGCCAAAAACGGCAAAATCACTTACCGCCAGTACTACAGATAGGGCATCATTCTCATGACGAACAATCAGCAAACGCGCCCGTACAGCACGCTCAGCATCGTCGGCTTCGTACTCGCCTTCGTGGTACCAGTCGCAGGCATCGTCGTCAGTGCATTGGGTCGGAACGATGCGCGCCGGTCAAACACGCGCGGCTTCACTCTTGCGACATGGGGGTTGTGGATCGGCATCATCTTCACTGCTCTCATCGCATTTAGCTTCGTGAGTGCACTGCTCGATCCTGTGTTGAGCTAATAGCTCGACCCAAGCATTAGGTTTGCCCTTCCCGCAATTTGCAGCGGGAAGGGCAAATTTTTTCCTCTCCTCGTGCATCCCATGCGGGGGCAATTGCGTGGGGAATGCTGGCGCGCCCTCAATCAATGGTCATGACTCTCAAGGCGGCGCCCCCAAGGATCTGCGTTCGAGTCCGCGGACCGGTCTAGTTGCTAGCGCGTGAACTCAATGATGAAGTTGCGTTCGCCGGCGCCGCTGTAAGTGAGCGGTGCGTGCTCCTGGAAGCCGTCGCCGCGGAGGATGGTGCTGACTTGGTCAAGTTCGGCTGGGTTGTCGCCGACGTACCAGACAGTGCGGAGACCCTTGGTGTCGTTCGCTGCGTTGACGGCGCCGTGCATGCGCGCGAAGAAGTAGTTCATGTCCGCCGCGCTCGTCTTCGTCCAGAGGTCCTTGAGGCCCTCGACGGACGACGGGTAAGCGATGGTCAGCTGGTCGGCTGGCCGGTGCATCTTGCCGAGGATGAGCCCGGCGGGGCCCCGCTCGTCCTGGCGTGCCTCGGTGAGCTCCCCTGCGGCGGTGGCGAGATCGGTGCTCTTCGGTGATGCGTACCGGATGCTCCACCACACCTGTCCGGCCGGGATGAGGAACGCAATGAGGAGCAGGCCACTGATGATGCCCTTCGCGTAGGGGAGGAGGGCGACGATGCCGGCGGCGATGAGGATCGCGAGTGCCGGCGCGGAGTACGTCACGTAACGGGCGTTGTAGACGGGCTTGTAGAAGTGCGATGCGGCGAGCAGCGCCACGGTGGGCACGATCAGCCACGGCAGCATCACCACCAGCGCTTCCCTGCGCTTTCGGAGCGCGAACGCGACACCGACGAGGACCAGCAACCACGACACGACGGCGACTGCGGTCACGAAGGACCTGGTGGTGGTGACGAGCGCGAAGTCGAAGAACTGCAGCCGCCATCCGTTTTCGATGGCGCTGTGCCAGGTCGGTGCCTGCAGCCATCCGATCTGTCGGGACTGCGGGATCGTCGCGCGAACGAACGGCACGACGGCGACGCCGAGGATGGCGATCGTCCACGCTGCGGCCGCGAGACCAATCCAGCGCTGCTTCGGTGCGAAGAGGAAGCGGAGGAACACCGTCAGGGCGTGCGCGGCGACGATGAGTGCCGCCCACAGGAACACCAGCACCGACACGTAGGCGAAAACCGCGTACAGCAGCCACCACAGGGTGATCAGCAGCGGCGGTTTCCGGCTGTCGGTGGCGTCCAAAGCGTGGACGAGCAGCACCGTTGTGAGTACCGCCAGCAGGAGCTCGAACGCCGGGGAGCGTCCGGACGTGCCGGCCGAGGCGACGACGGGCAGTAGAGGCAGGATGATCGCGGAGATCGTCGCCGTGGCGAGGGAGAACAGCCGCTCAGCGAGCAGGACGACGAGCCCGCCTGCCAGTCCGATCGCGACGGCCGACGGGAACCGGAGCGTGAAGGGGCTGTAGCCGACGAGGTCGAACCAGAGGTGCATGCCGACGTAGTACGCCGCGTGCACCAGGTCGATCCGGCCGATCAGGTCCTGCAGCGCATCCCACGACCGGGTCGAGGCTGCGATGGTCGCGGTCTCGTCGAGCCAGATCGTCCGGTGGGTGATCGCAACCAGGGTGATGAGCGTGCCGAAGAGGGTGGCTCCGCCGGCGATGACCCATCGGGCGTTCCTGCGGGTGTCCCGCTTCACGTCAGCATGCACACCCGCCAGCGTATGGGCAGCCGCACTCGAGCCCCGACTCTGATGTCGGCGAGTGGTCGAGCATCCAGCCGTGACTGCGGTGCTGCGCGCAGGCTAGGAGTGGGTGTTGTTCCGCACGGAGGGCAGCTTGCGGTGGTCCTTGACCAGGGAGCGGGTCTCGCGGATGCGACGGTCGATGCCCCACTTCGTCACGAGCGCGAGGCTCTCGCGGACGATGTT
>NZ_MJGM01000068.1:0-271 GCF_001864905.1 Curtobacterium sp. MCBA15_007
GTCCAGCTTAAGGGCTAGTCCAAGTTCGCTCGCCGCTACTGAGGGAATCTCGGTTGATTTCTTTTCCTTCGGGTACTTAGATGTTTCAGTTCCCCGAGTTCGCCCCGTACGGCTATGTATTCACCGTACGGTACCGGTCCGAAGACCGGTGGGTTTCCCCATTCAGAGATGCCCGGATCACAGCTTGTTTGCCAGCTCCCCGAGCCTTATCGCAGGCTTCCACGTCTTTCATCGCCTCTGACTGCCAAGGCATCCACCGTATGCGCTTAGT
>NZ_MJGM01000069.1:0-307 GCF_001864905.1 Curtobacterium sp. MCBA15_007
ATCCAGATGAGCCGCTACATGGATATTCATCCCTTTGGAGTTGCGCCGCTCGTTGCCAAAGATATCGACGGGCAATGGAATTCGGTCGTTGGGCAGTGAGTCGTATCCCTGCAGTTCCTGAACCGGATTCTGCACCAGAGCCTCTATGGGCGTTGCCGCGTCCACCAACCGGTGAACAAATGAGGAATTTGCCCCATTCTCCAGCAGCCGTCGTACCAGATACGGCAACAGATCCTTGTGAGCTCCCACAGGGGCGTAGATGCGAACCGGAAGATTGTTGTCCTCAAGGATGCTGTTGTAGAGGGCG
>NZ_MJGM01000070.1:0-250 GCF_001864905.1 Curtobacterium sp. MCBA15_007
GTCCATCAGGGCACGGCGAGTGCGGAGTTTCTGTTCGGCTCGGGCTGACAAGGGTGGCTCCATAGGGCGGTAAATCGGCCCATTCTAGCGGCCAAACGTTTTACCGTCACCCACGGTGATGGAAGCCTGATTTTCCCGTTCATTGTGTTTATAATGGGCCGCTTTTGCAGTAGGGTCCGCCAGAACCATTTTTGCAAACTTTTACGCACACATCAGATACAACGGGAACCGGTATGCGCAGTCATTATTG
>NZ_MJGM01000071.1:0-299 GCF_001864905.1 Curtobacterium sp. MCBA15_007
CTGGTTACCAGGGCGACAGCGCCTGACAGCGGGCATGATCAATTGGATTGAGTCCTTGGTGCGCCTGATGCCAGTTCAGCATGTAGCAACCCTGTTGGGGTTGCACTGGCATACGGTCAAAGCCGTCGACCATCAACGTCTCAAGCGGGAAGTGACTGAGCCTGACAGGCATCGAATTCGCCGATTGATCATGGATGAGTTCGCCTTGTTCAAGGGGCACCGGTACGCCACCGTGGCGATTGATGCAGACACGCAGCAAGTGCTCTGGGTTGGAGAGGGGCATAGCCGAGCCGCTGCTG
>NZ_MJGM01000072.1:0-227 GCF_001864905.1 Curtobacterium sp. MCBA15_007
TTCCAGCACCGCATCCGTGGAGTTGCCGAGGCAGGAAACAATGCCCATTCCGGTAACTACAACCCGTCTCATACTTTCCTCCTTAGCAGGGCCTGCACCGCGAACCGGGCCGGCCCCCTCTGTCTCTGACTATAACCATCAGTCTAGGCGCTTTGGCGCTGCGGCGATATTTGACCTTGGTAAGGTGCAAGAAGAGGCCAGGCGAGCCGGCATAGCCGTTACGTACC
>NZ_MJGM01000073.1:0-274 GCF_001864905.1 Curtobacterium sp. MCBA15_007
TTACACCGGTGAGGAAAAAACCTCTAGCGCCACGAAAGGCAGCATTATCGGGGCCATTGGTGGTGCCGCCGTCGGCGCTGCAACCTCCAGCAGCAGTGACCGTGGCAAAGGCGCACTGATTGGTGCCGCATCCGGTGCGGCCATTGGTGGTGGTATCGGTTATTACATGGACAAGCAGGAAGCGCAGTTGCGCCGCAAACTCGAGGGTTCCGGTGTTCGCGTTGTACGCAATGGTGACGAAATTGAACTGGTCATGCCGGGCAACATCACCTTC
>NZ_MJGM01000074.1:0-272 GCF_001864905.1 Curtobacterium sp. MCBA15_007
GAATGATGGTGGCCCCGTTGCGGCCTTTTTCCTGGGCGTGTTTGGTAATGTCGGCCGCACGTGATGCATTGCCCGCCACTTCTTCAATGGCGCTTTGCATCTCATTGATGGCCGTGGCGACCATGGAGATAGCATCTGTTTGCCGTGTTATCCCGTCGCTGTTGTCGCGCGCCGCACTGGACAGCTCGGATGCGCCCGAGCCAAGTTGCTTGCTGAGGTCCTGGATGGAGCCGATCATGGCCTGGAGGTTTTCCAGCACCTGATTAAAGCTC
>NZ_MJGM01000075.1:0-321 GCF_001864905.1 Curtobacterium sp. MCBA15_007
GTCCCAGACCGATCGGTGCCGTGCCCGCTAGATCGGGTCAACCGGCAGTTTGTCGCTGACCGCCCAGACCAGCTCTGGGTATCCGACTTTACTTACGTTTCCACCTGGCAGGGCTGGCTGTATGTGGCCTTCGTCGTTGATGTCTTCGCGCGCCGTATCGTGGGTTGGCGCGTAAGTCGCACGATGAACACGGACTTCGTGCTTGATGCTCTGGAACAGGCTCTCTACGCCCGTCAGCCCGACAAGTCAGAGGACTTGATTCATCACTCCGACAGAGGCTCACAGTATGTGTCGATCCGCTACACGGAACGCCTGGCCGAA
>NZ_MJGM01000076.1:0-278 GCF_001864905.1 Curtobacterium sp. MCBA15_007
TGCTGATTCCGGTGATTTTCTACCTCTGGCAGCGTGCGCGGTTGAAGAAGCTCGCCCAAAAAGGAGCGAACCAATGATTCGACGCAGTGGAATTTACGCCGTTCTGGCGGTATTCGTTTCCCTTTCTGCCCCCGCAATGGCTGAATCGCTGGAAACGGTGGACCAGTGGATTGCGGAGGCCCTGGATAGCAACGCCACCCTGAGTGCGCAGCGAGCCGCCATCGAGGCAGCAAGGGCCGAAGTGGAAGGCTCGGATGCCTGGGCGGATCCTGTCGTAA
>NZ_MJGM01000077.1:0-315 GCF_001864905.1 Curtobacterium sp. MCBA15_007
GCTGAGAGGCTGGGCAAATTACTATCGCCTGACCGCCTCGAAGCGTTCGGTCGAAGCCCTGGATGGCTGGATAAGACGGCGGCTTCGCCTGATCCTGTGGCAGCAGTGGAAGCGGACCCGCACGCGGGCCCGCAACCTGGTACGGCTAGGCTTGACTGAGATAAGGGCTTGGAGGAGCGCGACCAATGGTCGTGGACCCTGGTGGAACAGTGGCGCGACTCATATGAACGCGGCCCTGCCTAAGAGGGTATTCGACCGCCTGTCTCTGGTAAGCTTGCTGGATACGATGGCCCGGCTTCAGAGTCAGCCATGAAC
>NZ_MJGM01000078.1:0-128811 GCF_001864905.1 Curtobacterium sp. MCBA15_007
CAGAGAGGCATTCGTCTTGTACAACACCCGGGCTCACGACCAGAAGGTCATGGATCCGAGGGCTGGTTGCCTGAGCGGGACCCCGTCCGGACTGCATCTCCAGGTGTTCAACCCGGTGATCGTCTCGGCCGTTCCGTTCTCCGCCTCAGCGGCAACGATTGATTACTTTACGCAGAGGTGAACGGCAGCGCCAAGCCGGGCCACATCCCGGGCGTGTCGGTCATCCCGCCCGGGACGACGGCTCCCCCGACAACGACGGACGGCCCGCTCCCCACCTGGGGAACGGGCCGTCCGAGAGCGTTGTCAGTGCCGACCGATGACCGGGTTCTTGAGCGTGCCGATGCCGGAGATGGTGACCTCGACGATCTCACCGTCGCGGATCTGGCCGACGCCGGCCGGGGTGCCGGTCAGGATCACGTCGCCGGGCAGGAGGGTCCAGATCGAGGACACGAACTCGACGAGCGACGGGATGTCGTGCACCATCTCGTTCGTCGACGCCGCCTGTCGCAGGTCACCGTCGACGCGGGTCTCGAGGCGGATGTCCGACGGGTCGATCTCGGTCTCGATCACCGGGCCGAGCGGGCAGAACGTGTCGAAGCCCTTCGATCGGGTCCACTGCCCGTCCCGTGCCTGCAGGTCACGGGCCGTCACGTCGTTGGCGATCGTGTAGCCGAGGATGACGCTCGCGAAGTCCTCGCGCCGGACGTTCTTGGCGAGCGACCCGATCACGATCGCGAGCTCGCCCTCGTGGTCGACGCGGCCGATGTCCGCCGGCAGTCGGATGGGTTCGTCCGGACCGATCACCGAGGTGTTCGGCTTGAGGAACACCACCGGGTCGTCACCGGCACGTTCGTTAATCTCGGAGGCGTGCTCCGAGTAGTTGAGCCCGACGCCGATCACCTTCGACCGCGGGATGACGGGGGCGAGGAGCTTGGCGTCGGCGAGTGCGACGCGCTCCCCCGTGGTCTCGAACCCCTGGTACATCGGGTCCCCGGCGAGCACCACCAGGTGCCGCTCGTCGAGGATTCCGTACCGGGGGTCTTCACCCTTGCTGCTGAACCGTGCGATCTTCACCGTTCGACCCTACCCACGCCTACCGGTCGATCAGGACGCGTCGGTCAGCTTGGTCATCCACCCGTGCGGGTCGGGACGACGGCCGTACTGGATGTCGGTGAGCTCGTCGCGCAGCGACATCGTGAGTTCCCCGGCCCCCACGGTCGGCGAACCGATCGTGAAGCCCTCGCCCCGGAGTTCGGCGATCGGGGTCACCACGGCGGCGGTACCGCACGCGAAGGCCTCGGTGATGGAGCCGTCGGCGACGCCGTCACGCCACTCGTCGAGCGTCACCCGGCGCTTCTCGACCGTCAGGCCGCGGTCCTCGGCCAGCTGCAGGATCGAGTCACGCGTGATCCCCTCGAGGATGGACTCGGAGTCGGGCGTCACGAGGGTGCCGTCGGACTTGACCAGGACGACGTTCATGCCGCCGAGTTCTTCGAGGTACTTGCCCTCCACCGAGTCGAGGAACATGACCTGCTGGCAGCCGTGCTCGTAGGCCTCTTGCTGGGGCAGCAGCGACGAAGCGTAGTTGCCGCCGGTCTTCGCGGCGCCGGTCCCGCCCTTGCCGGCTCGGGCGTACTGCGTCGACAGCCAGATCGACACCGGCTTCGGGCCCGAGGTGAAGTACGCCCCGGCCGGGCTCGCGATGCAGTGGTACGCCACGGCCTGGGCGGCGCGGACCCCGAGGAACGACTCCGTCGCGATCATGAACGGCCGCAGGTACAGGCTCGTCTCGGGCGCCGAGGGTACCCAGTCGACGTCGGTCTGCACGAGCTGCCGGATCGACTCGACGAACGCCTCGACCGGGAGCTCCGGGAGCGCCAGGCGTCGGGCGGACCGCTGGAAGCGCTTCGCGTTGGCGTCCGGCCGGAACGACCAGACCGAGCCGTCTGCGTGCCGGTAGGCCTTGAGCCCCTCGAAGATCTCCTGGGCGTAGTGCAGGACACTCGCGCTCGGGTCGAGGGACAGCGGGCCGTACGGGTGGATCGACGCGCTGTGCCAGCCGTCGTCCAGCGTCCACTCGACCGTGGCCATGTGGTCGGTGAAGTGCTTGCCGAAGCCCGGGTCGGCGAGGATCTGCTCCCGCTCCGCGGCTGCGCGGCGGTCGGCGGACGGGGTGCTGGCGAACTCGAGTCCGAAGGCGGTGTCGGTGCTCATGGGGAGGACTCCTTCTCAGGCGGTGGTGGTGCGTGCCGTGACCGCGGCGGCGATCGCGTCGCCGATCTCGGCCGTGCGACGGGGCGTGGTGCCCCGGTCTGCGAGGTCGGACTCCACCGCAGCCGTCACCGCCGCCGCCAGGTCACCGCGACCGAGGTGGTCGAGCAGCAGGGCGACGGAGCGGATCGCGGCAGTGGGGTCGGCCTGCTGCTGGCCTGCGATGTCCGGTGCGGAACCGTGGACCGGCTCGAACATGCTGGGGAAGGTGCCGTCCGGGTTGATGTTGCCCGAGGCCGCCAGACCGATGCCGCCGCTGATCGCGCCGGCCAGGTCGGTGATGATGTCGCCGAACAGGTTGTCGGTGACGATGACGTCGAACCGTGCGGGGTCACGGACCATGTGGATGGTGACCGCGTCCACGTGCTGGTAGTCGACGGTGACGTCCGGGTACTCGGCGCCGACAGCCGCGACGGTGCGCTGCCAGAGGGCTCCGGCGTGCACCAGGACGTTGCTCTTGTGGACGAGGGTCAGGTGCCGACGCGGGCGTCGGTCCGCCAACGCGAAGGCGTACCGCACGACCCGCTCGACACCGAAGGCGGTGTTCAACGAGACCTCGGTCGCGATCTCGTGCGGGGTACCGGTCCGGATCGCACCGCCGTTGCCGACGTACGGCCCTTCGGTGCCTTCGCGCACGACCACGAAGTCGACCTCGCCGGGGTCGGCGAGCGGCGTCGGGACGGCCGGGTGCACCGTCGTCGGGCGCAGGTTCACGTAGTGGTCGAACGCGAAGCGGAGCTTGAGGAGGAGCCCCCGCTCGATGATGCCGCCGGCGAGCCGCGGGTCACGCGGGTCGCCGCCGACCGCACCGAGCAGGATCGCGTCGTGCTGCGCGATGGCCGCCATGTCGTCGTCGGTCAGGATGTCCCCGGTCTCCAGATACCGTGCGGCACCGAGGGAGAACGGGGTCTCCTGCACCACGAGGTCGTCCGGCAGGACCGCGTGCAGGACCTTCAGGGCCTCGGCGACGACCTCGGGGCCGATGCCGTCGCCACGGATGACCGCGAGTCGGATCGTCTGCGCAGTGCTCATGTCCGCCACTCCCCTAGAGCGTGATGTCGATCTCGCGGAGCGAGGACGCGTCGATCGCCGAGCGGACGTGCTCGAGGATCTCGGCAGGGACGGGTGAGTCGACCGTCAGCACGCTCAGCGCCTGGCCGCCCGCGGCTTCGCGCGAGATCTGCATCGCGGCGATGTTGATGCCGGCCTGGCCGAACTCCTTGCCGTAGACCGCGACGATGCCCGGTCGGTCGGTGTACTCCATCACGACGTGGTGCCGGTCGAGCGGCACCTCGACGTCGTGCCCGTTGATCTCGACGAGCTTCTCGACCTGCTTCGGGCCGGTGAGCGTGCCGGACACGCTGATCGCCGGGCCGTCCGACTGCGCGCCGCGGATGGTGAGCACGTTGCGGTACTCGGGGCTGTCGGTCTCGGTGATCAGGCGGACGGTGACCCCGCGCTGCTCCGCGATGAGCGGGGCGTTGACGTAGGAGACCTGGTCGCTCACGACGTCGGTGAAGACACCCTTGAGTGCCGCGAGCTTCAGCACGCTGACGTCGTACTCGGCCAGCTCGCCGTGCACCTCGACGTCGATGCTGGTGACCGGCGAGGTCGCGAGCGCGGTGAAGACCTGGCCGAGCTTCTCGACGAGCGGGATGCCGGGGCGCACGTACGGGTCGATGACCCCGCCGGCGACGTTCACGGCGTCGGGGACGAGCTCGCCGCCGAGGGCGAGACGGACCGACTTGGCGACCGAGACGCCCGCCTTTTCTTGCGCTTCGTCGGTGGAGGCGCCGAGGTGCGGCGTCACGACGACGTTCGGCAGCGCCAGGAGCGGCGAGTCCTTCGGGGGCTCGGCGACGAAGACGTCGAGACCGGCACCGGCGATGGTGTTCGACGTGAGGGCCCGGTGCAGGGCGTCCTCGTCGATCAGGCCGCCGCGGGCCACGTTCACGACGAACGCGGTCGGCTTCATGAGCGCGAACTGGGCGTCCGAGATCATGCCCAGCGTCTCCGGCGTCCGCGGCATGTGGATCGTGGTGAAGTCCGCCCGACGCAGCAGGTCGTCGAGGGAGACGAGCTCGACCCCGAGCTGCTGCGCACGTGCCGTGGTGACGTAGGGGTCGTACGCGATGACCGTCACGCCGAAGGCCTGCAGCCGCTGGGTGATGAGCGCGCCGATGCGGCCGAGGCCGATGATGCCGACGGTCTTCTCGTAGAGCTCGACACCGGTGTACGACGAGCGCTTCCACGCACCGGCGGCCAGCGAGGCGTGAGCGGCCGGGATGTGCCGCGCAAGCGACAGGATGTGTCCGACCGTGAGCTCCGCCGCCGAGATGATGTTCGAGGTCGGCGCGTTCACGACCATCACGCCGGCGGTCGTCGCCGCCTTGATGTCGACGTTGTCGAGGCCGACGCCGGCACGGGCGACGACCTTGAGGCTCGGTGCCGCGGCGATCGCCTCGGCGTCGATCTTGGTGGCGGACCGCACGAGGACGGCGTGCGCGTCGGACAGCGCCGCCAGGAGCGCCGGACGGTCGGTGCCGTCCACGTTCCGGATCTCGAAGTCGGGCCCGAGGGCGTCGACCGTTGCGGGCGAGAGTTCTTCGGCGATCAGGACGACCGGCTTCGACACAGCAGCTGTTTCCTCACTCGAGACGGTTGGTATCCCACCATGCTATCGACGCGGGCCGGTGGTGACGACCGCGGGAGCGGTCCTGTGGAGAACCACACGACGGCCAGGGCCCACGCCGCCGGTTCCGGAGCGCCGCGCCAGCGGCGGTCCGGCCGTGCCGGTGGGGAGAGGCGCGGGGCGGTGCCGCACCGCGCCTCCTGGCCGTCGGCGGGTCGCGTCAGAAGTCCAGCAGCGTCGGGACGAACAGCTGGAGGTCGAGCCAGAGGGCGCCGGCGCCCGCGAAGGCGACCACGAACACCGCGATCGTGACGGGCAGGCTCGAACGCCGGGTGATGACGATCGCCGCGACGAACGCGACCGGCGCGATGAGGATGTCGAGCACGAGCCACAGCCACGGGGTGCTGGTCTGCAGCGAGTCGCCACCGGAGGTCGTCTGGAGGAACGCGTTGAAGGCGTCCACCCGCTGGTTGATCTGCGTGAGGTTGCCGACGGCCTGCACCGTCATGTACGCGAACAGCGCCGCGAACACGACCCAGACCACGAGCTTCGCGACGACGGGAGCGGTGGCCTGACGGGTCGTCGGGACGGCCCCGGTCACCCGAAGCTCCGGGTCAGGAGGAAGGGCCAGGGGAAGAGCACGACGGCGCCGAGGAGCATCCAGAGCAGGCGGGTCCGCGTGCGGCTGCTGCGCGCCGCCCAGAGCACCACCGTGAACCAGAGTGCCGGCGCGAGGATCGCGAGGAAGCGGAGCACCTCGACGAAGAGCGTCAGGACCGTGTCGACGCCGGAGACGTACGCGGTCGACGCGGTGAGGAGCCAGGCCACCGTGTAGAGCAGGTAGAGGCCACCGAAGATGCCGAACCCGACGAGTGCACCGGAGGTCTCGGGGGCCTCGGGGTCGCGCGCTCCGCGGTCGCGGACCGCCACCGGGTTGTGCGCCGCGTCGACGTGCGTGGCGTCGTCGGCGTCACCCCAGCTGAGGGCGGCGTCGTCGGTGTCGACGGCGTTCGGCACGTCCGGGTCGATCGACCCGTCTGGTGGGGATGCTGCCGTGGTCATGCCCCGATTCTACGAGGGACGCGACGTCGGGCGGACCAGCGGGTGTCGGCGAGTGGCGCGGCGGCGGCGTCGGTCAGACGTCGGCAGGCTGCGTCGCGAGCACCTCGGCGACCACGTCACGGACTGCCGGGAAGAGCGGGTGGCTCTCCATCAGGCCCGTGAGGATCTCGGTCAGCGCGTGCGCGGTCGCCCCGGAACGCAGGAGCGCGTGCAGCTCGATCGACTCCGGGTCGTTCTCGTCGTCGAAGGCGAGTGCCGCACGGACGGCCCCGAGCAGGTGGTCGACGGGCAGGCCGCGCTCGGCGAGCTGCGATGCCGGGCCGACGAAGCGTTCACGACGGCCGAGCTTGCGGAGCGGATTGCGTCCGACTCGCGCCGTGGAGTCCGGCAGGTGCGGGTTCGCGATGCGGGACAGGTTCTCGGCGACGTAGCGCGCGTGGTCCTCGGGGTCGAAGCCGTGCTTCGCGATGAGCAGCGCGGTGGTCTCGGCGAGCACGCCGTCGACCTCGGCGCGGACGGCGTCGTCCTCCAGGGCTTCACGGATGAGCCGGATGCCCCGCACGTACCCGTGGTAGGCGGCCGTGGCGTGGGCGGTGTTCACCGTGTAGAGCTTGCGCTCGACGAACGGCTGCAGGTCGTCGACCCAGGTGACGCCCTCGATCGTCGGCGGTTCGGCGTCGGAACCCAGGAACGGGGTGCGCTCGATGACCCACTCGTAGAACGGTTCGAGCACGACGTCGAGGCCACCCGACTGGCCGAGGACGCCGGACTGGTCGGGCACGATGCGGTCGATGGCGCAGTTCGCGAAGACGGCGGCGATGTCGCGGTCTTCGAGGATCGGAGCGCGGCGGATGCTGGCGTGCAGGGAGTCGGTCGCGTTGAACGCGTTCTCGCACGCGACGATCGTGACGTCGCCGTGCTCGAGCGGTCGTGCCGCGAGCCCTTCGGCGATGAGCGGCGCGACGAGCGGGAGCGTGCGGGCCCCCACGGCGGTGGTCACGACGTCGGCCTCGGCGATGGCCCGGACCACGCGCTCGCGGTCGGTCTTGCTGTTCAGGGCACGGAACCCGTAGACGAGGTGCTCGACCGGCATCTCGCCGACCTCGTGCACCACGAAGCGTCCGGCTTCGTTGAGGGCCGAGACCACGCGTTCGTCGACGTCGACGAAGGTGAGCTCGTAGCCGCTCGCCACGAGGAACTGGCCCACGAACCCGCGCCCGATCTTGCCGGCGCCGATGTGGACCGCTCGCTTCGTCACCGCCATCCGACGATCATCCCATGCTGGTCGGGGCGGTCCTGACCGCCGGAGCGCAGCACGGCCGACGAGTGTCGGGAATCGGCCGCGGGGAGCGCGGAGGCATGCCGGTCCGCGGCGTGGGGGCTGGAGAAGAGCTGATGCATAACGTTCGGGTCACATCGCGAGGCGGCGGTGCAGGGTGCACCGCCGCCTCGTCGTCGAGTGTTCTCGGAAGACTACCGCGCGGCCGAGCCGTCGACGTAGTCACCGTCGTTCTGCTTCCACGCGAAGAGCGCGCGGAGCTCACGGCCGGTGGCCTCGATGGGGTGCCCCTCGCCCTTGGCGCGGAGTGCCTTGAACTCGGGGGCGCCGGCGTCCTGATCGTCGATGAAGCGCTTCGCGAAGGCCCCGTTCTGGATGTCCGCGAGCACCGCCTTCATGTTCTCCTTGACGTCCGGCGAGATCACGCGGGGGCCGGAGACGTAGTCACCGAACTCGGCGGTGTCGGAGATCGACCAGCGCTGCTTGGTGAGGCCGCCCTCCCAGATGAGGTCGACGATGAGCTTGAGCTCGTGCAGGACCTCGAAGTAGGCGATCTGCGGCTGGTAGCCCGCCTCGACCAGGGTCTCGAAGCCGTACTGGATGAGCTGCGAGGTACCACCGCAGAGGACGGCCTGCTCACCGAACAGGTCGGTCTCGGTCTCCTCGGTGAAGGTCGTCTTGATGCCGCCGGAGCGGAGCCCGCCGATGGCCTTGGAGTACGACCACGCGAGGTCCCAGGCGGAACCGGACGCGTCGACCTCGACGGCGACGATGACGGGGACGCCACGGCCGGCCTCGTACTCGCGGCGGACGGTGTGACCGGGACCCTTCGGCGCGACGAGCGACACGTCGACGCCCTCGGGGGCCTCGATGTAGCCGAAGCGGATGTTGAAGCCGTGGCCGAAGACGAGCGTCGCGCCCGGCTTGAGGTTCGGGCGGATGTCCTCGGCGTAAACGATGCGCTGGACCTGGTCCGGCGCGAGGATGACGACGACGTCGGCCCAGGCCGTGGCGTCGGCCGGCGTGTGGACCTCGAAGCCCGCCTCTTCGGCCTTCTGCCGGCTCTTCGAGCCCTCCTTGAGGCCGATCTTCACCTCGACGCCCGAGTCACGGAGGTTGAGTGCGTGGGCGTGGCCCTGCGAGCCGTAGCCGATGACCGCGACTTTCTTGCCCTGGATGAGCGTCAGGTCGGCGTCAGCGTCGTACACGATGTCAGTCACGAGGGTGTGTCTCCTTGGTTCTGTGGGAGTGCCGGGCACCGTCGGCGCCCGGGAAGGGTGTGACGGGCGCTCAGCGCACCCGATCGGTGATGCTCTTCGGTCCGCGGCCCATGCCGAGGAGACCCGCACGGGCGAGCTCCTTGACGCCGTAGGGCTCGAGCACGCGGAGGATCGCCTGGATCTTGCCGGGGTCGCCGGTCACCTCGACGATCAGGGAGTCGGTCGCCACGTCGACGACCTGGGCACGGAACAGGTTCACTGCTTCGAGCACCGCCGAACGCGTCTGGTTGTCGACGCGCACCTTCACGAGCATGTGCTCGCGCTGGACCGACTGCGAGAAGTCCAGTTCGACGATCTTGATGACGTTCACCAGCTTGTTGAGCTGCTTCGTCACCTGTTCCAGCGGCAGGTCCTCGACGTCGACGACGACCGTGATCCGGCTGAGGCCGTCCACCTCGGTGTTGCCGACGGCGAGCGACTCGATGTTGAACCCGCGTCGGGCGAACAGTCCCGCGACACGGGTCAGCAGACCGGGCTTGTCCTCGACGAGGAGGGAGAGGACGTGGCTCATGCGGTTTCTCCCGTCATGTCGGCGTCTTCGTCGTCCCAGGTGGGCGCGAGTGCCTGGGCGTACTCGATGGACGAGTTGCTGACGCCCTGCGGGACCATCGGCCAGACCATGGAGTCACGGCTCACGACGAAGTCGATGACCACCGGACGGTCGTTGGTGGCGAGGGCGAGCTCGATCGCGGCGTCGACCTCGTCGGCCTTCTCGACGCGGATGCCGAGGGCACCGTACGCGTCGGCCAGCTTCACGAAGTCCGGCACACGGCGCGAGGCGTGCCCCGTCTCGAGGTCGGTGAACGAGTGCCGGCCGTCGTAGAACAGCGTCTGCCACTGCCGGACCATGCCGAGCGACGAGTTGTTGATGATCGCGACCTTGATCGGGATGTCGTTGATGACGCAGGTCGCGAGTTCCTGGTTCGTCATCTGGAAGCAGCCGTCGCCGTCGATCGCCCAGACCACGCGGTCGGGCTGGGCGACCTTCGCCCCCATCGCCGCGGGGACCGAGTAGCCCATGGTGCCGGCACCGCCGGAGTTGAGCCAGGCGTTGGGCCGCTCGTACTTGATGAACTGCGCGGACCACATCTGGTGCTGCCCGACACCGGAGGCGTACACGGCCTCGGGGCCGGAGAGCTCCCCGATGCGCTTGATGATGCCCTGCGGGGCGAGCAGCCCGTCGGTCGGCTCGGCGTACCCGAGCGGGAAGTCGGTCTTGAGCTGGTGGAGCTTCGCCCACCACTCCTCCGTCGAGGCGCGGTCCTCGACCGCGATGCCACCCCAGGCGTCGAGCAGGTCGACCAGGACCTCGCGGGCATCGCCGACGATCGGGACGTCGGCGAAGCGGATCTTCGAGATCTCGGCGGGGTCGATGTCGACGTGCACGACCTTGGCGTCCGGCGCGAACTCGTCGGCCTTGCCGGTGACACGGTCGTCGAAGCGGGCACCGAGGGCGACGATCAGGTCGCTGTCCTGCAGCCCGAGCACCGCCGGCACCGTGCCGTGCATGCCGGGCATGCCGAGGTGCTGCGGGTGCGAGTCCGGGAACGCGCCGCGCGCCATCAGCGTCGTGACGACCGGCGCACCGGTCGCCTCGGCGAAGCGGAGGAGTTCGGCGGTCGCACCGGAGCGGATGACGCCGCCGCCGACGTAGAGCACCGGACGCTGCGCCTCGGACAGCAGCTGGGCGGCCGCGGTGATCTGCTTGCCGTGCGCCTTGGTGACCGGGCGGTAGCCGGGCAGGTCGAGCTTGGGCGGCCACACGTAGGGCGCGGACTTCTGCTGCGCGTCCTTGGTGATGTCCACCAGCACCGGGCCGGGGCGACCGGTCGTCGCGATGAGGTGCGCCGCGGCGAGGGTCGCCGGCACGTCGGCCGGGTCGGTCACCAGGAACGAGTGCTTCGTGATCGGCATCGTGATGCCGACGATGTCCGCTTCCTGGAAGGCGTCGGTGCCCATCAGCGTCGAGAACACCTGGCCGGTGATCGCGATGAACGGCACCGAGTCCATGTAGGCGTCGGCGATGGCGGTGACGAGGTTCGTCGCGCCGGGACCCGACGTGGCGATGGCGACGCCGACCTTGCCGGACGACGAGGCGTAGCCCTCGGCGGCGTGGCCGGCGCCCTGCTCGTGACGGACGAGGATGTGCCGGATCGTGGTGGACGCCATCAGCTCGTCGTAGAACGGGATGATGGCTCCGCCGGGCAGGCCGAAGACGTCGGTGATCCCGAGGTGCTCGAGCGTCCGGAGGACGGCTCCCGAGCCGGTCAGGAGCTCCGGCGACCGGCGTGCACCGGCGGCCGCGGACAACGGAGTTGCTTCCGTGGGCATGAGTGGTCCTTGCCTGAGTGGTGGCGGTGGTGCGGGTGTCGGACGCTAGCCCGTGACCGCGCCCTGGGCAGCGGACTTGACGAGCTTGGCGTACTTCGCGAGGACTCCGCGGGTGTAGCGCGGGGGCAGCGGGGCCCAGCCATCACGGCGGGCCTCCAGCTCGGCCGGGTCGACCAGTAGGTCGAGCGAACGAGCCGCGATGTCGACACGGATGCGGTCGCCATCACGAACGAAAGCGACTGGACCTGCGTCCACTGCTTCCGGTGCGATGTGGCCGATGCAGAGGCCGGTTGTGCCGCCTGAGAATCGACCGTCGGTCAAGAGTAGTACATCCTTGCCGAGGCCGGCGCCCTTGATGGCCGCCGTGATGGCGAGCATCTCGCGCATGCCTGGGCCGCCCTTGGGGCCCTCGTAGCGGATGACGACGACGTCGCCCTTCTGGATGCCTCCCTCGGTCAGGGCGTCCATCGCCGCGCGCTCACGGTCGAACACACGAGCCGGGCCCTCGAAGACCGAGGCGTCGAAGCCCGCGGTCTTCACCACGGCGCCCTCGGGTGCGAACGAACCCTGCAGGACGGTCAGGCCACCGGTTTCGTGGATCGGGTTGTCGAGGGTGCGGAAGACCTCGCCGTCGAGTGCCGGCGGGTCGATCTCGGCGAGGTTCTCGGCGACGGTCTTGCCCGTCACGGTCATGCAGTCGCCGTGCAGCAGGCCCGCGTCGAGCAGCGCCTTCATGATCACGGGGATGCCGCCGTTGCGGTCGACGTCGACCATGACGTACTTGCCGAAGGGCTTCATGTCGGCCAGGTGCGGGACCTTCGAGCCGATGCGGTTGAAGTCGTCCAGCGACAGCTCGACCTCGGCCTCGTAGGCGATCGCGAGCAGGTGCAGGATGACGTTGGTGGAACCGCCGAGGGCCATCGCGACGGCGATCGCGTTCTCGAAGGCTTCCTTCGTGAGGATCTGGCGTGCGGTGATGCCGTGCTCGAGCATGTTCACCACGGCCTCGCCGGAGCGGTGCGCGTAGTAGTCACGGCGACGGTCCGCGCTCGGCGGAGCAGCCGAACCCGGCAGCGACATGCCGAGGGCCTCGGCGACCGAGGCCATCGTGTTCGCGGTGTACATGCCACCGCAGGCGCCCTCGCCGGGGACGATGGCGCACTCGATCTTCTTGAGCTCTTCCTCGCTCATGGTGCCGGCCTTGCACGCGCCGACGCCCTCGAAGGAGTCGATGATCGTGACTTCCTTCATCGTGCCGTCGGCCTGCTTCACGTAGCCCGGCATGACCGAACCCGCGTACAGGAAGACGCTCGCCAGGTCGAGGCGTGCGGCGGCCATCAGCATGCCGGGCAGCGACTTGTCGCAGCCGGCGAGCAGGACCGTGCCGTCGAGGCGCTCGGCGTTGACGACGGTCTCGACGCTGTCCGCGATGACCTCACGCGAGACGAGGGAGAAGTGCATGCCCTCGTGGCCCATCGAGATGCCGTCGGAGACGGAGATGGTGCCGAACTGCAGCGGGTATCCGCCACCGGAGTGCACGCCCTCCTTCGCACCCTGTGCGAGACGGTCGAGCGACAGGTTGCAGGGCGTGATCTCGTTCCACGAGGACGCGATGCCGATCTGCGGCTTGCTCCAGTCCTCGTCTCCCATACCGACGGCCCGCAGCATGCCACGCGAGGTGGTTGCTTCGATCCCGTCGGTGACGACCCGGCTGCGCGGCTTGACGTCGATATCAGGCATGGGATGAGTCTAGGACGGTTTGGGATACCAGCCGTCCACCCCCGTGCTTTCTCATGCTCGGGGGCCGTTATCAGCGGGTGGCGCGCAGCCTCGCCAGCTGCTTCAGGACCCCGGTCAGTGCCGCCGGGTCGGCGATGCGGTACCCGGCCCGGGTCTCGCCCGGTCCGACCTTCACCCCGACGTCGCCGTCGCCGAGCACGCGGAAGGCGTCCTCGTCGGTGACGTCGTCGCCGGCGAAGAACACCGCGTCGGCGCCGTGCAGGTCGCGGAGCCGGGCGATGGCGTCACCCTTCGTGACGTGCCGCACCGCGAACTCGACGATGTCCTTGCCACCGCGCTCGAGCACCTCGGGGTCGGCCTCGTGCGCAGCACGGCTCGCCGCCGCGTCTGCCTCGGCCGCGACCTCGGCGGAGACACGTCGGGTGTGCACCCCGTGCCCGGCGGGCTTGTGCTCGATGACGACGCCCGGGAACCGTGCCCCGACCTCGTCGAGCGCCGCACCGATCCGTGCGACACGATCGACCTCGTCGTCCGTCAGCGCGGCCTCGTCGTGGCCGTCCACGCGCCACTCGACGCCGTGCGAGCCGACGAGCGCCATGTCCTCGGGCGCGTGGGTCACCTCGGCGAGGCTGCCGAGGGGACGCCCGGACACGAGCACCACCTCGGTGTCCTTCGCGCGGTGCAGGGTCAGCACCGCCGCCCACGAGCCGGGCAGCGCCCCGACCTGCGACGGGTCGTCGGCGAAGGGGGCCAGTGTGCCGTCGAAGTCGAGGGCGACGATGAGTCGCGGCGCAGCCGCGAGCGTCTCGAGGGCCGCGTCGATGGCGGACTGGTCGGTGGTGGTCTCAGTCATCACGTGCCTCCCGGGTGTCCTCGGCAGCCCTGGCGGACTGGGCGTCCTGGTCGAAGATCGACATGTTGTCGGTCTGCGCCTCACGGTGCTGCTCGCGCGGGTCGGCGGCGGACGGGTCGATCTGGGCGTTCCGCGGCGCGTGGCGGTCGAGCGCCTCGAGGAACGAGCGCGACCAGCGCGCAACGTCGTTGTCGCGGACCCGCTTGCGGAGCGCACGCATGCGCGTCGACCGCTCGCGACGCGGCATCTGGATCGCACGTTCGATCGAGTCCTTGAGCGCACCGATGTCGTGCGGGTTGACGATCACGGCCTGCTTGAGTTCGTCGGCTGCCCCGGCGAACTCGGACAGGATCAGCACGCCGTCGTTGTCGAACCGGGCGGCGACGTACTCCTTCGCGACGAGGTTCATGCCGTCCCGCAGGGCCGTGACGAGCATGATGTCGGCGGCCAGGTACAGCGCCACCATCTCCTCGCGCGGGTAGCCGTGGTGCAGGTACGAGATCGGCTGGTGGCCGATGACACCGAGGTCGCCGTTGATGCGGCCGACGCTCAGCTCGATCTCGTCGCGGAGCGCCGCGTACGAGTCGACACGCTCGCGGCTCGGGCTCGCGACCTGGATGAGGGTGGCGTCCTCGACCGCGATGCGGCCGTCCTCCACCAGCTCACCGAAGGCCTTGATGCGGTGCCGGATGCCCTTGGTGTAGTCGAGCCGGTCGACGCCGAGCAGCACCGTCTTGGGGTTGCCGAGGCTCGCGCGGATCTCCCGCGCACGCTCCTGCACCTCGGGCTTGCGGGCGATCGCCTCGAAGCTCTCGGCGTCGATCGAGATCGGGAAGTGCCGTGCCTCGACGTGACGGACCGTGATGCCCTTGCGGCTGCGCGGGGCGGCCGGGTCGTCGACGGGGACGTCGATCGTGGTGCCCTTGGTCGTGTAGCCCTTGATGTGCCGCACCGCGCGCAGGAAGTCGCTGGCGTCGTCGTGACGCTGGAAGCCGATGACGTCGGCGCCGAGCAGCCCGTCGAGGATCTGCGCACGCCACGGCAGCTGTGCGTAGATGCCGACCGGCGGGAACGGGATGTGGTTGAAGAAGCCGATCGTCAGGTCGGGACGCTTCGCCCGGAGCAGGGCCGGCACGAGCTGCAGCTGGTAGTCCTGCACCCAGACGATGCCGTCCTGCTCGACGATCTCGGCGATCTGCTCGGCGAAGCGCTCGTTGACCCGCTTGTACGCGTTCCACCAGTCGCGGTGGTAGCTCGGGTGCTCGATGACGTCGTGGTACAGCGGCCAGAGCGTGTCGTTGCTGAAGCCCTCGTAGTACTCCTCGACGTCATCGTCGGAGAGCGGCACGGGCACGATGTGGATGCCCTCGTTGTCGAACGGTGCCACCTCGACCTCGGCCTGCCCCACCCAGCCGACCCAGGCTCCGTCGTTCGCGCGCATGACGGGTTCGAGGGCGGTGACGAGGCCACCGGGCGAGTGCCGCCAGCCCTCGTTGCCGTCCTGGTCGACGACGCGGTCCACCGGGAGACGGTTGGAGGCGACGACGAACGAGTAGCGGGTCTGTTCGGTGCGGTCTGCAGGCATGGGGTGGTGTGATCTCCGTTCCGCCCGGCCGGAGCCGGGTGCGTCGGGTGCGTCGGGTGCGTCGGTGCGTCGGCCGGCGTGGTGTGCCGGGTCCGGCGACCCGGGTCCGGCGTGCTGCGCCGGGTGCGCTGCCGAAGTTACCAGCGTGGGGACAGCACATTCACGGGCGATCGGCGGTTCCGCTACGCTGCAGGCACGTGTCGGGGGGACACGGGTGCTGGAGTGCGGCGCCGGCCTCCCGGTCGGAGAGGACCCCCAGCCGTGAGCGAGAACCCGCCCAACCAGCCCGTCCCGCCGTCGCAGCCCGGTGGCCAGCCCGGCCCCGGCCAGCCGGCTTGGAATGGCCAGCCCGGCCCCGGCCAGCCAGCTTGGAACGGCCAGCCCGCCTGGCAGCAGCAACAGCAGCCTGGAGGCCCGCAGCAGTGGCCGGGTCAGCCCGCCCCCGCCGCGCAGCCGTCCGATGCGTTCGGTCGCTTCCTGCGGTCCGTGTCCGGTCGCGACTGGCTGGCGGCCGTCCTCGCCGCCGTCGGCGGCTGGGTCGCGGCCTACGTCGTCGCGGGGCTCTCCCTGCTCATCACCGTCGGGCTGCTCGCGTCCGGCGGCAGCGGTTCGGCCGCTCCGTCCACCGGGTCCGGCACCGACCTCGGCGCGGGTCAGGCCCCCGACGTGGAGTCCCTGCTCTCCGGCGTGAGCGTCCTGCTCGGTGCGCCGGCGCAGCTCGTCGCCCTCGCCGACCTCGGCCGGCTGCACCTGTCCGGGTCGATCGGGTTCCTCGGTTCCGGATCGGGCTCGCTCGCCGTGGTGCCGGCGCTGGTGCTCGCCGCGCAGGTCGTGCTGGCCGTCGTGCTCACCCGGCGGATCCGCAGCCGTGCACTCGGTCGCTCCCAGGTGCTCGTCACCGCGGTGGTCTCCGGTCTGGTGACCACGGTGCTCACGAACGTCGCGGCCGCACTGTTCGCGATCCGGTTCCCGTCGGTGTCCGGTGCGGTCATCGAGCCGGTGCACGCCGTCGGTGTCGGCAGCATCCTCGGGGCGTTCGTCATCGGTGCCCTGGCGGCGCTCCTCGCTCGGCCCTCCGTGCTCGCCGGTCGCAGCGTCTTCGCCGTCCGTCTGCTCGGCACGCTCCGCGTCGCCGCGTCGCAGCTGACGGTCCTCGTCGTGCTGGTCGCCGTCGTCGTCATCGTCGTCGCGCTCATCGCCCAGCCCTCCTACGGCTCCGCGCTGCCGCTGTTGCTCGGCAACGTCGCGATCGGGCTCACGGCGCTCGGGTTCTTCGGTGGTGTGGGCACGTCCGGCTTCGGGTCCGCCAGCGACAGCGCCTCGGTGTTCGGCGGAGCGGGTGGCTGGACCTGGCTCGTCGTGCTGTTCGTCGTCGTCACCTCGATCATGGCCGGGCTCGCACTCGCCGTCCGCCGCAACGACCGGATGCGCTCGACACTGGACTGGGTCGTCACGCCGCTCGTGTGGTTCGCACTCGGCCTGCTGTTCTTCGTCCTCGGCACCGGGGTCGTCTCGTACCAGGTGAGCAGCACGAGTTCGGTGGACGGGTCCGGGTCGATCGGCATCGCGCCCTGGACGCCGATCGTCTTCGCCCTGTGGGGTGGCGCGATCGAGGTCGTCGCCCGGTACCTGGCTCCGGTGCTCCTGCCCCGTCTCGGCGGTGCCGTGGTGCTCCGCACGTCGCGTGTGGTCGGGGCGGACCCCCGCCCCGTGGTGCCGCAGGCGTTCCCGGCCGCAGCCCCCGCCGACACGGGCATGCCCGCTGCCCCGGCGGCTCCCGCCGACCAGACCGTTCCCGGTGCGCCTGCCGCGCCCGGTGTGCCGGATGCTCCCGGTGCATCGGGTGCTCCGGCGGCTGCCGGCGATCCGGCTGCCGCCGCGTGGACCACTCCCCCGGCCGCCGACCAGCAGGCGCCGTACCCGCCGTCCGGGTCCGCCCCGCAGTCCGCGTACGGGTCGCAGCCGCCCTACGGCGCGGGCAACCTGCCGCCCTACGGGGCGCAGCCGGCGTCCGGTGGTCAGCCGGCGTACGGGTCGCAGCCGTTCATCGGCGGCGGCGCCCCGGCCCCCGCCCCGATGTCCCCGCGGGCCAAGAAGATCCTGGTCCGTTCGCTCATCGCCGGCGGTGCCGTGATCGTGGTCGTCGTCGCGGGTGCGGTCACGACGAGCGTCCTCCGCGCCAACGTGTGGGGCCCGGCCCCGACGGTGAAGTCGTACGTGCAGGCCATCGCCAGCGGTGACGCCGACACCGCCGCCGACCTGAGCGACGTGCCGGACGACGCCGCGATGCTCGACACGAAGGTGCTGCGGAGCGCGAAGGACCGTCCGTCCGACATCCACGTCGGGCGGGTCGCCCAGACCGGGGACTCGGCGATCGCCACCCTGAGCTACACGCAGGACGGCAAGAACCGCTCCGGTCAGGTGACGTTGCGCCGGACCGGCACCTCGTTCCTGGTGAAGGACGAGTGGCGTGTCACGCAGCCGCTCGCCCAGCAGGTGACCCTGACGGCGTCCGAAGTGCTCGAGGGTGCACCGGTGACCGTCGGCGGCAAGGAGATCGGGAAGATCAGCGACGGCAAGTTCACGTCCCTCGCCTACCCCGGCAGCTACGAGGTCTCGGTCGGCGGGTCGAAGTACTTCACCGGCGGCACCGAGAAGGTGAGCGTCGGGGCGGTCTCGTCCGGCTACGTCGACTTCGCGCCGAAGGCCACCAAGGCCCTCGAGCAGGACGCCGAGCAGTACGTGTCCGACCTGATCGACGACTGCGCCGAGAAGACCGAGCTCCGCGCCCTGAGCGGCTGCCCCTGGTACGGACCGTACGACGCCGACGGCGGCGTGCGGTACGACGTCACGTCGATGCCCGAGCTGGAGGTCGAGGCATCACGCTCCGGCACCGTGATGGTGACGAGCACGAAGGACGGGAGCGTCTCGTACGACTACAAGTCCTACCTCGGTGACAAGAAGCGCGGCGAGGACTCGTTCAGCGTGAGCGAGTACCTGAAGGTCGAGGACGGCAAGCTCGTCTCGGCGTACTGAGCAGGAGCCGACTGATCGGCTCAGGCTGAACGGGAGTCGCTGCACCGACTCCCCGGCACCACGACGGCCGACCCGCGATCCTCGCGGGTCGGCCGTCTCAGTAGGCTGACGGACATGGTCAGGACACGGGCGTGGTGCAAGGGCGACACGGTCGAGCGGGACTTCCCCGTCGACCGGATCTCCGACCTCGTCGCCGACCCGGACACCTTCGTGTGGATCGACCACACCGACCCGACGTCGGCCGACCTCGAGCAGATCGAGGAAGAACTCGGGATCCACGCCCTCGCCGTCGAGGACGCCGTCGAGCACGGCCAACGCCCGAAACTCGACCGGTACCGGGACAGCCTGTTCCTGGTCGTCTACGACGTGGGCGGTACGGACGACGCCGGCAACCTGATCACGCACGAGGTCAAGGCGTTCGTGACGGAACGCGCCCTCGTCACGATCCACGGGTCCGACGTCGACACCGCCCGGATGGAGCACCGTCTGAGCGCGAACGCCGACATGGCCGGACACGGCGTGCCGTGGCTGGTGTGGGCGCTGCTGGACGCCGTCGTCGACCGGGCCACCGACACCGTCGAGGACCTGGAGCGGCAGATCGATGCGCTCGAGGACGACCTGTTCGAGCCGGGCGATCCCCGTGAGCAGCAGGTCCAGCGACGGTCGTTCCGGCTCCGCAAGACCCTCGGGGTGCTCCGGCGGCTGGTCGTGCCGACGCGGGACAGCGTCGCGTCGTTGCTGCACGGCGACGCGGAGACGATCTCGAACGGCATCCGGCCCTACTTCCGCGACGTCGAGGACCACCTCGTCTCGATCGCCGACTCGGTCGAACAGCTCCGCGACGCCGTGTCGAGCGTGCTGGAGACGACCCTGAACCTGGCATCGAACCGGCAGAACACCGTGATGAAGAAGGTCACGAGCTGGGCGGCGATCATCGCGATCCCGACCGGGGTGACGAGCTTCTTCGGGCAGAACGTCGCGTTCCCGGGCGAGGGCGCCTGGAGCGGACTCTGGGCGTCGCTCGCGATCATCACCGCGTCGTCGCTCGTGCTCTACCGCGTCTTCAAGACCCGCGACTGGCTCTGAGCGACGGCCCCGCCCGCGTCAGAGGGCGAGCGCCAGGACCCCGGCGACGACGGTGAGCGGCGCCACGATGCACCCGAGCGCCATGTACCGGCCCCACGACAGGTGCACACCCTCGGCCGACAGCCGTGCGTGCCACAGCAGCGTCGCGAGCGAGGCCCACGGCGTGATGAGGCAACCGGCGTTCACACCGATCAGCAGTGCCGCGTACCGCAGGGCCTCGTGCCCGGCAGCTGGTTCGAGCACCAGGTACGCCGGCAGGTTGTCGATGCCGTTGGCCGCCACCGCGCCGGCACCACCGAGCAGCAGCAGCGGCCCCGTTCCGGTTCCACCCTGCAGCGCGTGCACGATCGGGTCGGTGATGCCGGTCGTGTGCAGCGCCTCGACCACCACGAAGAGCCCGGCGGCGAACACCAGGGTGGACCACGGCACGCGGGACACCCGGAGCTCGGACGGCGACCGGAACGCCGCGACCACGACGAGCACCACGGCGGCCAGGACCGCGGCGATCCACACGGTCACCCCGGCGGTCAGGGCGACGACGAGCGCGACGAGCACGGCGGAGGCAGCCCAGAAGGACACCGGGTCGCTCGGCTTGCGGACGGACACCGGTGTGTAGCGGCCGAAGAGCTTGCCCCGGAACACCACCAGCAGGACGACGCACGGCACGACCACACCGGCGACCGCGGGCCAGGCCATCAGCCCGGCGAACGCCAGCGGGCCGTCGAGCCCCATCCGGTCGACGGCGAGCAGGTTGGTCAGGTTGGACACCGGCAGCAGCAGCGACGCGGTGTTCGCGAGCCAGACCGTGGTCAGCGCGAACGGCATCGGGGGCAGACCCACGCGCCGTGCGAGCGAGATCACGATGGGGGTGAGGAGCACCGCGGTGGTGTCGATCGACAGGAAGACGGTGCAGAGGACGGCGAGCACGACGACCGCGCCCCAGAGGCCGATGGTGCGCCCGCCACCGACCCGGGCGGCGACGTCGGCGAGGCGGTCGAAGACCCCGGCGTCCGCAGCGAGCTCGGCGACGATCGTCAGCCCGAGCACGAACCCGAGGACCGGCAGGACCCGGTCCGCGAGCACGGCGAGGTCGTCGAGGGGCAGCAACCCGAACACGACGCAGACCGCGCCGACCACGAGCAGGGCCGCTCCGATGACCGCTTGACGCACGAACGCTCCTTCACCCGGTGCCGCGGCCGGGTGACCGGCGGCGCTCCAATGTACGGGCCGGTAGCGTTGTCAGCACGACGACAGGAGGCCTCTGTGCGCAAGTTCATGTTCAACGGTGCGGTGTGGAGTTCGCTCATCAGCGGCTACAGCGTGCTGCAGACCACCCGACAAGGACCGCGTGACTGGCGGCTCGCGCTGACCTGGGTCGCGTGGATCGCCACCACGATCGTGGCAATCGGCACGGTCGTCGAGGACGACCGCGCCGTCAAGGCCCTCCAGTAGGTCGGAAGGCCGAAGGGGCCGCGGTCGCGGCCCGCTGGCGGACGGACGGGCGCCCCGCTCATCGGCGACGCGAAGCGTTGCGCGGGGCGCGCCGACCGAGCCTGCGAGGGAGGCGTGCCAGCTGGCACCGGGCCTCCCGTCCGTCTTCCGTGCCGTCCACGGCAACCGGTGCCGCAACCGGGTCAGCGCTCGGAATCCGGGATGCCGGAGGTCTGGATCGGTCCGGTGAAGAGCGCTCCGCGCTCGTCGTCGCCGAACAGCTGCGAGTCGCCCTCGGTCGCGCGACCGCTTCCACGTCGGCGGGGCGCCGTCGGCTCGGTGAGCTGTACCCGCTGCACCGGCAGGGCGTCGGGGTGGGTGCGCTGGATCCACTCGACCATCTCCTCGCGGACGTAGCAGCGCAGGTCGAACAGGCCGCCGGCGTCCGGCGCCGTCACGAGGATGCGGACGCGGACCAGTCCCCCGACCGCGTCGGTGACCTGGAGCACCTTGACCCGGCGGTCCCAGATCGTCGACGTCTCGAGGATCCGGTCGAGCTCGGCGCGCATGTCAGCCGGGCTCACCCGCCAGTCGAGGTCGAACTCGACGGCGCCGAGGAGCTCGCTGCCGGTCCGCGTCCAGTTCTCGAACGGGGTGCTCGTGAAGTACGTCGACGGCAGCACGAACCGCCGGTCGTCCCACAGGTGCACGACGACGTAGGTCAGCGTGATCTCCTCGATCCGCCCCCACTGCTGCTCGACCACGACGACGTCGTCCACCCGGATCGACCCGGAGAAGGCGAGCTGCATGCCGGCGAACACGTTGCCGAGTGTGGACTGCGCGGCGAGGCCCGCGACGACGGAGATGAGGCCGGCGCTGGCGAGCACGCTCGCGCCCGCCGCCTCGACCCCGTCGAAGGTCAGCAGGATCGCTCCGACGGCGATGATGACGAGCAGGGCGACCGTGAGCCGACGGATGATGAGCACCTGGGTGCGGATGCGGCGCGCCTGCCGGTTGTCGGGCACGTCGATGCGGAAGCGGTGCAGCCCGAGGTCCTCGAGGAAGATCGCGACGTGGCACGCGAGCCAGCAGCCGACCGCGATCGTGACGATGAGGAAGCCGTGCACGACCTCGTCCCGCCACGGGTAGGCGTCGGGGTCCCGCGGGATGCTCGAGGTGAACGCGATCCAGAGCAGCACCACCAGCAGCACGGTCCGGAACGGGTGCTTCGTCCGGCGAGAGAGCACGCCGGCCCAGCGTTCCCGGCGCGCGACCGCCCGCAGGACCAGGTGCAGGACCAGGGCGACGACGGCGGTGACGAGCAGGGCGAACCCGGTCGCGACGAGCAGTCGGAGGAGGATGTCCATCCCTCCATGCAAGCAACGGACGACGGCCGTCGTTCAGGTTCGGGCCGCCGTCGGCTGTGCGGACGTTCAGCAGCTTCCGTTCGTCGGAACGGGGGTTTGCGTGACGGCCCGGTCCGGAGCGCATGTAGGTTGTCGCGCATGACAGCGCAGAACGACACGGGTGTGAACCGAGCGCCGGCGAACGACTTCTCGCACGAGCAGGAGGGCTACCAGCACGGTCTGAAGCCCCGGCAACTGCAGATGATCGCGATCGGCGGCGCGATCGGAACCGGGCTCTTCCTGGGTGCCGGCGCACGACTGCACACCGCGGGCCCCGCGCTCGCGCTGACGTACCTGGTCGCCGGCGTCTTCGCCTTCTTCATCCTGCGTGCACTCGGCGAGCTCGTGCTGCACCGGCCGTCCTCGGGGTCCTTCATCTCGTACGCCCGAGAGTTCTACGGCGAGAAGTTCGCGTACGCGGCCGGCTGGATGTACTTCCTGAACTGGGCGATGACCTCCATCGTCGACACCACCGCCGTCGCGATCTACCTGCAGTACTGGTCCGCCTTCACCGCGGCGCCGCAGTGGCTGCTCGCACTGATCGCCCTGATCGTCGTCCTCGCGGCGAACATGGTCGCCGTGAAGGTGTTCGGCGAGCTCGAGTTCTGGTTCGCCCTGATCAAGGTGGCCGCGCTGGTGGCGTTCCTGGTCGTCGCGATCGTCTGGCTCGTCTTCGCGTTCCCCGTCGAGGCCGGTGGCGAGGCCGTCCGGACCGGGTTCACGATCTGGGGTGACAACGGCGGGCTGTTCCCGAAGGGGCTGCTCCCCGCGGTGATCGTGATCCAGGGCGTCGTCTTCGCCTACGCCGCGATCGAACTCGTCGGCACGGCATCGGGTGAGACGCAGAACGCCGAGAAGGTCATCCCGCGTGCGATCAACTCCGTCGTCTTCCGCATCGCGGTGTTCTACGTCGGGTCGATCGTCCTGCTCTCCCTGCTGCTGCCGTACACCTCGTACAAGGACGGCGAGAGCCCGTTCGTGACGTTCTTCTCGTCGCTCGGCAACCCGCACGTCGGCGCGATCGTCGGCGGCATCATGAACTTCGTCGTGCTCACCGCCGCGTTGTCGTCGCTGAACGCGGGCCTGTACTCGACCGGTCGGGCGCTGCACTCGATGGGCATGAACGGGTCCGCGCCGAAGTGGACCACGAAGATGTCGAAGGGCGGTGTGCCGTACGCCGGCATCCTGCTCACGGCGGCCTTCACCGTCGCGGGTGTCGTGCTCAACTACTTCGTCCCGAAGCAGGCGTTCGAGATCGCGCTGAACATCGCCAGTCTCGGCATCATCACCGCGTGGGGCACGATCATCCTGTGCCAGATGCGGCTGCGCCAGTGGGCCAAGCAGGGTCTGGCGAAGGAACCCTCGTTCAAGCTGCCCGGCGCTCCGGTCACCGCCTGGCTGACCCTGGCGTTCCTCGCCTCGGTCATCGTCCTGATGGCGATCGACTACCCGGTCGGCACGTACACGATCGCGTCCCTCGTGGTCATCATCCCGCTGCTCATCGTCGGCTGGTTCCTGCAGCGCGACCGCATCCTGCGCATCGCCGCCCTGCGCGAGGGCGTCACGGGTCCGTACCCGATCGGCGTCCGCAACCCGGCTGCCCAGGTCCGCCGTGACGACGACCGGAACGGAGACGGGGTCTAGCACGCCCCGGTTGTCCCCGGAACGCAAGGCCGCACCGCGCGATCACGAACGGTCCGGCACCCGTCGCTACCATCAGCGGGTGCCGGACCGTTCTGTTTCCCCCACCCTCGACCTGCAGCTCAGCTGGCGGGGTGCGTTCGGACGCCTCCGGGTGTTCGCGGACCGGCTCGAGGCCGAGACCGACTACCAGCGCGAGGCACGCACGGTGGTGCCGATGGACGCCGTGCAGGGGTGGCGCCTCGGGCCGTGCGACGAGGACGCGGTCTGCGTCGAGTTCGTCGCGGAGCAGGAGACCTACCGGGTGCTGCTCGACACCCCGGACGAGCAGCTCGCTGCGCTGGCGATCCGGAAGGTGCTCGGGCCCCCGCTGGAGTCCTGAGGACGCAGGGTCAGTCGTCGGTGTCGACGCGGTCGGTGACGACGTCACCGGAGCCGGCGTCGATGCGCACGCTGTGCTTCGTGCCGGACGAGTCGAGCACGTCGCCCTCCCAGACCACCGTGCCGACGTGGTCGTCGAGCCCGAGCTCGGTGACGGTCCCGGCGTGCAGGTCCTGGAAGGCGTCGACGGCCTGCTTGACGCTCAGGTCGGCGGCTGTGACGAAGCGCTCGTGCTCGGCCGTGTCGTCCGCGTCGCCGGCTTCGGTCTGCGGGGTGCCGGCGACCGAGGTGCCGTCGGCGTTCGTGTGCACCTCGTGCTCGGTGCCGTCCTTCGTCACGACGAGGACCTCGTAGGCGGAGGCGCCCTGCTCCTGCTCGACCGAGATGACGGTGCCCGAGCCGACCTCGCCGCGTGCGGTGGCGACCGCTGCGAGCAGGGCCTTGTTCGAGCCGACCGCCGCCGCGCCGGGCGAGGACGAGCCGTCGCCGCTGCCGCTGCCGGTGCCGCTGCCGCTGCCGGCGGAGTCCGTGGCCGACGAGCCGACCGAGCCGGAGCCGGCCGAGCCCGTGTCGTCGTCGGAGTCGTCGCTGGCGCAACCGGTGAGGGCGAGGGCCGCCACGATCGGCAGGGCGGCGAACGCGGCGACGCGGCGGGCGGAGGGCTTCTGGTGCTGGGTGCGGAAGTTCATGTGACGAGCATCTCGTCGGGGTGCTGAAGCAGGCCTGAAGCGACCTGTTCAGCCGCCGAGTGCGATGCGGACGACGAACCGGGCGCCGCCGAGTGGCGACGCGACGACGGTCGCGTCGCCACCGTGCGCACGGACGGCGTCCCGCACGATGGCGAGCCCGAGGCCCGCGCCGCCGGCATCGCGGCTGCGGGCCTCGTCGAGACGGACGAACCGCTCGAAGACGCGTTCCCGCTCGCCCTCGGGCACGCCGGCGCCGTCGTCGTCCACCGTGAGCACCGCCGAGCCGTGGTGCTCGGTGAGCGAGACGGCGACGCGGGTGCTCGCGTGCCGGACGGCGTTGTCGACGAGGTTCCGGACCACTCCGGCCAGCACGCGCTCGTCGCCGAGGACCCGCGCCGCCGAGATCGCCGAGCCGTCCACCCGGACCGCGCGCACGGCGCCGTCCGGTCCGGACCAGGCCCCGGCCTCTGCCCCGGTCGTGGCCCGTGCTCGTGCGCGGGCCACGGCGTCGAGGGCGAGGTCGTCGAGGTCGACGGGGCGCCGTGCCCGGATCCCGCCCTCGTCGAGGCGGGAGAGCTCGAGGAGCCCGGCGACGAGGTCCTGCAGGCGCACCGCCTCGGACCTGACGACGTCGGCGAGGTCGGCCACGTCGGAGCGTTCCGGGTGGGCGACGGCGACCTCGGCGTGCTGCCGGATCGACGCGATCGGTGACCGGAGCTCGTGGGAGGCGTCGGAGACGAACCGCCGCTGGCTCTCCGCGGACCGGTCGAGGCGGTCGAGCATCGCGTTCATCGTCGTCGCGAGCCGGGCGACCTCGTCACCGGTGTCCGGCACCTCGACCCGAGCGTCCGGGTGGGCGGCACGGATCGTCTCGACCTCGGTGCGCATCCGCTCCACGGGCCGCAGCGACCGCCCGGTGACGGCCCAGGTGACCGCCACCAGCAGCAGCACGAGCACGGGCACCCCGACGGCGAGGAGCGCGACGGCAGTGCGGACCGCGGTGTCGGCCTGGTCGAGCGAGGCGCCGTAGACGAGCGTCGCCTCGCCGCCGCCCGGCAGGTCCACGTCGTCCGCGACGAGCAGCCACCGTTCACCGTCGTGGGACCACCGGGACTCGTCGGCGGTGGGCAGGGCGTCGCCGTCGGCGTCCTCGCCGTGCGCCAGGACCGCTCCGCCGTCGCCGATCACCTGCACCAGGACGTCCTCGTAGTCGGTGACCGCGGACGCGCCGTCCGCCTCGACCCGGGAGGACACCTGCTCGAGCCCGGCCTCGGCCGAGGTGCGCACGCCGTCGAGCAGCACGAGCCGCAGCACGACGACGAACGCCACCGCGCCGATGACCAGGGCCGCGAGCACGACGAGCCCCGCGCCGAGGGTGGTCCGGGCGCGGACCGACCGGAAGCGCCGTGGTCGGGTCGGCGCGGCCCCGCTCACACCCGGACGCGTGCCCGGGCTCGACCCGTCAGCCACCGTCGGCCGCCAACCGGTACCCGGCGCCGCGGACCGTCTCGATCGCAGCACGCCCGAAGGGCCGGTCGAGCTTCCGGCGGAGGTGCCCGACGTACACCTCGACGATGTTCGGGTCCCCCTCGAAGTCGACGTCCCAGACGTTCTCGATGACGTCCCGCTTCGACCGCACCTGCCCCGGGTGCCGTGCGAGGTACTCGAGCACGGCGAACTCGCGGCTGGTCAGCTCGACCTGGGTCCCGCCCCGGGCCACGGTGCGCGCCGCGGGGTCGACCACCAGGTCGCCGAGCGTCAGCACCGTGGGGCGCTCCCGTGCGCCGCGGCGGACGAGCGCCCGGAGCCGGGCGACGAGCACCGGGTGCGAGAACGGCTTGGTGACGTAGTCGTCGGCCCCCGCGTCGAGTGCCTCGACCTGGTCCCACTCGCCGTCCTTCGCGGTCAGCATCAGCACGGGGGTCCAGTCACCGTCGGCACGGAGCTGGGCGCACACGGCCCAGCCGCTCAGGCCGGGCATCATCAGGTCGAGCACGATCGCGTCGTAGCGGAACTCCCGCGCGTGCCACAGGCCGTCCACGCCGTCGTTCGCGACGTCGACCGCCCACCCCTCGGCCTCGAGCCCGCGGCGCACCCCATCGGCGAGCCGGACCTCGTCGTCGACCACCAGCACACGCATGGCACCGATCCTGCCGTGCCCCGCTGAAGCAGGGCTGAAGCGGCCCGCGATCGTGGCCAGGGGCGGACAGGAGGCCCGTGGCGGCACCGCCACGCGCCTCCTGTCCGGCGGTGGTCCGGACCAGGGCCGCGCAGCCCGCCTGCGCGGGCTCAGACCAGCAGCAGGATCCCCGCGATGACGGAGGCGACGGCGATGGCGAGCGCGACGAGCAGGAGCACGAGGTGCACCGTGTAGAACGTCGTCGGCTTGCCGGCGGCGTCACGGGCACGCGTGTCCGTCGCGACGCGCTGGAAGAAGCGCGGCCAGGTGATGACGTTGAACACGGCACCGAGGAACAGGACGACTGCGGCGAAGACGAGCACGGTCCGATCCTAGACAACCCACGACCGGGACGAGACCGGGCAGGTGGTGCTCGGCCGCCCCCAACGCGGCCGAGTCCCGACCCGGCGAGGCCACAGGATCTGTAGCACTTGCTACAGACTGTACACGGCATGCCCCACAGCGTCGAGCACCGAACGGCTACGCGGTCTCGAGGGCGGCCTCGGCATCGGCGAGGACGGCACGCTCCGACTCGGTCAGGGACGCCCGTGCACCGCGGACCCCGTCGTTGATCTCGACGATGCGGCGGCTGAGGAGCGTCGCGGGGTCGTCGGTCGGCGGGTAGGCGTTGTCCACCCCGAGCCGCTCGTGCAGGGGCGCCAGACGCTGCAGCGCTGCGTCCACCCTGCGGGCACGGCGTCGGCGCGAGATCCGGTGCCCGAACACGAGCAGGAGCATCCCGGACGCCACGCACAGCACCGCTCCCGGCGTGGTGACGTCGTAGGGCAGCGAGAGCGCGTGCGTGACCTGCAGGTCACCGACGACGTGGGCGACGTCCATCACGACGACCACGACCATGCGGACGACCCCGAGCACGCCGCCGAGGATCAGGACCCACAACCCCACCAGGTCCGTGGTCGTCCGGGCCTCGCGCAGGCGCAGCACGCAGATGAACCCCGTCGCGCCGAGTGCCACACCGAGGTAGACGGTCTGCGCGATCGAGTAGACCGTGGCCGCCGGGTGCGAACCGGCGTCGAGCATGAAGGTCGTCGTGGTCGCGGGCTTGTCGAGCACGGTGAACGCGACGAGGACCACCACGACCACCACCACGAAGGACACCAGGACCGCGTTCCGGAGCCAGGGTCGTGCCGCCCCGACCGCCTTCGCCACGCCCCACAGCAGCGTGCTCGTGCCGGCCACCATGAGGCAGTCGCTGATCACGGTCACGACGTTGAACCCACCGAGCCGCGGATCGAGCCAGCGGTACAGCGGGTCGACGTTCGTGACGATGGTGGCGGCGAAGAGCAGGAACGTGAACGCGAGGGTGCGGTCCTGCCCGCGCTGCAGGACCAGCAGCACGATCGTCCCGACGAGGAGCAGCACCGCCTGGACGACGGCGATGATCACCCGAAGACCCCGCGGAAGGCACTCGGGCGGCCGCGGTGCTGGCGGATCACGGTGGCCAGGCGGTCGGCGAAGACCTCGGCCTCGTGCTCGTACGTGTTCGAGAACAGCCCACGGGCCAGTGCCCGTTCGACCTTGTACTCGGGCAGGTCGGGGATGACGTCACGGATGTAGGCGCTCTGCGGGGCGTGCTCCTGGTGCCGGTGCAGGACGTGCCCGAGCTCGTGGCCGATGACGAACGACCGGAAGGTCGGCGACGCGGTCGGCGAGATCATCACGAGGTGCGCGTGCTCGAGCGTGGCCACGAAGCCGCAGACGGGCTCGGCAGCCAGGAACGACTCCTCGCGCACCACGATCGGCTTGCCGACGACTTCGGCCGCGGCAGCGACGGCCTGGTCGACGTCCGACCAGCCCTCTGCCGCACCACGAGCCCAGAACGCGTCGACGAGCGCGTCGGTCATGCGACGCTCCCCCGCTGCGATTCCTCCTCGAGCACCTCGGCGATGCGTCGGAGCGCGTCGGGCGACAGTTCGCCGGGGAAGGTCCGCGCCGCGAAGCCGCTCACGCGGGCGGACCGCAGGGACCGGACGAGGGCGAGCTGGGCGCCGATGCGTTCCGGTACCTCGCTGTCCTCGAGCAGGAAGCGTTCGTCGACCTCGAAGAACCCGGCCAGCAGGCGCAGGAGCTCGGTGTCGCGGTTGCGGCGGCCGTCGCCGGAGAGCATGTAGGTCCACTTGGCCCGGGACAGGGAGCCGCCGTGGGCCGCGACGTATTCTTCGATCGAGGCGAACGGCACCGGGGCACCGCGCTGGGACTCCTCGAAGTCGAGGAGCAGGTTGAGGCGGCGCGCGAGCTCGGCGGCGTCGAGCGCCCCGCCCTTCAGATCACCCGTGTCCATCTCGGACTCCTCCCCAGCCGTGTCCGCGCGGGGTGTCGGTCCGGCGCGTGGACGCCATGCTAGCGCGGACACCCGACACCGCGCCGTTACCCTCGTGGGCATGCCCCGCCGCTTCCCCGCCACCGTCGCGGCACGCGTCGAGCACGAGATCGTCATCACGAAGTCGCGCTTCATCACCACCGTGGCGCCCGTGTCCGGCGTCGAGGACGCCGACCGCGTGATCGCCGAGGTCCGCCGACGGTACTGGGACGCCCGGCACAACTGCACGGCGATGGTCACGGGCGTGCTCGGCGACCAGGCCCGCTCCTCGGACGACGGGGAACCCTCGGGCACGGCCGGCGTCCCGATGCTCGAGGTCCTGCGCCGTCGCGACCTGACCGACGTGGTCGTGGTCGTCACGCGCTACTTCGGCGGGGTGAAGCTCGGCGCGGGCGGGCTCGTCCGGGCCTACTCGACCTCGGTCTCCGAAGCGCTCGACACCGCCGTGCCCGTTCGTCGCGAGGCCCTGACGCAGGTGCGCTTCGACGTCGACCACGCCGATGCCGGGCGGCTCGACAACGTGCTGCGCGACTGGGTCCGGCACCACCACGCGACGCTCGGCCCGACCGAGTACGGGCAGGCGGCGACCTTCGAGGTGTGGGTCCCCCACGACGCGCTCGGGGCGCTGACCGCCGACCTCGCCGCGGCGTCGGCCGGCGCGCTCGAACCCGTCGTCGGCGAGGAACGGATCGTTAACGTCCCCACCGGCTGACGTCCGGTCAGACCGATGTCCGGTCCGGACTGACTTCTGCACTCCGACGCACCTCGGGCGTGTCCAGGTGCCGGAGCGCGAGGACCCCTGGAACGCACGAACGCCCCGACTCGATGAGCCGGGGCGTTCGTCCTGCGGTGCACCCCCTCGGACTTGAACCGAGAACCCACTGATTAAGAGTCAGTTGCTCTGCCAATTGAGCTAGAGGTGCATGTTCCGGCTTCCGTGCCGCAACGGGAATCAACAATAGCATGGGTTTCGCGCGCCCACGACCACTCGCGGGCGCACGACGCGAACAGGAGCACCATGACCGACCGTCTCGTCCCCGGCGACACCGCCCCCGACTTCACGCTGCCCGACCAGGACGGCGTCCAGCACTCCCTGGCCGCCCTGCGCGGCAAGAAGGTCATCGTGTACTTCTACCCGGCGGCCTCCACCCCGGGCTGCACCACCGAGGCCTGTGACTTCCGCGACAACATGTCCTCGCTGCAGGCCGCCGGCTACGAGGTGCTCGGCGTCTCGAAGGACGACCAGGCGAAGCTCAAGGCGTTCCAGCACGAGCAGGCGCTGACCTTCCCGCTGCTGAGCGACCCCGACCTCGCCGTGCACAAGGCGTACGCGGCCTGGGGCGAGAAGAACAACTACGGCAAGATCGTCACCGGCACGATCCGCTCCACGATCGTGGTCGGCGAGGACGGCGCCGTGCAGCTGCCGCTCTACAACGTCAAGGCCACCGGGCACGTGGCGAGCCTGCGGAAGAAGCTCGGCCTGGTCTGAGGGCCGGCCACGCACCGGAGGCCCGGTGCCGGTTCCGAGAACCGGCACCGGGCCTCCTGTGTGTGGCGGACCAGACCGTCTACTCGACCGGGCGCGCGAGCGCGGCCGTCACCGACCGCGACAGCACCAGCGTGATGCCGAGCAGGGCCGGGATGAGCAGCACCCAGCCGACCGCGGCGACCCGGAAGACGCCCTGGAACGCCCCGATCGCGATGGCGCCCTGCAGGACCTGCCAGACGATGATGCCCGAGCGCACCCACGACCGGCCGTGCCACAGGCCGTTCAGCAGCGCACCGAGCCAGAGCGCAGCGATGGCGACGAGGACGGTGAGGGCGATGCCCGACGCGATGCTCGTGGCCGGCGCGACGAGCAGTTCGACGACCAGCACGACGGTCACGACCGCCAGTGCGAGGAACTCGAGGCCGACCACGACGAGCAACCCCAGCATCGCCGGCGACCGGCGCGCGACGGGGGCGGAGGGTTCGGTGTCGTTCGGGGTGTCGTCGTGCACAGTGATCCTCCAGCATCGGAACCCTTGATTTGGCCCTACCAGTATGGAACGATATTGGAGGTCGTTTGGACGGCACGATGTGGTGTGCGTCTCCCGTGGTTCATCGCTCCTCCCCCGAGCGTCTCGCGGGCGTCAGATTCGCTTCATGCGGACTCCTCCCCACAGTTGTCCCCTCCATGCCGCATGCATGGTCAGCGTTCCGATCCCCCGAACCACGGCCCCGGCCTGCCGTTCGAGCATCGACATCAAGGAGCACCACACATGGACTGGCGTGACAAGGCTGCCTGCCTCACCGCAGACCCCGAGCTCTTCTTCCCCGTCGGGAACACCGGGCCCGCCGTCGACCAGATCGAGAAGGCCAAGTCGGTCTGTGCGCGTTGCACGGTCACCGAGATGTGCCTGCAGTACGCACTCGAGAACAACCAGGACTCGGGTGTCTGGGGTGGTCTCAGCGAGGACGAGCGTCGTGCGCTGAAGCGTCGCGCCGCTCGCGCCCGCCGCGCGTCCTGACCCCGGTCGTCTGACACCACGACGCCCGTCGTCCCTTCGGGGACGGCGGGCGTCGTCGTGCGCGCGGGGATCGGCATGCGCGGGGGTAGTCATGCACAACACCGGTGTTCACGCATCGAACACCGGGACACGGGTGTTCGACCGGTGAACACCGGTGTTGTGCGGCGCTCGGACTAGGCGGCGGGGGCGGTCAGCCAGCGGAACGGGATGCTGATCGTCACCTCGGTGCCGCTGCCCGTCAGCGTGTGCCAGTCGATGGTGCCGCCGAGCTCACCCTGGATGAGCGTGCGGACGATCTGCGTCCCGAGGCCCGACCCGACCTTGCCCTCGGGGAGCCCGACGCCGTTGTCGCGGACCTCGATCTCCAGGTGGTCGTCGAAACGGCGGGCGACGATCTCGACCTCGCCGTCGCGGCCGTCCAGCCCGTGCTCGACGGCGTTCGTCACGAGTTCGGTGAGGCCGAGGGCGAGCGGCGTCGCAGCCTCGGAGGGCAGCACCCCGAACTCACCGGTCTTCTTCGGGTGCACGGTCGTGTTGTGCGACGCGGCGACCTCGGTGACCAACTTGAGGACCGAGTCGAACACCTCGTCGAAGTCCACCGTCTGGCTGAGCCCGCTCGACAGCGTGTCGTGCACGACGGCGATGGCGGCGACACGGCGCATGGCGTTCTGCAGCGAGGTCCGCGCTTCGTCCGAGTGCGTGCGTCGTGCCTGGATCCGCAGCAGGGAGGCAACGGTCTGCAGGTTGTTCTTCACGCGGTGGTGGATCTCGCGGATCGTGGCGTCCTTGGTGATGAGCTCGCGCTCCTGGTGCCGCAGCTCGGACACGTCGCGGCACAGCACGATGGCACCGATGCGCTCACCGTGGTCGCGGAGCGGGATCGAGCGGAGCGACACCGTGACGCCCTTCGACTCGATGTCGGCCCGCCACGGCGCCCGGCCGGTGACCACGAGCGGCAGGGACTCGTCGACGTCGAGCTGGGCGCCGATGAGCTCGGTGGTGACCTCGGCGAGGGACTTCCGCTCGAGTTCCCCCTCGAAGCCCATCCGGTTGAAGGCGCTCAGGCCGTTCGGGCTCGCGAATGTGACAGTGCCGGCGGTGTCCAGGCGCAGCAGGCCGTCGCTGGCGCGGGGCGCCCCACGGCGGGGGCCCGCCGGTGCGCCGAGGTCGGGGAAGTCACCGGTCGCGATCATGCCGAACAGGTCGTTCGCGCTCGCGGTGAAGTTGAGCTCCTGGCGGCTCGGGGTCCGCATCTCGTCCTGGTTGGAGTGCCGGGTCACGACGGCGATCGGCCGTTCGGTGGTCTCGGCGCTCTTCGGGCTCAGGCGGCGGAGCACCGGGATCGCGCGGACGCGGGTCGGGGTGTCCTCGTACCAGTCCGGCTCGGCGGAGTCGACGACGCGGGAACCAGCGAAGCTCTCGGTCACCTGGCCGCGCCACTCCTCGCGGATCTCCTGCCCGACGATGTCCCGGTAGAACAGCGTCGCCGCGGAGCTCGGGCGGGCGTGCGCGACGGCCACGAACGAGCCGTCCTCGGCGGTCGGGACCCAGAGCACCATGTCGGCGAAGGATAGGTCGGCGAGGAGCTGCCAGTCCCCCACGAGCAGGTGGAGCCACTCCACGTCTGCTTCCGAGGAACGGCCTTGCGCGAGGACGAGGTCACTGAGGGTCGACACCCAGCCAGTCTAGGTCCGCCGCCTTGTGGAGAACGTCGCCCTCTCCACAGGGTAGACAGCGTTGTATTTCGTATGTCGTACGCCCCATACGCTCGCTCCAACGACGGAAGGGGCAGGGGTGGCAGAGCAGGCACGCCGCATCGATCACGAGACGACGGCGGTGCACCCACCGCCCCTGCGGATCGTGGGACCGGCACCGGAACCAGCCGCGGCGTCCGGTCCCCCGGAGCCCGAGTCGACCGCTCGGGCGCTCGGGCTCTGCGTCGCCGAGGTGCTCACCGGGGCACGCGAGGTCGACAGCATCGCCCGGTGGATCAGCGACGACGTGCAGCGACACCTGCAGCAGCGGGCCGCGGTGGCGGCGCACGCCCGGGGATCCGGCCAGCGGGCCCGAGGGCGCCCGGTGCTCCGGGTCGGCAGCGTCCTGGTCTGCCGCCCCGCGGACGGCGTCGCAGAGGCGACGGTCATCGTGCACACGCGCAGCCACGCGCGAGCGGTCGCGATGCGCCTCGAGACGCGGCACGGTCGGTGGCAGGCGACCGCCATCGGCGTCCTGTAGGTGTGCCCGCTGCCGACCTGGAGGCCCGTGGCGGCGCCGCCACGGGCCTCCCATCCGGCAGGCGGCACGCATCGTGAGCAGCAATGGTCGGGTCCCGACGCGGGACCCGACCATTGCTGCTCACGATGCGCTCGCGCGCGGGACGCTAGTTCTTCTTGGTGGCCTGTCGACGCTCGGCGCGGTTGCTCGCCGCAGCCTGACCGGAGGCCGTGGCCGCGTTGCCGAACGCGGAGCCCTGCTCCGGCTCGGCAGCCGCTTCGGCCTCGGCCTGGGCACGCTGCGCACGAGCGGTGGCGGCCTGCTCGAGGCGCCCCTTCTCGTCGCGGACCTCGACCTCGCCGTCGATGGACGGTGCCGAGTACTCAAGGCCGGAGACCTCGTCCTCGCCGAGCCCCTTGGCCTCGATGACCGCGTTCTCGCCGTCGGACTGCACCTGGACCTCGAGGTTGAACAGGTAGCCGACGGACTCTTCGCGGATCTGCCCCATCATCGTCTGGAACAGTGCGTAGCCCTCGCGCTGGTACTCGACCAGCGGGTCACGCTGCGCCATCGCGCGGAGGCCGATGCCGTCCTTCAGGTAGTCCATCTCGTACAGGTGGTCGCGCCAGCGGCGGTCGATCACCGAGAGCACCACACGACGCTCGAGCTCGCGCATCGCCTCGTCGCCGAGGAGTTCTTCACGCTGCTGGTAGGCCAGCTTGGCGTCGGAGAGGATCTCGCGGGCCAGGAAGTCACGCGACGCCTTGCCCTTCGAGCCGGCCTCGGTGATGACCTCGTCGATGGAGATCGAGATCGGGTAGAGGGTGCCGAGCTCGGTCCACATGGCGTCGAGGTCCCAGTCGTCCGGGGAGCCTTCGCCCGTGTGGGTGTCGATGACGTCGTCGATGACCGCCTTGAGGAACGCCTGCGCGCGGTCGTGCAGGTCGTCGCCCTCGAGGATGTGGCGGCGGTCGCTGTAGATCGCCTCACGCTGACGGTTCAGGACGTCGTCGTACTTCAGGACGTTCTTGCGGATCTCGGCGTTGCGGCCCTCGACCTGAGACTGGGCGGACCGGATCGCGCGGCCGACGAGCTTGTTCTCGATCGCCAGGTCGTCCGGGACGTTCGAGCGGCCCATCAGGCTCTCGGCGGCACCGGAGTTGAACAGGCGCATCAGGTCGTCGGTCAGCGACAGGTAGAAGCGGCTCTCGCCCGGGTCACCCTGGCGGCCGGAACGACCACGCAGCTGGTTGTCGATGCGGCGTGACTCGTGGCGCTCGGTGCCGAGCACGTACAGGCCGCCGACTGCGCGGACCTTGTCGCCCTCTTCCTCGACCTCGGCCTTGACGCGGGCGAACACGTCGTCCCACGCGGCTTCGTACTCGTCGGGGGTCTCGGTCGGCGACAGGCCCTTGGCGTGCATCTCCTGCACGGCGAGGAACTCCGCGTTGCCACCGAGCATGATGTCGGTACCACGACCGGCCATGTTCGTCGCGACGGTCACAGCGCCGAAGCGACCGGCCTGGGCGACGATCGCGGCTTCACGGGCGTGGTTCTTGGCGTTGAGGACCTCGTGCTTCACACCCTGCTTGGCGAGGAGCTTCGACAGGTACTCGGACTTCTCGACGCTCGTGGTACCGACGAGGACGGGCTGGCCCTTCTCGTGACGCTCCGCGATGTCCTCGGCGACCTGCTCGAACTTCGACTTCTCGTTCTTGTAGACGAGGTCCGTCTGGTCGATGCGCTGCATCGGCTTGTTCGTCGGGATGGCGACGACGCCGAGCTTGTAGGTCGACATGAACTCGGCCGCCTCGGTCTCGGCGGTACCGGTCATGCCGGAGAGCTTCTGGTACAGGCGGAAGTAGTTCTGCAGCGTGACGGTGGCGAGGGTCTGGTTCTCGGCCTTGACCTCGACGCCTTCCTTGGCCTCGATCGCCTGGTGGATGCCCTCGTTGTAGCGGCGGCCCATCAGGATGCGGCCGGTGTGCTCGTCGACGATGAGCACCTCGCCGTTCATCACGACGTAGTCCTTGTCCTTCTTGAACAGGGCGACGGCCTTGATGGAGTTGTTCAGGAACGAGATGAGCGGGGTGTTCGCCGACTCGTACAGGTTGTCGATGCCGAGGTAGTCCTCGACCTTCTCGATGCCGGGCTCGAGGACGCCGACGGTGCGCTTCTTCTCGTCGACCTCGTAGTCCTCGCCCGGGGTCAGGCGCGTGGCGATCGAGGCGAACTCGGTGAACCACCGGTTGGCCTCGCCCGACGACGGACCGGAGATGATGAGCGGCGTCCGGGCCTCGTCGATGAGGATCGAGTCGACCTCGTCCACGACGGCGAAGAAGTGGCCGCGCTGCACCATGTCCGAGGCCTGCCACGCCATGTTGTCGCGCAGGTAGTCGAAGCCGAACTCGTTGTTCGTGCCGTAGGTGATGTCGGCGGCGTACTGCTCGCGACGCTCGGGCGGGCTCTGGTTCGCGATGATGCAGCCGGTGGTCATGCCGAGCGCGCGGAAGACGCGGCCCATGATCTCGGACTGGTACGAGGCCAGGTAGTCGTTGACCGTGATGACGTGCACGCCGCGCGACGGGATCGCGTTGAGGTACGCGGCGGTCGTCGCGACGAGGGTCTTGCCCTCACCGGTCTTCATCTCGGCGATGTTGCCGAGGTGCAGGGCCGCGCCCCCCATGAGCTGCACGTCGAAGTGCCGCATGCCCAGGGTGCGCTTCGCGGCTTCACGCACGGCGGCGAACGCCTCGGGCAGGAGGTCGTCGAGGGTCTCGCCGTTGGCGTACCGCTCGCGCAGCTCCTTGGTCTCGTCGTGGAGTTCCTCGTCGGTGAGGCTCGAGAAGTCGTCCTCGAGGTCGTTGATGGCCGAGGCGTACGCCTTCAGCCGACGGAGGGTTCGTCCTTCGCCGATGCGGAGGACCTTCTCCAGCACGTTTGCCACGTGAACTCCTTACGGGGTCGTCGCGCGCGACCTGCACGCCCGATCGACCAGTCATGCTAGCAACCCGCGAACGCTCGGCGCTGTGAGCGCCGCGGCTGTCGCGGACACGGGTGTGCGCGGCCCGCGAACGGACCGCGCACACGGAGCGGAACCGGAGGCTCCGCGAGGACGTCAGGCGATCGCCGCTGCGCGCTCCGCGTCGGAGTCCGCCGTGCCCGAGGCCTGCGCCTGGCCGGCGGGCACCTCGTCGATCCCGATCACGCCGTAGTCCCAGCCCTTCCGTCGGTAGACGACGCTCGGACGACGGGTCTCCGCGTCGAGGAACAGGTAGAAGTCGTGCCCGACGAGTTCCATGTGGTAGAGGGCGTCGTCGACCGTCATCGGGGCGGCCTCGAACACCTTGTGCCGGATGACGACCGGGCTGTAGACCTCGTTCTCGTCCTCGGCGGTGTCCTGGTCGACGACCGGGACCGCACCGGTCGCGACCTCCTCGATGAGCTTGCCGTCGGCGGGGACGACACCCATGCCGTCGAACGCGCTGCCGGCGGCCTCGGCGACCGAGGTGGGACGGTGGCGGCCGTGGTGCACCTTGCGGCGGTCGCGCGCCCGACGGAGGCGCTCCATGATCCGCGCGAAGGCGAGGTCGAAGGCGGCGTACTTGTCCGACGCCGCGGACTCGGCCCGCACGAGCGGCCCCGGCCCGATCAGCGTGAGCTCCACGCGGTCCTCGCCCTGGCTGCCGCTCGACTTCTCGTGGTGGCGGCTGATGCGCACCTCGAAGGCGAGGGCGCGGTCGGCGAGCACGTCGATCTTCTCGGACTTCTGCTCGACGTAGGTGCGGAAACGGTCGGTGACCCCGACGTTCCGGCCCGTGATCGTCACGTCCATGTGGCGGCTCCCATCCAGTGTCGGCGCGTCGCCTCCGTCCGGCGACCCGAACGCCTTGCCGCGAGGCTAGACCCGGCGCACCCTCGGCGTCACGGGGCGTCGGCGAGTCTGTCGGACACTCACCGGACGCTCAGTGGACACCGGGTGTTCACGGAGCCGTCATTCGTCGACGCTCGCCAGGGCGACGCAGCGCACCACCCGACCACCCGCCGACCGCACGGCGCGGACACCCTCGGCCATCGTCACGCCGGTCGTGACGACGTCGTCGACGAGCACCACGTGGCGGCCGGCGACCCCGACCGCGCGCAGGGTGCCGACGGTGGCGGCGACCCGCTCCACCGCCGATCGTTCCTTCTGCCCGGGCCCCGCACCCCGGCGTCCGGCCCGGGTCCGGACGAGCCGCCCCGTCCGCCGGACACCGCCGCGGGCGAGCAGGAGCACCACCGGGTCGAACCCGCGGCGCCGGGCACCCGCACGGGACGGCGGGACGCGGAGCACCACGGTGCCGTCCGGTGCCGCGGCGAGCGCCGTCCGGACGAGTGCACCGAACCGGCCACCGAGCGGACGGGCGACGTCGACCCGGCCGCGCAGCTTCAGCTCGAGGACCAGGGTGCGGACCAGCCCCTCGTACTCGAAGGCGGCGTCGAGCCGGACGCCGGCGACGAGCCGGACGCGCCCGGGGCGTGCGTCGAGCGCCGCGCGGCACGGCGGGCAGAGTGCGCGGTCCGGGCGGCCGCAGCCCAGGCAGGCGACGGGGAGGAACAGTCCGAGCACGGCGAGCAGGGCGTCACGCCACGGGGTGGGGGCGTCGTCAGGGGGCACGACCACGATCGTGGCGGTGACCGGACGACGGCGGTGGGCCGGTGGGCCGGGCTGTGGACGGGCCTCCAGGCCGGGTGCGGTGTGGAGGAGGGTGCCGTCAGCGCTGGACGCCGAGCACGTCGGCGGTGACGCCCGTCGTGTCCCAGCCACCACCGGTGGACTGCAGGACGTCACCGCTCGACATCCGGAGCAGCAGCGCCCCGCCGCTGCCCCCGCTGATCGCGGTCGCGCGGCCGTCGGGCTTCGGCAGGGTGCTCGACTTGCCGCCGATGGTCGTGCGCACGATGTTCGGGCCGCTGGTGGTCTGTCCGACCGAGGCGACGTCGGTGTCGTTCACCCACGTGGCGTCGACGGCGGTGCCGCTGGCGGCCTGCACCCGGACGGGAGCGCCGAACGAGCTGGGTGACCGGTCGGACCCGCGGATGATCGCCATCACGTACAGGCCGGGTCCGTCGGCGGTCTCGATGAGCGCGAGCGCCCTGGTGGAGTCGCGGGACACCTGGAACGACACGAGGTCGCCGCGCGGCAGGGTGGTGCGGACCTCGTGCGGGTCGCCGCCGAGGCCGTACGCGGTGATGCGGCGGGTGTCGGACTGTTCTCCGACCCACACGAAGCCGAGGTCGTCGACGGCGGGGGCGACGAGGTCCTCGCGTGCGTCGACGCGCAGGCGGTCCTTGCCGCGCACGACGACCGCGCCGTCCCGGTTGCCGACGGCCGCGGTGGTGCCGGATGCCGACAGGGCGATCGAGGTCGGGTCGAGGCCGGCGATCGCCGCACCGACGCCGCTGCCGAGTTCGGCGACCTTGCCGGTGCCCGAGGCTGCGTAGCCGACGACGCCGTCGTGTTCGACCAGCGGTCTGGGGTCGACGTCGGGGTTCTGCTGGGCGTCCGCTCCCCCGGAGTCCGGCACCGACAGCGTCGCGCCCTCGATCGTCATCGACACCGACGAGATGGTGGCGACCGAGGCGAGGGACTTGCTGAGCTGTTCGCGCATCCGGACCTTGTCGATGGTGCTCGCGCCCAGGGCGTCCCTCGACAGGTCGACGAGGGCCGTGCCGCTGTCGATCGTCACCGCGTTGAGGGACAGTTGGGTGCCCTCCGGGAACGACGAGACGACGGCCCCCTTCAGCCAGTCGGCGGGGCCGGCGAGCAGGGCGCTGGCGATGCGGGTGCTGGTGGAGGACCGGGCGAGGAACCAGCGCTGGTCGGGCACGAGGAAGCGGTAGGTGGGGTCGTAGAAGTACAGCGCGTGCGGCTGGAACACCGACTCGAAGCTGACCGGCGACAGGATGATGCCGTCCGGGGCGTAGGCGATGCGCCACTCGCCGTCCTCGCGGACGAACTGGAACGTCAGCGTCGACGAGGTGGGGCGGACGGCCTGGGTGTACTCCCCCTCGGCGTCCACGGTGGCGCTGGCCGTCATCGTGTACGTGAGCTCACGGTCGTCGGCGCGCTCGACGGTGCCGCTGCCGTCGCGGATCGTGACGCCCTGCCGCGGGTTCCACCGCTGGGCGAAGTCGTCGGCCAGGAACTGCCGGGCGATCGCGTAGTTGTCCTGGGCGCCGGTGGCCGCGGCGATGAACCCGCGGAGGATGGCCGTCTGGTCGGATCCGGTGATCGGCTTGTCCGGCCGGAAGTCGACGCCCGAGAGCGACTCGTCCTTGATGGTCTGCCCGGTGCGCACGGCGCCGTCGGTGGGGATCGCTGCGCAGGCGGTGACCGCGAACAGGCTGACCGCGGCGAGCGCGACGACGAGGACGTGGCGGATCCGGTGGCGCATCAGGACTCCTCTCGCACGGCGCGGGGGCCGTCGTACGACTCGTCGAGTTCGGGCAGCGGGATGGCCGAGGTGGCGGTCGTCCCCTGTTCGTTGCGGGGCAGGGTCAGCACGAACGTCGACCCTTCGCCCGGCCGGGACCACACGTCGATGCGGCCACCGTGGAGCTTGGCGTCGCCGAGGCTGATCGCGAGACCGAGCCCGGTGCCGCCGATGGTGCGCTTGCGGCTCGGGTCGGCGCGCCAGAAACGGTCGAACACCCGTCCAGCGTCCTCCGGCGGCATGCCGACCCCCTGGTCACGGACGGCGATGGCGACGGTGCGCGCATCGCTGTCGACGACGACCTGCACGGGCTTGGCGTCGCCGTGCTCGATCGCGTTGCCGACCAGGTTGCGGAGGATCCGGCGGACGCGCTTGGCGTCGAGCCGCATGGTGGTGTGGCCGCCGGGCGTGGCGAGCTGCAGGTCGATGCCGGCGCGTTCGGCCAGCGGACGGAACTCGTCGACGATGTCCGCGGCGATGGACGCCGGCACGACGGGCGCGGTGTCGAGCTGGACCGCCTGGGCGTCGTAGCGGGAGATCTCGAGCAGGTCGGCGAGGAGCAGTTCGAAGCGCTCCACCTGGGCGTGCAGGAGCTCGGCGGACCGACCGACCGACGGTTCGAACGCGTGCCGGGAGTCGTAGAGCATGTCGCCGGCGAGCCGGATCGTGGTGAGCGGGGTGCGGAGCTCGTGCGAGACGTCGGAGACGAACCGCTGCTGCACGCGCGAGAGCTCGGCGAGCTGGGTGATCTGGCGGCTGACCGCCTCGGCCATGCCGTTGAAGCTCCGCGCCAGGGTCGCCAGGTCGTCCTGGCCGCGCACCGGGATGCGTTCGTCGAGGCGACCAGCGGCGATCTTCCGGCTCGTCTCGGCGGCACCGCGGATCGGCACGACGACGAGCCGGACGACGAGCGAGGTGACCAGGGCGATGAGCACCATGAGCGCCACACCGCCGATGGACAGCGTCTGGGACACGAAGTCCAGGGTCTGCTGCGCGTCCGAGAGGTCGTAGACCAGGTAGAGCTCGTACTGCCCGGCGCTCGGGATCTGCAGGGTTGACCCGACGGCGAGCCCCGGCACGCGGCGCCCGTCGTCGTCGAGCTGGACGGGCTGCAGGCTAAGCCGACCGGTGTTCTGCCCCACTTCCTTCCGCAGGTCGTCGGTGATCACCGCGTCCGGGAAGTCCTGGCTGGCGATGGTCTGCAGCGTCTGCGGGGTGGACTGGCCCGGGCTCCGCTCGATCGCGATGCTCGTCCCGCCGGGGCTCGTCGTGTTCGACAGGATCGCCTGCTGCGCCTCGTTCTGCAGGGTCTCGAGCTCGGACTGGTTGTTGTCCTCGGCCGCGGTCGCCGCGTCGAAGATCCCCTGGGCGACGATGGTGGCCCGGGCCGACTCCGACTCGATCTGGTCACGGCGCTGCGAGTAGACGTTCGTCGAGATGCTCACCATGACCGCGGTGCCGATGATCCCCACCGCGAGCCCCGTCGTCATCACGGTGATGGCGACCGAGCGGAACATGAGCGAGCGCCGCCACAGGTACGCGATCGGGCGCCAGCCCCGTCGGAGCCAGCGCCGCATCCGGCGACGGCCACGGTCGACGACACCGATCGAGACCGTGGCGCCGCTGACACCGCGGGCCGGGCCCGACGGGCGCGTCGAGGGCGGCACGGTGCTCAGGCTCCTCCGGCGCGGTACCCGACGCCGCGCACCGTGGTGACGGTCTTCGGGTTGTCCGGGTCGTGCTCGATCTTCGCGCGGAGCCGCTGCACGTGGACGTTCACCAGCCGGGTGTCCGCCTTGTAGTGGTAGCCCCAGACCTGTTCGAGCAGCATCTCGCGGGTGAAGACCTGGTTGGGCTTCTCGGCGAGCGCCCGGAGCAGGTCGAACTCGAGCGGCGTGAGCGCGATCACGGTGTCGCCGCGGCGCACCTCGTGCCCGGCGACGTCGACCGTGACGTCGCCGACGTGCAGCACGGTGGCGTCGGATGCGCTGGGCCGCAGTCGGGTGCGGATGCGCGCGACGAGCTCCTTCGGGTTGAAGGGCTTCACGACGTAGTCGTCGGCGCCGTTCTCGAGCCCGAGGACGACATCGGCGGTGTCGCTCTTCGCGGTGAGCATGATGATCGGCGTGCCGCTCTCGGCACGGATGCGCTTGCACACCTCGATGCCGTCGATGCCGGGCAGCATGACGTCGAGCAGGACGAGGTCCGGCTTGGTGGCGTGGAACGCGTCGACGGCGTCGTTGCCGTCGGCGCTGAACTCGGGTTCGTACCCCTCGGAGCGGAGCACGATGCCGATCATCTCGGAGAGGGCCTGGTCGTCGTCGACGACGAGGATGCGCGGTGTCATGTGATCTGGACTCCGGGTGGCGTGCGGGAGTGCCGTGGTCGGCACGTGTCCCCACACGATAGCCGAGGCCCCGCCGCGCGGGGTTTTCCGACAGGATGGGGGTGGGACGTGCATCGCTGGCACGGTCCGACACGACGAGGGGGCTGGAGTCATGTCCGATTGGCACACACCGGGCGGTGGGCAGCAGGGTGCGCCGACACCGCCGGCGTCCGGACCGACACAGGGACCCGGACCCCAGCCAGGAGGCCCGCCCCGCTTCTCGGTGCCGCCGCAGCCCGCCCCGGGGTCGGGTCCGGGGCGACCGGGCGGTCCGTCCGGCGGCTCGCGTCCGGTGATCCCGCTGCGCCCGCTCGGGCTCGGCGACGTCCTGGCCGGCGCGTTCACGGTCTTCCGTCGGAACGCCCGCGTGCTGCTGCTCTGGAGCGTGCTGCTGAGCGGTGTACTCGGCCTGCTGTCGACGCTGGCCAGCACGTTCGGGCAGCAGGCACTGCAGTCGCGGATGTTCTCCGCCCTCGACGGCGGCAGTGGCGCCGGCTCGGTGGCCGCGGGCACGCTGACGCTCACGGCGCTCATGTCGATCGGGCTGCCCTTCCTCGCCTACCTCGGTCGCGGGTTCCTCGTCGCGCCGGTCGCCGCGGACACCGGGCAGCGGGTGCTCGGCCGCCGCGCCACGTTCCGCGGGCTGTGGGCGCTGCTGGCCGGACGTCGCTGGCCGGTCGTCGCGTGGATGCTCGTGCAGACCGCGGCCGGCGTCGTCATCGCGATCGTCGCGGGGCTCGTCTTCTTCGGGGTCTTCGCGACGATCGGTGCCGCCGGCTCCGGGACCGGCTGGTTCGTGCTGGCGCTCGTGCTCTTCGTGCTCGGGCTCGGTGTCGTCGTCGTGTGGCTCGGCATCCGCTTCGTGTTCACCGTCCCGACGATCGCGCTCGAGGGCCGACCGGTCTTCGCCGCTGCCGCCCAGTCGTGGCGCCTGACCCGCGGGGCCTTCTGGCGGACCTTCGGCATCCTGCTGCTCGTGCAGCTGATGTTCGGCTTCGCGGCGTCCATCGCGTCGATCCCGCTCACCGTCGGCACCGTGCTCGTCGGGGGCACGTTCGACCCGCTCGGGCAGACCGGCGGTCCGTCGGGCGCCGGCGCCGGTGCGGTCATCGCGATCGTCATCGGCAGCCTGCTCGCGATGGCGGTGCAGTGCATCACCGACGTCCTGAGCGCGTCGGTCACCACGTTCCTGGCCATCGACCGGCGGATCCGCACCGAGGCCCTGGACCAGCGGATCGCGTCGCACCTGGACTCCGGGCAGCCGACCGACCCGTTCGCGCCGTCCGAGCCCGTCGCGCGGCCGCCGTGGCCCCCGCAGCAGCAGTGGGGCGGCCAGCAGTGGCAGGCGCAGCAGCAGCAGTGGCCGGGGCAGCAGCAGTGGTCCGGGCAGCAGCAACCGCAGTGGCAACCCGCACAGCAGCAGCAACCGCAGTGGCACCCCACCCAGCAGCCGTGGCAGCCGGGGCAGCAACAGCCGCAGTCCCAGTCGCAGCAGCCGCCCTGGCAGCAGGGTCCGGGCCAGTCGCCGCCGAACGGCAACGCGTGACGGCGGTCGACCCGGACGAGGCGCGTCGTCTGCTCGAACGCGAACTCGACCGGTCCGCCTACGACGGTGCCCAGCCGACGTGGTGGGACCGTGCCTCGCGGTCCTTCCTCGACTGGCTCGGCTCGCTCCGCGCCGACGGTCTCGACTCCCCCGCCGCGGCCCGCACCGCGCTGGTGATCGCGATCGTGGTGCTCGTCGCGGTCGTCGTGCTCGTCGTCGTCGCGCGGGGGCTCCCCCGACGGCGCGCCCGGGCCGGCGACGGCGACACCGGCGGGGTCTTCGACGCCGACGACCTGCGCTCCGCCCGCGAACTCCTCGAGGCGGCCCAGGCCGCAGTGCGCCGCGCCGACTGGTCGGCAGCGGTGCTGGACGGCTTCCGCGCGATCGCCCGCGGACTCGGTGAGCGCGACCTGGTGCCCGACGTGCCCGGTGCGACCGCCCGCACGATCGCCGCACGCGGCGCCGTGCCGTTCCCCGCGTCAGCCGGTGCGCTCGACGCCGCGGCGACGTCCTTCGACGCGGTCCGGTACCTCGGTGCCGAGGCCGACCAGGACACCGCCCTCCGCGTGCTCGACACCGAGCAGACCGTCCGACAGGCCCGCCCGGCGCGGGTCGAGGCACCGGTGGTGCCGGCATGACGGCCGACACCGCCACCCGGACGAGCGCCGCCCCGGCCTCGGCCCCGGCCTCGGCTCCGGCCTCGGCTCCGGCCTCGGATCCGGCTTCCGGTCCGGCCGAGGGACGCCGGTTCCGCTTCGGTTTCTGGGTCGTGATCGTCCTGGTCGGGGTCCTGCTCGCCGCCCTGACGGCGGTCGTGCAGGGCACCGAGAAGGGCGCACCGCGCGCACTCGACCCGACCTCGACGACGGCGAGCGGATCCGCCGCCCTGGTGCGCGTCCTCGAGCAGCGCGGCACCGCGGTCACCGTGACCGACACCCTCGACGGCACCGGCGCGCTCGACGGCGGCACGGTGTTCATCGACGACGCCGACGGCGCGCTCGACCCCGCCGTCGCGGAACGGATCGCGCGCACCGCCCGGCACGTCGTGGTCGTGGGGACGAGCGGCGCCGGCCTCGACGCGCTGCTCGGCTTCCCGATCGACCCGCCCGGCCAGATCGACGGCAACGCCACCGTCTCGACGACCTCGTGCGGGATCCCCGCGGCGGCCTCGGCAGCGCGGGTCACGACCGCAGGCTCCGGGTACACCGTGCAGGACGAGAGCGCCGAGCGGTGCGCGCCGACCGGTGCGGGCGACTCCCGCGTCTGGGGCCTCGTCCGCACCACCACGCCGGGCGGTGACGTGACGCTGGTCGGCACCACCTCGGCGTTCCGGAACGACACCATCGCCACCGCCGGGAACGCCGCGCTGGCCCTCGGGCTGCTCGGCGGCGACGAGCGGCTCGTCTGGTACACCCCGACGGTCGGGACACCCGACGCCGCTCCGACCCTCGGCGAGCTCGCCCCGCCGTGGGTGCCGAGTGCCCTCGCCCTGCTCGCCCTCGTCGCCGTGGCTGCGGGCGTCTGGCGTGGTCGGCGCCTCGGCCCGCTCGTCGTCGAGCGGTTGCCCGTCGTCGTCCGGGCCGCCGAGACGACCGAGGGACGCGCCCGGATGTACGCCCGCACGCGGGACCGCACCCACGCGCTGGACACCCTGCGCGTCGCCGCCGTCCGACGGATCGCCCGGCTGCTCGGGCTCCCCCGCTCCGCCCACGTCGACGAGGTCGTCCGCGCCGCTGCGCAGGCGACCGGCATGCCGCACACCCGTGTCGGCGCCGTGCTCGTCGGCGGGACCACCGACGACGACCGCGCGCTCGTCGACGGCACCGCGGCGCTCGACGACCTCGAACGCGCCGTCCGCCGGGTGACCTCCGGCGACCACCCGACCTCTGACCCCGACCGACCAGGAGCACGACCGTGACCGACCTGCCCCCTGCCACCACCGAGCACGCCGCGGCGGAGCCCGACCACTCGAGCGCCGCCGGCACCGACCTGCGCGACGCGTTCGGCCGGGTCCGCACCGAGGTCGCCAAGGCCGTCGTCGGCCAGGAGGGCGCGGTCTCCGGCATGATCGTGGGCCTCCTCGCCCAGGGGCACGTGCTGCTCGAGGGCGTCCCCGGTGTCGCCAAGACCCTGCTCGTGCGCAGCCTCGCCGCCGCGATGACGCTCGACACGAAGCGCATCCAGTTCACGCCCGACCTGATGCCCGGCGACGTCACCGGATCGCTCGTCTACGACGCGTCGACCGGCACGTTCCCGTTCCGCGAGGGCCCCGTGTTCACCAACGTCCTGCTCGCCGACGAGGTCAACCGGACGCCCCCGAAGACCCAGTCGGCCCTGCTCGAGGCGATGGAGGAACGCCAGGTCAGCGTCGATGGCGACGCCCGTGCGCTGCCCGACCCGTTCTTCGTCGCCGCGACGATGAACCCGATCGAGTTCGAGGGCACGTACACGCTCCCCGAGGCACAGCTCGACCGGTTCCTGATGAAGCTGACCCTCGACATCCCCCCGCGTGACGTCGAGTGGCAGGTGCTCCGACGCCACGCCGACGGGTTCGTCCCGCGCGACGTGCGGTCGGCCGGCATCACCCCGGTGGTCGGCGTCGACGAGGTCGTGCGGGCGCAGCGCGCAGTCCGCGGCGTCGGTGCCCGCGACGACGTGCTCGCCTACATCGTCGACCTGGCCCGGGCCACGCGTCAGGCGCCCTCGGTCCGGGTCGGCGTCAGCCCCCGTGGCGCGACGGCCCTGCTCGCGGCCGCGAAGGCCTGGGCGTGGCTCACCGGCTACGACGCGATCACCCCGGACCACGTGCAGGCGATGGCGCTGCCGGTCTGGCGGCACCGCCTGCGGGTCGCCGCGGACGCCGAGCTCGAGGGCGTCGGCGCCGACGGCGTGCTCCAGCAGGTGCTCGAGCAGGTGCGGGTGCCGATCTAGTGGCGGTCTCCGGTCGGTTCGTCGCGCTCCTCGCCGTCGCCCTCGTCCCCACCGTGCTGCTCGGCAGCGGGTGGGCCGGTCTGGCGTGGGTCGGGGTGGTGCTGCTCGCCGCCGTGCTCGACGTCCTGCTCGCCGCCGACCTGCGCCGGGTCCGGGTGGAACGCCGGATGCCGCGGCTCGCCCGACGTGACAGCACCGCCGACGGCACGCTCGTGCTCGCGAACGACGGGACCCGGACGGTCCGTGGCGCGGTCCGCGACATGTGGGAGCCGTCGGCCGGCCACCGCCCCCGGCGGATCCGGATGACGGTGCCCGGCGGGGAGCGACGGACGGCGCGGATGCGCTTCACACCGTTCCGCCGCGGCCGACGCCGAACCACCGGGGTCGCCGTGCGGTCCTTCGGCCCCCTGGGCCTCGCGGCACGCCAGCGGGTCGTGGCAGCACCGGGCGAACTCGTCGTCACGCCGCCCTTCCGGTCGCGGCGGCACCTGCCGTCACGCCTGGCACGGCTCCGCGAGCTCGACGGCGAGACCACCCTGCAGCTCCGCGGGCACGGCACCGAGTTCGACTCGCTGCGCGACTACGTCCGCGGTGACGACGTGCGCTCCATCGACTGGCGGGCGACCGCTCGGCGACAGGACCTCGTCGTCCGCACGTGGCGGCCGGAGCGGGACCGGCGCGTCGTCGTCGTGGTGGACGCGGGGCGAGCGGGTGCCGGCCGTGTCGCCGACGAGCCACGGCTCGACACGTTCATCGAGTCGGCGCTGCTCCTCGGCGCGCTCGCTGCCGCCGCCGGTGACCGGGTCGACCTGGTCGTCCTCGACGACACCGCGCACGACCGCGTGCACGGCGCCACCCGCACCGACGTCGTGCAGCGCTTCGGCGAAGCACTCGCGATGGCCGAACCCGGGCTCGCCGCGACCGACTGGGCGTCCGTGCCCGCACTCGTCGACTCGATCACGACCTCGCGCGCACTGGTCGTCCTCGCCTCGAGCCTGGACTCCGTCGGTGCCTCGGGTGACCTGCTCGCCGTGCTCCCCCGGCTGTCCCGACGGCACGCGGTGGTCGTGACGAGCATCGAGGACCCGGCCGTCGAGCGGATGGCACACGGCGGGGTGGACCCGACCACGTCGATCCGCACCGCGCGGGGCGGACGGGTGCCGGGCCTCCCCACCGGCGCGGAGCGCGACGTCTACCGACGCGCCGCCGCGGAACGCACGCTGCTCGACGCGGACGGAGCGGCCGACGTCGCACGCCGATCCGGCGCCGAGGTCGTCCGTGGCGCGCCGGCCGACGTCCCGCCGCTCGTCGCCGACGCCTACATCCGGGCGAAGGCCTCCGGCCGACTCTGAACCGGGGCAGGCCCTAGCCGGCCACCAGGGCGGTGGAGCCGCGCTCGAACTCCTCGAGGTCGCCGCGCTCCCCCGCCCGGTAGGCGCGACCGCCGAGCACCCACTGGTACGCGAGCACCGCGACCAGGGCGAGCGTGCCGATGCCGATCTTGACCGGCCACGGCCAGTCCTGCCGCGTCACCACGCCCTCGACGATGCCGGACAGCAGCAGGGTCAGGGTCAGGCCGATCGCGATGGTGATGAGTGCCCGGCCGTCCTCGGCGAGAGCCTGGGCGCGGGTGCGACCGGGGCCCGGTGCCACCCACGACCAGAAGATCATCAGCCCCGCGCCACCGGCCAGGAAGACCGAGTAGAGCTCCAGCTGCCCGTGCGGGGAGATGTAGAGGAAGAAGTCGGCCAGGCGTCCCTGGGAGTGCATGATCGCCGCGGACACCCCCAGGCTGACGGCGTTCTGCATGATCGAGAACGGCACGAAGACCCCGGTGATTCCGAAGGCGACCATCGTCGCGGCGATGTACGCGTTGTTCGTCCAGACCTGCGCCGTGAACGCCCCGAGACCGCGGTTCGAGTAGTAGTCGACGAAGTCCTGCGTGGCGTACCGGCGCAGGGCCTCGTCGCTGCCGAAGGTCGCCGTCGCACCGGGGGTCGTGGTGATCCAGATCGCGACGATCGCCCCGATCGCCACCGTGGCGAGCGCGACCCAGATGGTCACCCAGCGGATCCGGTAGAGCGCCGCGGGGAGCTGCCGCGTGAAGAACAGTGCGACCGCGGTCAGCGGGTCGACGGGGGTGCCGGTGAAGCGCAGTCGGGCGCGGAACAGCGTGAGCGAGAGCCGGTCGCCGGTCACGGTGCGCGGTGCGGCACCGCGGATGCGGGCGAGGTCGGTGGCGGCCTCCTGGTAGCCGGCGACGAGCCGGTCGACGTCCGCACCGGACCGGTGCCGGGCACGCGCCAGCCGGTCGAGCTCCTGCCACCGGTCACGATGCACCTCGGCGTAGGCATCCAGGTCCACGAGTTCCCCCTCAGGTCGCGCGATCTCCGACAGAATGATCCCATGCCGAAGCCCCGCACGCCGCGTGACCTCGCCGACGCCCGGTTCTCGCGCGATCTCGACGAGACCGCCGACGAGCTCGTGGTGGGCGAGGGTGTCGCGCTCGACGTCCAACCCGCCGGACTCGTGCTGCGGCTCGCAGCGGCCCTGCTGGACGGCCTGTGCGTCCTCGTCCTGTTCGTGCTCGCGATGTTCGGGGTCGCACGACTCTGGCCGCGGGGCCTCGAACCCGCCTGGGGTGCTGCGCTGAACATCGTGCTGCTCGTCGTCGTGCTGGTGCTGGTCCCCGCCGCGGTCGAGACGGTGACGAAGGGGCGGAGCGTCGGACGGTTCGCCACCGGCACCCGGGTGGTCCGGCTCGACGGCGGTTCGATCGGGTTCCGGCACGCCTTCACCCGGTCGCTCGTCGGCCTGTTCGAGCTCTGGATGACGTTCGGGTCGGTCGCCCTGCTCGTCGCACTGTTCGGCACCCGGCCGAGGCGCCTCGGGGACCTGCTCGCGGGCACGATCGTGCAGCACGAGCGCCTGCCGAAACAGCGCGACCCCGAGGTGCTCCTGCCGCCGGAACTGACGGCGTGGGCCGGCGTCGCGGACGTCTCGGCGCTGCCGCAGCGGTTGGAGAACCGGCTCGGCGCGTTCTTCCGCGGGGCTGCGCTGATGCGACCGGAACTGCGCGAGGCAGCGGCGCGGTCGCTCGCGGCCGAGGTGTCGGCGTTCGCCCACCCCGTGCCGCCCGTGCCGCCCGAGGTGTTCCTGGCCGGGGTCGTCGTGCTGCGTCGTCGTCGGGACGTCCGGGCGCTGGGCGCCCGCGCCGAGCTGCTCACCGCAGCGGGGTCCACGGCGTCGGCGCGCCCGCCGGGCTTCCCCCGCTGACGCAGCGCGCGGCGCGGGCTGCTCGCACGACACCGGTGTTCGCGCGCCGAACACCCGCGTGCCGGGGTGCAACGTGCGAACACCGGTGTCTTGCGGGAGCGCAGGAACGCCGAGCTCAGTAGCGGTAGTGGTCCGGCTTGAAGGGGCCCTCGACGGGGACACCGATGTACGCCGCCTGCTCCGGACGCAGCGACGTCAGCTGCACCCCGAGGGCGTCGAGGTGCAGGCGCGCGACCTTCTCGTCCAGGTGCTTCGGCAGCACGTACACGCCGGTCGGGTACTCGTCGCGCCGGGTGTGCAGCTCGATCTGCGCGAGCACCTGGTTCGTGAACGAGTTGCTCATCACGAACGACGGGTGGCCCGTCGCGTTGCCGAGGTTCATGAGCCGCCCCTCGGACAGCACCAGGATCGACCGCCCGGTCGGCAGCCGCCACTCGTGCACCTGCGGCTTGATCTCGACCTTCGAGACGCCGGGCAGCGCCTCGAGCCCGGCCATGTCGATCTCGTTGTCGAAGTGCCCCACGTTCGCGACGATCGCCAGGTGCTTCAGCCCGAGCATCTCGTCGACCCCGACCACGCCCAGGTTGCCGGTGCACGTGATGACCATGTCGACGGTGTCGACGACGTCCGCCAGGCGCGCGACCTGGTAGCCGTCCATCGCCGCCTGCAGCGCACAGATGGGGTCGACCTCGCTGACGATGACGCGGGCGCCCTGCCCGCGGAGCGCCTCGGCCGCCCCCTTGCCGACGTCGCCGTAGCCGACGACGAAGGCGACCTTGCCGCCGATGAGCACGTCGGTGGCGCGGTTCAGACCGTCGGGCAGCGAGTGCCGGATGCCGTACTTGTTGTCGAACTTCGACTTCGTCACGGAGTCGTTGACGTTGATCGCCGGGAACTTCAGCTCGCCGTTCCGGAACAGCTCGTACAGACGGTGCACGCCCGTCGTGGTCTCCTCGGTGACGCCCTGGATGTCGGCCGCGATGCGGGTCCAGCGGTCGGACGAGGTCTCGAGCGACCGCGCGACGGTGTCGAGCACGATCTTCCACTCGGCGCTGGCGTCCGGCTCGGCGACCGGGGCGGCACCGGCGGCCTCGGCGTCGGCGCCGGTGTGCACGAGCATGGTGGCGTCACCGCCGTCGTCCAGGATCAGGTTCGGGCCGGTCCAGTCGGCACCGGCCGCGGCGGCCTCGTCGCTCCAGTCGAAGATGCGGCTGGTGCACCACCAGTACTCCTCGAGCGTCTCGCCCTTCCACGCGAACACCGGGACGCCGGCGGGGGCGTCCGGGGTGCCGGTGGGTCCGACGGCGACGGCTGCGGCGGCTTCGTCCTGGGTGGAGAAGATGTTGCAGCTGGCCCAGCGCACCTGCGCGCCGAGGGCGACGAGCGTCTCGATGAGCACGGCGGTCTGCACCGTCATGTGCAGGGACCCGGCGATGCGCGCGCCGGCGAGCGGCTGCGCCGCCGCGAACTCGTCACGCAGGGACATCAGGCCCGGCATCTCGTTCTCGGCGAGGCGGATCTGGTGCCGGCCCGCCTCGGCGAGGGACAGGTCGGCGACGCGGAACACAGCAGCGGTGCGGGTTTCGGTGGGCATGCCCGTCAGTCTTCCATGCCGGGAGGCGCGGGTCACCAGCCGATCCCGGTCACGTTCCCCGGGCCTCCAGATCGCCCCCCACCCACGTCGCGGACGCGCGCCGTCAGTCCGCGTCGCGCGGGAGCGGCTCGCGCCGCACCACCTGCCAGCCGCGCGGGACGCGCAGGGTGGCCGCGTGGCGGGCGCAGAGGTCGTAGCCGTGCGGTTCGACCCGGGTCGACAGCGGACCGATGACGACCATGGAGTCGCCGTAGTCGTACGTCAGGGTCGACGAAGCGCCGTTGGCACACGCCACCTTGCTGCAGATCCGCACGTCCATGTCGTCAGGGAGCCTAGCGGAGCGTCCGGCGTGCACCCGTCCCCGCGTACGATGTGGGGATGCGTCGGAAGCCTCGCCTCGTCACCCCGGTCGACCGCGGTCGGGGGCGCTCCCGGCACGGCCGTGGCGGGCGTTCGAGCGTCACCGGACCCGAACTCGCGCCGATCATCACCCGCGCCGAGGCGTTCGACCGCATCGTCGGTGACAGTGCGCACTACCTGCTCGGCCTGTGGCCCGAGGAACTCGCGGGCGTGGTCTTCCAGGTGGCGGACATGCCGAGCGACCAGACCCTGCCGGACGAGATGCCACGTTGGCGCATCGACCGTGACACCCGCCGCGTGACCGTGTTCCGCATCCCCGTGGAGCGGGTGAACCGGAGCCCCGAGAAGGACGACTCCGACCGCCGCATCATCATCGAGACCGCGGTGTTCCGCGCGGTGGGCGAGCTGATCGGCAAGGACCCGTGGGACCTGGCACCGGACCGCTACCGACACTGGTGAAGCGGACCGGCCGCACCGCGCCGACCCGCCGGTGAGCCGGACCGACCGCACCGTGCCGACCACCCGGGCCGCTGGCACCAGCCGTCAGGGGTAGACGCGGACCGGCGTGGACACGTCGGTGGCTGGGCGCACCGGGAACCCGGCGATCCCGTCGGCACCGCGGTACGTGACCCCCGCGACGACGCCGTCGGTCCCGGTCAGCGTGAGCTGCTTCGCCGTCGGCACCGACAGGGTCCCGGTGGCGCCGGACAGGAGCGTCAGGGTGCGGCGTTCGTCGCCCGACCGCACCGTGACCGTGCGGTCCTCGCTCGTGGGGTTCACGAAGTTCAGCCGCACACCCTCGCCCGGCGCGATGGCGGTGATGGTCTCGTCGCCGAGCGGCTCGGCGGAGGCGAACCACCCGAGGTCGGTGCCGGTGCTGGTGCCGTCGGTGGGCGTCGTGGTGCGCGCCCCGGTGACGATCGGCTGGGTCGACGTGACGGTGAACGAGTACCGGCCGTCCGGGAAGTCGTCGAGCGGGACGTCGGTCACGACGCCGGGCTCGGCGGTGGCGTTGACGGTCGTGCCGCCGCCGTCGGCCGTGCTGATGCCGAGGGTGACGCGGGCCGACTTCGTGCCCGGCACGAACAGTCGGACGACCGGTGCCGCGTCGGCCGTGTCGTCACCACGCTGGGCGGCCTGCGCGTCGGCGAGGACGACGGCGGGGATGACCTGGGACCGGGACGGCGCAGCGCCGCCGGAGACGATGTCGAAGCCGCCCGGGGTCAGGGTGCGGACGACGGTCTCCTGCATGTGCGCGACGATCTGCCCGCCGGACGACGTGACGTGCACGACCGTCGACGCGGCGTCGGACACGAAGCCCGACAACGGGACGACCTTCTGCGTGTTCGGTGCCACGACGATGCCGGTGGTCCCGGGGGCGCTGACCGTCCCGTCGCCGTCGTAGATCGCCAGGTCGACCGTGGCGTTGACGTCCGTCGGGTTCGAGAGCGTCACGAGGCTCGTGCGACCGGTCTCGGTCGATCCGCCGACGAGCCACGTGGACTGGGTGGGGTCGTCGCACGAGGCCGCTCCGGCCCCCACCAGGTCGCCGCTCGAGACGCTCTGGAAGCTGCTGCCCGCGACCTGCGGGGTCGTCTCCCCCGCTGGCGCCGTCAGGAGCCGGGGGTCGCTGCCGCCGGTGGTCGAGGCGTCGAGCGCGGACCGCTCGACCGTGGAACCGGTCGTCGCGGTCGCGACGGTGGCGGTGCCGACGGTGCTCGCCTGCGTCGCGTCGTTGCCCGCGTCGTCGGACAGGCGCAGTGCGCTGCCGGCGCAGACACGTTCGGCGGCGGCCGGGACAGGCGTGACGGTGCGCCCGGCGGGTCGGCCGGGTTCCGACTCGGTGCCGATGGCGTGGGCCGCGGTGACGGCGCCGGCCGCGACGACGACGGCGACGGCCGTGGCGGTGCCGCGGACGATCCAGCGCCGGACGGAGGAGGGGGTGGTGCTCATTCGTCGCGCTCCTCGTCGAAGGTGGTGGCGGGTTCCTCGGCCTCGATGACGTTCGAGGTGGCACGGCGGCGGCGCGGGGCCGTCGGGACCGCGAGCAGGGCTGCGGCGCCGAAGACCACGCCGAGCACGACGAGGTACAGCACGTGGGTGGCCTGGGTCGCCGCGGAGCCGGAGCGCGTGCGGTCGACCTCGCCGTCGTAGTGGAACAGCTGCCCGTTGGTGGTCTCGCCGATGCTGGTGAAGAGCGCGTTCTGGCCGATGGCACCGGCGGCCCGGTCGTGCACCGTCTGCGCCTCGGGGTCGTCGCCCGCGTCGTCGATGAGCACGAAGCTCACGCCGAGTTCGCGGAGCGCCGGCCGGGGGTCGTACCCGCTGCGACTGGCCAGGTTGCCCGCGAGCGTGGTCAGCCGCGAGCCGGACTCGCTCAGCCGGAGCGCGGTCGCGTCGAGCGTCGACTGGTCGTCGAGGGTGGACCCCTGCCCGCGTTCGAGCGTGACGGCGAGCGACCCGTCGTCCTGGGGCACGACCACGAGCGTGCCGACGTCGGGGTTCGCCTGGGCCTCGGCGTTCACGTAGGCGCTGAGCACGCGGCCCGTGGTCGGCTCGATCGTGGCGGTGCCGAGGTAGAACGCCGCGAACGCCGGCGCGACGGCGATCCCCGCGAGCACGGTCGCGACGAGTCCGGTGACCGGGGCGGCCTTCGGCAGCACGTCGATGCCGATGCACGCCGCCACCACGAGGGCGAGCCAGTACACGGACAACCCGCTGCCGGGCCAGACGATGGTGGTGGTGGAACCGACACCGGTGACGGTGACGTGGGTGGCGGCGAAGGCCGTGGCGAAGCCGAGGAGCGCGATGACGAGCGCGGAGCCGGCGACCGCCCAGCGGTGGCCGAGCACCGCCCCGATCGCGGCGACGGCGACCGGGAGAGCCAGGACGGCCATCACGATCGGCAGGGCCCCGACGACGAGCGTCAGCCCGGAGGTCGCGGGCAGCCAGCCGCTCCAGTCGGGCAGGGGCTGCCCGATGGCGAGCTGCAGGGCGGACGGTGCCCGGGTCGCGGACGGCGCCCCGGGGTCGGCGAACACGGCGAGCAGGTTGCCGCGTGCCGCCTGCGCCAGGATCAGCGGCAGGAACAGCACCGCGGTCGGCACCGGGATGAACACGCGACGGTGGGCCCGGCGCCAGCCGACCAGCAGCGCCACGAGCCAGCCGATCAGCAGGACCGGCAGCAGCGACGGAGCCGAGGCGGCGACGACGGCGAACAGCAGCGACGCACCCGAGGCCCAGGCCCACGAGCGGTGCGCCTCGAGCACGGCGACGAACAGCCACGGCAGGACCAGGTGCGCGATCACGGCGCCGAGGTGCCCGGTCGTCACCGCGCCGACGAGCGACGGGGCGATGGCGTAGAGCGACGCGCCGATGACCGGCACCCAGGTGCGGGTCGTGACCTTGCGGACCGCGAACCAGGCACCGAGGGCGGACAGCGGGAACGCGACGAGCATGACGAGCACGACCGCGGTGGACGGCGACCAGAAGACGATCGAGCCGAGCACGGCGAGCACCGCGGTGAAGGGGTCGGACGGGCCGGTGAAGCCGGTGCCGAGCGAGTGGAAGCCGTACCCGACGTTCTGCCAGAGCTGACCGGGGGTCGCGGAGAGCGGCAGGAGTCCCCCGCCGGTCAGGGCCGGCGAGCCGAGCAGCGGGTAGAGCGTCACGACGCTGAGCGCCGCGGCGGCCAGGACCACCCAGATCCCGCCGTCGCCGAGGAACGACGCCCTGGCGATCGGGGCGTCCTCGACGCGGGCGAGTTCGACGTCGCGCGAGGTGGTGCGGTGCTCGTACACCCGACGCCAGCTCACCCGGAGCGGTTCGACGGCCGCCCAGCCGAGCTGCTTCGTGCGGGCGAGGTTCTTGCGTGCACGGCCCGTGCCGCCGCCGAACGCGACCGCGAACGCGGCGGAGAGCTCGGGGACCACGGCGGCTGGGTGCTTCGCGACCAGGTGCCCGAGGGCGCGGCCGACCGCGAAGGGCACGAGCGTGAGCCAGTGCAGCCAGACGAGCGCGATGGGGGCGTACGTCATCCGACGGTGCAGCTGCGCCTGCCGGTGCATCCGGACGCGCCGCGCCTCGGACACACGCTTGCGCCCGAACTCCTCGATCGGTCCGGCGCTGGTGACCCTGGCCTCGGGCACGAGGGCCACGCGGTGTCCGGCGAGGCGGACCCGGACCGAGAAGTCGAGCGCCGCGTCGACGTCCGGCAGTGCCGGGTCGAAGCCGCCGAGTTCGTTCCAGACCGAGCGACGCACGAGCATGCCGCCGGCGGTGACGCCGAGCACGTCGGTGTTGCGGTCGTGCTGGCCCTGGTCGAGCTCGTCCTGCACCAGGACGATCGAGCGGCCGAAGCGGGTCATGCTCTCGCCGAACGCGCGGATCAGCGACGGATCGTCGTCGGCGACGAGCTTCGGACCGGCGACGACGACCGACGGCGCGATCTCGACGGCGCCCAGCAGGTCGGCGAGCGCGGTCGGTGCCGGCGCGTTGTCGTGGCCGAGGATCCACAGCCACTCGTCGACCGGCTCGTCGGTCGCGGCGGGCGGCGCGCTGCGCTCGCCCTGCCGGACGGCGTCACCGAACGACCGGCCCGCCGGGAGGCGGACGAGCTGCGCGGACCCACCGAAGGACAGTTCGGCGGTCGATCCGTCGGTCGTGCCGACGTCGACGACCACGAGGTTCTCGGGGTGGCGGGTCTGGGCGGCGAGCGCGTCCAGGGTCCGGTCGAGGTGGGCCGCCCCGTTGGCGGCGACGAGGATCGCGGTGACTCTGGGCTGCATGACGGGCGTCACTCTACGGTCTGGAGGCGCGGTGTCGGCTGCGGACGGCGGCGCGCCGTGAAGCTGTGGACGCGCTCACCGCGCGGTGCGGGGCGGGCGGAGAACGGCTGGTCCCGGCGTCCTCGTCGCAGGCTCCTCAGGGGCGCAGTCGCACGGCGCTGGCGCGCCGTGGACGCTCCTACGCCCGTTTCCGCAGCTTGCGGCGTTCCCGCTCGGAGAGGCCACCCCAGATGCCGAAGCGTTCGTCGTTCTCGAGCGCGTACTCGAGGCACTGCGCCCGGACCTCGCACGAGGTGCAGATCTTCTTCGCCTCGCGCGTCGAGCCGCCCTTCTCGGGGAAGAACGCCTCGGGGTCGGTCTGTGCGCACAGCGAGTCGACCTGCCAGGCGAGCGGGTTCTCCTCGTCGTCCGCCTCGGGACGTCGGACCCCGGGGACGCCGAGCGCCACGGGATCGACGTGCCAGTCCTCCGGAACTCCGGCGTGGAACTCGGAACCGTTCACCCTGATCACCCCTGCCGCCTCGACAACGAACCCCAACTCTTGCGGCCGCTGCCTGTAATTACAGCGGTGTCATTCGCCTGAGTCAAGTCGCGGATCATAGAAGGCACTGACCGCTCCAGCGTGTCATGTCCCCCGTTTGGGCGTGTCGCGCCGCTCGGGTGGGCCTTCCGGGGGACAACTGACTCGTCCTCAGGCGCTCAGGAGGCGCTGCGGCGGGCCTCCCACGCGCTCGAGACCATCTCGTCTAGGGAGTGCCGCATCGCCCACTCGAGGTCTCGGGCGGCGGCTTCGCCGGTCGCGACGATGCGGGCCGGGTCGCCGGGGCGCCGCGGTGCGATCTCGGGGTCGAAGGCGATCCCGGTGCCGGCAGCCATCGCGTCCATGATCTGCCGGACGCTCACGCCGTCGCCGCTGCCGAGGTTGTAGGCGCGCTCGAGCGGCTCCCCGGCCTCGAGCTTCCGTGCGGCCACGGCGTGCGAGTGCGCCAGGTCGGCCACGTGCACGTAGTCGCGGACACAGGTGCCGTCCGGGGTGGCGTAGTCGTCGCCGTTGATCCGCGGGGTCCGGCCGGCGAGCAGCGCGTCGAAGACCAGCGGGAACAGGTTGTGCGGGCTGGCGTCGTACAGGTCGGGCTCCCCCGAGCCGACGACGTTGAAGTACCGGAGCGACGTGGTGGCGAAGCCGGCGGCGACCTCCATGTCGCGCAGCAGCCACTCGCCGATGAGCTTCGACTCGCCGTACGGCGACTCCGGGTTCTTCGGGGTGGACTCGACCACGGTCTCGACGTCCGGCGTGCCGTAGACCGCCGCGCTCGACGAGAAGACCGCCTTGGTGACGCCGGTCTCGGCCATCGCGCGGAGCAGGGTCGCCATGCCGGTGACGTTCTGCTCGTAGGTGTGGAGCGGGCGCTCGACGGAGACGCCGGCGTACTTGAACCCCGCGACGTGGACCACGCCGGTGACCTCGTGCTCGCGCAGGGTGCGCGCCACGAGCTCCCCGTCGAGGATCGTGCCCTCGACGAACGGCACGTCGTCCGGCACGAACGCGCGGAAGCCGCTCGAGAGGTCGTCGAACGCGACCGTGTCGATGCCGGCCGAGCGCAGTGCTCGGACGACGTGGGACCCGATGTACCCGGCACCGCCGGTGACCAGCCAACTCATGCTCGCCACGCTAGCGGACGTCGGCGACGCCACGGTGGCGGTGTGCGGGTCCGCGCCGCCGCGTGCGGTTCCGCGCCGGTTCCGCGACGGCGTCCCCGGCCAGGACGCCTGTCCTGGGCGCCGGTCCTAGGCGCCGGTGGCGATGAACACCGTCGACGTGATGCCGTCGGACGAGTCCGCCTCGACGGTCACGTCGCCCTCGTCCGGCGTGATGAAGCACGACTCGCCCTTGCGGAGCAGGGTGGCCGACTGCGCGCCGACGAGCGTGACGACGCCCTCGGTGCAGATCGCGATCGACGGTCCGACGAGCGGCGCGACCCCGCCCGTGCTCAGGCCGGCCGGGCGGCCGTCGCCGTCCACCCGCAGCAGCGCGAAGCCGACGCCGTCCGGTGCGAACCGGTCGACGCCGCCGGCGATGCGCTCCGGCTCGAGGACCGGGGCCGGGTACGCGGTGAAGTCGAGCACCCGCAGGAGCTCCGGCACGTCGACGTGCTTCGGCGTCAGCCCGCCGCGCAGCACGTTGTCCGACGGCGCCATCAGCTCGATGCCGAGCCCGTCGAGGTACGCGTGGATGTTACCGGCGGGCAGGTACATCGCCTGCCCCGCACCGAGCGTCACACGGTGCATGAGCAGGGAGACCACGATGCCGGGGTCGCCCGGCCAGCTGGTCGCCAGGTCGCGGACGGTCGCGGTGTTCGGGGTGAGCAGGTCGTCGTCGAGGGCGACGGCCAGGTCGCTCGCGGCCTGCACCACGGCGAGTGCGGACTCGTCGGCGGTCTCGAGCCAGCGGACGGTGTCCTCGAGCCCGTGCAGCAGGTGCACCTCGAGCGGACCGAGCCGTCCGGTGCCGGCGTCGAGCACGCGCACCTCGGCGAGGGTCTCCTCGACGGGGCGGAAGCCGCTCAGCGCCTCGAACCGCTCGCTCAGCGCGACGACGAGCTCGGGCTTCGGGAACGGGTCCTTGTAGTTGCGAGCCGGGTCGTCGAGCGGGATGCCCTCGCGCTCTTCACGGGCGAAGCCCTCCGCCGCCTGCTCCGGGGTGGGGTGCGCCTGCAGCGAGAGCGGTGCGGCCGCCGCGAGCACCTTGAGCAGGAACGGCAGGTCGGTGCGGTCCGGACCGAGGGCGGTCTCCGGCTCGTCGGCGATCCAGTCGCGGAGCGTGTCGGCTCCGCCCACCATGGCGGGGTTGACGACGACGCTGGGGCTGCCGGCGTGGGCGCCGAGCCAGAGCTCCGCCTGCGGGGCACCCGTGACGGTGCGGCCGAGGAGCTCCGGGATCGCGGTGACCGAGCCCCAGGCGTAGTCGCGGGGGGTGTTCGTGATGCCGAGGAACATGGGCCAGAGCCTACCGGCGCCGCCGAGGGAGTCCTGCGGACGGCGACCGGCCGGTACCCTGGCGTCGTGACGAACACCTGGCCGCTGGCGCGCGGGGCCGTACCGGAGCGCGAGGCGTTCGCCTTCGGGGCGACGACCCTGTTCGTGTTGTTCGCGGGCGACGCCGTGCCGAACACCCTCACCTGGGTCGGGGCCGGTGTCCTCTGGGCCCTCGTCGCCGCCTGGGGCACCACGATCCTGGTCCGGGCGAAGCCGCCGCTCGTCCGCACCCCCTGGGCGCTCTGGGCATTCCTCGGCTGGTGCCTGGTGACGCTGGTCTGGTCGCACTGGCGGTTCGCGACGATCTCGAGCCTGACCGTGCAGGTGATCTGCGCCGCGGTGGCGTTCACGATCGCCTCGACCCTGACGTGGCGGCGGATCACCGACGCCATGAGCCTCGCGCTCCGCTGGGTCCTGATGCTCTCGCTGCTGTTCGAAGCCGTCGTCGCGGTGTTCGTCCGCCACCCGATCGCGCCGATCTGGACCGACTACGGCGACCGCGACGTCCCCGACGCGTTCTACTTCTCGCGCGCCGAGCTCTTCACCGGTGGTCGGATCCAGGGCCTGCCGGGCAACGCGAACCTGCTCGCCATGGTCGCCCTGCTCGTCGCGATCGTGGTCGCCGTGCAGTTCGCCGAGGGCCGGATCCGCCGCAACCAAGCGATCGGCTGGCTCCTCGTCGCCGCACTCGGCTTCGTCCTCACCCGCTCGTCGACGGTCATCGCCGCTGCCCTCGTGGTCGCCGTGGTCGCCCTGGTCGCGGTGTGGATGCGCCGTGTGCCGACCGAGCGCCGCACCCCGCGCTACCTGCTGCTCGCGGTGGGTGCGATCGTCGTCGCCGTCGCCGCGGCCGTGCTGCGTGGTCCGGTCTCCGAGCTGCTCGGCAAGGGCTCGGACGCCACCGGTCGGGGCGAGATCTGGGGCAAGGTGCTCGGGCTGATCGACCAGCACCCCGTGGGCGGCTGGGGCTGGATCGGGTACTGGTGGCCCGGCATCCCGACGCTCGCCGACCTGGCGCACCGCAAGGGTGTCACCTACCTGCAGGCCCACGACGCCTACCTGGACGTCTGGATGCAGACCGGCATCATCGGCCTGGTGCTCTTCGCGATCTACGTGGTGACGACGCTGTCGCGCTCGTGGGCCTGCGCGACCCGCATCGGGTACGACGCCACGCTGCGTCCGCGGTCGTTCGACCCGGTGTCGCTCCTGCCGCTCCTGGTCGTCGTCGCGCTGCTCGTGCAGTCCGTCGCCGAGTCCCGCCTGCTCTACCAGGGGAACTGGGTGCTCTTCGCCCTGCTCGCGATCAAGACCCGCATCGTGCTGACCGGCGAGGAACCCGTGTCCACCGGCGACGGCCCCCGCACGCCGCTGGCCAAGCGCGAGTTCCGCTGGGCCGGCACGCGCTGACCCGGGCGCTCCCTCAGCGCGACAGCCAGGAGCACGCCACCGGGGACGACCACGGGTTCGACCGCACCCGGGCGACCTCGAGCGACGGGTCCTCGTCGCACGCCTCGACCGCCGCCGGCAACTGCCCGGCCCACACCGGGCCGTCGCTGCGCCGCGTGTCCGCCGGCGCGACGTGCAGCACGGCCGACGCGACGACGGCGGTGACCACGCACCAACCGGCCAGCGTGCCGACGAGGCGACCCGCGCCTCCTGTCCCTGCCGCCACACGCGACCAGCGGGGCGCGTCCACCAGCGCGGCGGCGGCGACCACCGCGGCGCTCACGAGCAGCAGGCCGGCAGCGGCGGCGTAGCGCTGCGGCGGCAGGGCGGCCATCGCGCTCACCGGCGCGGACCAGCGGACGCCGGCACCGTGGTTGGCGAGGACGGCCACCCACCACACCGCGACCGAACCGGCGGCGAGTGCCGTGACCATCCACCGGGTGCCTGTCGGCCCGACGACCACGGCCGCCACCAGGACGACCAGCAGCAGGGCGGCGGGGACCAGGACCACGGCCCAGCCGTGCTCCACCACCGCCGTCAGCGCGGCGCCGAGGTCCGGACCCCAGGCACCCGCCACGGGACGCAACAGGTACCCGGCGAGCACGTCCACGACCGCCGGCGACCCCGTGGCCAGGGCACGCGGGTTCGTCAGGGCCGTGACGCCCTGCGCGGCCAGGGCGACGACCACGACGACCGTGACGGGCAGCGCGGACCACCGACCGGATGCGCCGGGCGTTCGGCCTCGGGGCGTCCACGCGAGGAGCAGCAGGGGCGCGAACAGTGCGGTGAGGGGTTCGGTGAGCACGGCGACACCAGCGACCACGGCGAGCGCGCCAGCGCCCCACCAGGAGCGGCTGCGGAAGGTGAAGACCCACGGCACCAGGACGAGCAGGAACCAGTGCAGGTTCGCCGCGTTGCCGCTGATCTCGTACGGGGCGAGCGGCAGGACGACGGGGACGGCGGCGAGCACCAGCCGGAACGGCCACGGGCGGACGACGTCGCGGGACAGCACGAACACCAGGGCGCAGACCCCGCCGACCACCGCGCAGGACGCCAGTGCCACCACCTGCGCGTACCGTTCGGGCGGCAGCGCGTAGCCGAGGTCGACGATGAGCCGGGGCAGCAGGTGCAGGTAGCCGGCGTAGGGGTGCAGCAGCGTGTCGACGGGCCCCATCGCGATCCGTTCGCGCAGGAACACGCCGCCGTCCTCGGCCCAGACGGTGTTCCGCGTCACCGGACCGAGGCGGTACCAGGCCAGTGCGGTCGTGAGCAGGCCGACGAGGACCGCGACGAGCGGGACGCCGACGACCCTGCGCGCGACGTCCATTCGGTGAGGATAGATCGCTCATCGCGCATCGTCGATACAGCCACACCGCGATGTGGTGTGCTCGTCACAAGGTCGTGCGCCAAGATGGACGCGTGACGGACGGCCGGGTGAGCAGACAGGTGCTCGGGCGCCGGTACCTCTCCGCCTGGATCGGCTTCTCGGCCGGTGGACGGTTCAGCCAGGCGCTCGCGACGGTCATCGTGCTGTTCGGGTTCGGCCAGCCCACGGTGGAGACACTCGTCGGTCAGGCGGGGACCTGGGCGGTGCTCGTGACGCTGTTCGTGCTCGCGGGGCTGAGCCTGCTGGGACAGCGCTACCGGATCGAGTGGCACGGGGTCCTCCCCCTCTCGCTGTTGGCCTTCGTCGGCTACTGCGCGTTGAGCGTGCTGTGGAGCGAGTACTCCTGGTTCGCGCTCCGCGGGCTCGTGCAGACCGTGTGCTTCATCGGCCTCGGGCTGTACCTGGCGCTCGGCCGCGACCTGGTGCAGGTGATCCGGGCCTCGGGCGACGCCTTCCGGATCCTGCTCGTGACCGCCCTCGGGCTCGAGGTCCTGTCCGGCCTGGTGCTCGACGTCCCGTTCCCGGCGTTCGGCATCCGCGGTGACATCGCGTACGGCGGCCCGATCCAGGGCATCGGCGGCACACGCAACTTCATGGGCTTCATCGCCGCCATGGCACTGGTCACCTTCGTGGTCGAGTTCCTCACCCGGTCCGTCACGCTCTGGCGCGCGATCGCCTCGACCTCGCTCGCCGTCATCGCCCTGATGCTCGTGCAGTCCCCCATCACCGGCCTGGCGATGATCGCACTCGCCGTCACCGCTCTGGCGCTCTGGTCACTCCGGCACGCGCGACCGGCGACCAGACCGGTGGTCAACGGCGTCCTCGGCGCGGTCGTCCTGCTGACCCTGGCCGTCGGGGTGCTCGCGCGGCACCGGCTGCTCGCCGAGATCGGGGCGGCCGGCGGCACCGCGACGCGCACGGACCTGTGGTCCCAGATCCGGGTCCTGGTGGAGCGCTACCCGATCCAGGGCTGGGGCTGGGTGGGGACCTGGCCGACCGAGCCGGTGGTGCCGTACGTGACGCTCATCGACCCCGCCGGCGTCCGCTTCACCTCGGGCCTCAACGCCTTCGTGGACGCCTGGCTGCAGATCGGCTTCGCGGGTACGCTCATCCTCGGGATCACGGCGCTGCTCGCGTTCGCGCGGGCCTGGGTGACGGCGACGACGTTCCCCGGGGTGGCGTACGTGTGGCCGGCCGCGGTACTCGTGCTGCTCGCCGTCACCAGCACGGCGGAGAGCTACCTGCTGCACGGCGCGGGGCTGATGTTCTTCGTGACGGTGCTCGTGATCGCCGCGCGGCGGCGATCGTGGCGCCGGCACCTGCCGCGCGTGTAGCGCCGGACCGGAGGCCCGTGGCGGCCCCGCACCGCGCCTCCAGGCCGTCACGCCGAACGTTCCGGGCCCGCGCATCGTGAGCAGGAACGGTCGCCCCAGTAGACGCGACGCGACCGTTCCTGCGCACGAAGCGAGCGCACGCTCCGGGCCTCGCGCTACGGGCGCGTGCGGCGACCCAGACGGCGCTGCACACCCCACCGGGTGACACGGAGCATCGCCTCGACCACGATGGACCGGCTCATCTTGGAGACCCCGTGCACGCGGTCGCGGAACCGGATCGGCACCTCGACGATGCGGCCGCCGAGGGCGTCCACGCGCAGCGTCATGTCCACCTGGAAGCAGTACCCCTTCGAGTCCACCGACCCGAGGTCCATCCGCGCGATCGCCGACGAGCGGTACACGCGGTACCCGGCGGTGATGTCGCGCACGTCGAGGCCGAGCACCAGGCGGGCGTAGGTGTTCGCCCCGCGGCTGAGCGCCTGGCGTCGGAGCGGCCAGTCGACGACCGAGCCACCCGGCACCCAGCGGGACCCGATCGCGAGCAGGACGTCCTCGGACGCGGTCACGGCGTCGATCATGGCCGGCAACCGGTCGGCCGGGTGCGAGCCGTCGGCGTCCATCTCGACCAGCAGCGGGTAGCCGCGCTCCAGACCCCACCGGAAGCCGGCGACGTACGCCGTGCCGAGCCCGGCCTTGCCGGGGCGCTGCAGCAGGTGCACGCGGTCGTCAGCGGCGGCCAGCGACCGCACGATGTCCCCGGTGCCGTCCGGGCTGCCGTCGTCGACGACGAGCACGTGGGCACCGGGCACCGCCGCCAGCACGGCGGCCGTGATCGCGCGGATGTTCTCGGCCTCGTCGTAGGTCGGGACGATGACGAGGGCGGCGGTGTCCCCCGGGGTCACCGGTTCAGGCGCCGCTTCACCTTGCCTGCGACGCTGCGGGGGCCCTCGGTGCGCAGGTAGTGCACGGCGCGACCGAGGTCGTAGCGGACACCGGAGAGCTTCTTGCGCTCCGGCACGCGGACGCGCATCTTGTGCGGCTCGATCGAGGACGTCGTGTCGCGCACCGACTTGTCCGCAGCGCGGATCGGGTTCCGGCAGAACTCGACGAGCGGGGCGAGGACGTTCTCCCACGTGAACTGCTCGCGCACACGGTCGACGTTGCCGATGAACTCGGTGCGGGCCTTCTTGTCGAAGAGCGCCGTCTCGAGCGCGGTCGCCAGGCCGTCGACGTCCTGCTCGTGCACCGCGATGCCGAGCTTCTGCTCCGCGACGAGGTCACCGAACGAGTCGCCGGCCGTCGTGACGATCGGCAGACGTGCCCACAGGTAGTCGAGGATGCGGGTGCGGAACGAGAACGTCGTCTCGAGGTGCTCGTAGTGCGTCGAGACGCCGGCGTCGGCCTCGAGCAGGTAGGCGCCGCGCTCCTCGTACGGGATCCACTGGTCGTTGAAGAACACGTGCTTGCCGGTGAGCCCGAGGGCGTCCGCCTCGGCGCGGACCTTCGCCACGATGTCCATCTCGGGGACGTCGGGGTTCGGGTGCTGCACACCCATGAAGAAGAGCTTGACCGACGGACGGCGCTCGGCGAGCCGGGCGATCGAGCGGACCAGGGTGATCGGGTCGAACCAGTCGTAGATCCCCCCGCCCCAGACGACGAGCTTGTCGTTCTTGCCGATGCCCGGCACGACGCCCTTGACCCGCTGCTGGTCGTGCACCGGCGGGGTCGAGGACAGGCCGAACGGCACGACGCCGATGAGCGAGCGCAGGTCGGCGTCACGCGAGTACGTGCGGGCGTTCACGCGGCCGGAGCCGGCGAGCTGCCCGAGCCAGAACATCCGCTGACGCTCCGAGGCACAGATGAAGTAGTCGCCGAGCTCGAGCTGGTGGTTCAGCGTGTCCGAGGCGTCGAGGATCTGGCGGTTCCACTTGTCGACGTCGTCGCTGCGGCCCTGTTCGAGCTGCTCGAGGTGCAGCGGGTCGTAGACGTCGACGACCAGGATCTTGCTGGTCGACTCGAGCACGGGGAACAGCCGGAGCGCGTGGCCCTGCACGATGATGACGTCGGCCCAGCCCTCGTGCTCGACCATCTGGCGCGGGTGGCGGTGCGGGACCGTGACGACCTCGTACGAGGGGTCGATCGGCGACGAGCGGGTGAGGCTGACCACGCGGACGTCGTGCTCCGATGCCAGCTGCTTCGCCATCTGGGTGGCACGGATCGCCGGACCGGCCATCTTCGCGCCGATCGAGTCGCCCGTGATGATGAGGACGCGGCGACGGGTGCCGACCTCGAGCACGCCGAGGGAGTGCACGATCTTGTCGTAGCCGGCCAGGTAGTTCTCGATCGGGTACGCGGGCTCGTCGCGGTTGCCGAACAGGCGGAGGAGCTCGCGGTCGGACCGGACACGGGTCGCCTGGATCTGGCGGCGGGACTCGGTCATCGACGGCAGCTGCTCGACGAACTGGTCGACGCCGTAGATGCCCGCCATGCTCGTCTTCGGCACCGGGATGGTGGGGACGCTGTCGTCGCCGGGGTTGCGCAGGTCGAGCTCGGTGGAGTCGAGCTCCCCGCGGCCCACGGCACGGCGGACGGCGAGCGCCAGCGAACCGGGCAGCGCCGCGGCGAGCTGTTCGTCACCGAGGTTCTTGTAGAGCGTGAACAGTGCGTTGCGCTCGAGCAGGTAGGTCTCGCGGAAGTCGCCGAACTTGTTCATCGACGCGTGGTGCTTGTGGAACGCGACGGACTTCGGCTGGTACCGGAAGCGCCAGCCGAGCAGGTTGAGCCGCCAGCCGAGGTCGACGTCCTCGTAGAACATGAAGTAGCGGTCGTCGAAGCCGTCGAGCTGCTCGAAGAGCTCGGCGCGGATGAACATCGCGGCGCCGGTGCCGAACAGGACGTCGGTCTCGCTCTCCCACCGGCCGGTGTCCGGCGACCCGGCGAAGGGCTTGTAGCCCATGCCGTACCAGGTCATCGCGGCCTCGGTGAAGTCGACGTTGACGCCTTCCCAGTCGAGGACCTTCGAGGCGACGGCACCGATGTCGGCACCGGAGGCGAACGTGGCCATGGCCTCGCGCACCCAGCCGGTGTCCGGACGGGCGTCGTTGTTGAGGAACGCCACGACCTCGCCGGAGGACTTCTCGACGCCGAGGTTGCACCCGCCCGTGAACCCGAGGTTCGCACCAGCGTCGATCAGGGTGAAGTCGAGGGACGAGGCCTTCAGCCGACCGAGGTGCTCGGGGCCCGAACCGTTCTCGACGACGATCACCTCGAGCTTGTCCTGCGGCCAGTCCTGCTTGCGGAGCTCCGCGATGCTCGTCAGGGTGTCGTCCGTGCCCTTGTAGTTCACGAGGATGACGGAAACGACTCCCGGCTTGCGCTCTGTCACGCGAGTTCCTCCAGCAGCTGCCGCGCACCGGGCGCGGGTAGGTGGCTCGGCCAGCGGGGTGCCGCGGGCCGATGACACCCTACAAGGCGCGCCCACCGACTCCCTGCCGCCGCTGCGGATTCGTGCAGAATGGCGTGCGTGACCGCTGTGATCCCGAGCACCCCCATGCCCTCCCCCCTCCGCGAGGACTACGCGGCCCTCGCGGCCGACGAGCACGCCGAGGGCCCCCGCGGCACGATCCGCTTCGCGGTCTCGACCGCCGATCCGGCCGAGGGCAAGGGCGACCTGTTCGTCGCGCTCGGCCTCGCGCGGGCACTCCGGGCCGAGGGCTGGGGCGTGGCGATGTGGCCGTTGGCGCGCTGGGGCGAGGAGCTCCCCGCCGACACCGCCGTCGTGGTCAGCATGATCGAGTCCTTCGTGCCCGGCTACGTCCCCGCCGGCACCGCCCTGGTGGCGTGGGTGCGGAACTGGACCGCCAAGTGGGCAGCCCTGCCGTACCTGGACGAGTTCGACGCCGTCTGGACCTCGTCCGAGGCCGCCCGCGACGCGGTCGCCGCGGGCTACAGCGGCCCCGTCGAGGTCGTCCCGATCGGCGTGGACACCGAGCTGTTCACGACCGACGCCACCGCACCGCGCGAACGTACCGACCGCGCCGTCACCACCGTCAACTTCTGGGGTGTCCGCCGCCGCGTGCAGGACGTCCTGGCCGAGGTCGCCCCGACCGAACCGATCGTCTGGTTCGCCGCGAACGTCGACCACGTCGAGGCCTCGGCCGGCGTCGAGCTCCGCCCAGCGGTGTCCTACTTCGCGCTGCCCGAGGTCTACCGCGCAGCCGGTTTCGTCGTCGACGACGTGATCGAGCCGGCCGCCGAGTACGGCACCCTGAACTCCCGCCTGTACGAGTCGCTCGCGTCCGGCGCGCTGCCCGTCACCGACTGCGCGCTCGGGCTCGACGAGCTCGGGCTGTCCGACGTGCCGGTGTTCGACGACGCCGACTCGCTCGAGCGCGTGCTCGCGATGCCCCGCGACGAGCGCACGGCCCTGGTCGCCCGGCTCCGCGCCGTGGTGCTCGAGCGGCACTCGTTCCGCACCCGTGCCGAGCAGGTCGGCCCGTCGCTCGACGCCGCCGTCGCCGCCGCCTCGGGTCGGAGCGGCGAGCGTGGGGCGTTCCTGCGCTGGGCCACCGCCCAGCGCGAGACGCTCCGGCAGGCCGAGCACGACCGCGACGTCCACCTGTCCGGCGTGCACGACATCAACGCACGCCTGGTCGCGTCGGAGCAGCAGGTCGGCGCGTACGACACCGCACGCCGCCGGGCCGAGGCGGAGCGCGACCAGATCGCGGCCCGCTTCGAGGGCCTCACGCGCTCGCCCGAGTACCGGCTGCTGCACGGCGTCGGTCTGATGGCGCGGCGCGCACGCCGCTGACGGCGGTCGACGCGACCAACAGACGGACGGGAGGCCCGGTACCAGCTGGTACCAGGCCTCCCGTCCGTCGTGGTGACCGTCTACTGCACGGTGACGGTCTTGGTGCCGAAGCTCTTGTAGGTGCCGCTCGGCAGGTCCTGGAAGTAGACGCGCACGGTGTGCGTGCCCTTCTTCAGCCCGGTGAACTTCCGCGACAGTCCCACGTCCGACCCCCAGTCCGGGTGCGCGGCCTGCACGTCGGTCCGGGTCGCGTTCGCGGTGCCCGGCGAGACGGCCACGCCGTCCAGGTGGATCTTGTATCCGACCGGGTCCCAGACGTCCGGGTCGATGGCCCAGCCGGCGACCGTGATGGTGCCGACGCCGCCGGTGACCGACTCGTACAGGCCCTTGACCGAACCGGTCTTGCCCGTCTTGCCGGTGGTGGGCGGGTCGGTGACCCGCACGCTCTTCGTGCCGAAGCTCTTGTAGGTGCCGCTCGGCAGCTCCTGGAAGTACACCCGCACCGAGTGGGTGCCGGCGGTCAGCCCGGGGATCTTCAGGGACAGGCCGACGTCGGAACCCCAGGCGGGGTGCACGGCCTCGACGTCGGTCCGCTTCGCGTTCGCGGCTCCGGGGGCGATGGCGACACCGTCGACGTGGATCTTGTACTGCACCGGGTCCCAGACGTCGGGGTCGATCGCCCAGCCGCGCACCGTGGCGCTGTTCACGCCGCCGGTCACGGACTCGTACGCGCCCTTGACCGAACCCGTCTTGCCCGTCTTGCCCGTCGTCCCCGACGCGTCGGGTTCGGCGGACGATGCGGCGGTCACGGTCACGGACTTGGTGCCGAAGCTGACGTACTTGCCGCCCTGCAGGTCCTGGAAGTAGACGCGCACGGTGTGCTTGCCGGCCTTCAGTCCGGTGAGCCGGAGCGTCAGGCCGACGTCCGAGCCCCAGGTGGGGTGATCCGCCGCGACGTCGGTGCGCGTGGCGTCCGCGACACCGCTGTTCGTGCTCACGCCGTCGACGTGGATCTTGTACTTGACCGGGTCCCAGACGTCCGGGTCGATCGCCCAGCCCCGCACGGTGGCCGTGCCGACGCCGCCGGTGACGGAGTCGTACGAGCCGCGGACCTTGCCGGTCTTGCCGGTCTTGCCGGTGGTGGGGGCGTCGACGACGACGGACTTCGACGCGACCTTGACGTACTTCGTACCGGGCTTGTCCACCACGTAGAGCGTCACCGCGCGCTTGCCGGCGGACATCCCACCGATCGTCTTCGAGAAGCCGAGGGTGCTGCCGACGCCCGGGTAGACCTTCGCCACGTCGGTGCGGGTCGTGTCGGCCGTGCCGGTCGCCTTGCTCACGCCGTCGACCAGGATCTTCCACGAGCCGGGCTTCGACGAGTCGGGGTCGAGGACCCAGCCGCTCGCCGAGATCGTGCCGACGCCGCCGGTCACCGAGTCGAGGACGCCCTTCGGCGCTTCGCTCGTGACGGTGCGGGTGTAGCAGCCGAGCAGGGTGTTGCCGCCGCGGCCCTGGTTGATGGCGTACGTGCAGACGTTGTGCTTGCCGAGGCTCAGCCCGGTCAGGGTCGTCGAGAACCCGTGCCGGGTGTTGTTCGCCCCGAGGGTGCCCGCCAGGTCGCTGCGGTTCGCGTCGGCGGTGATGGTCTTCGCGCCGTCGCCGTCGACGTAGAACGCGACGCGCAGGGGGTTCGTCGTGTCGGGGTCGGCGGCCCATCCCCGGACCGTCAGGGTCGAGGTGGCGGTGGCGGTCACCGCGTCGACGTTGCCGACCGGGTTGCCGCTGCCGCTGGAGGCGCCGAACCAGTCGGTGTACATGCGCCAGAAGTTGCGGTTGCCGTAGGCCGAGCAGCCGTCGCCGCTGCCGTAGAGGTTCGACATCGCCGCGGCGTTCGGCGTGTACGGCGTGTAGATGTAGAGCGCCGCGGTGGCCTGGTTCTGGATGTAGACGGACTTGCGGCCGCACGCGGCGTTCGGGTTGAGCAGGATCGAGTTCGTCCGGCCCGCCTGGTACGCCCACGAGGTCGGCGTCGCCTGGTACCGCTTGAACTGCAGCGCGGCGGCGTAGACCTGCTGGCCGAAGCCGAAGTACGCCGGGTCGCACGGGGCGGTGTCCGGGCACGCGAAGCCGGTGGCGTGCAGGTACATGTAGGACGTCGGCGAGGACGTCGTCACGATGCCCTGCTCCTTCTGCAGGAGCACGAGCAGCACCTTCTGGCTGATGCCGCACGCGGCACCGACCTGGGCGATCATCGTCGCGGCGCTCTTGGTGCCGCCGGCGATGGCCTTGCACCGGCCGGAGACCGCGCCGATCGAGCTCATCTTCTGCGAGAAGTCCTTCAGGCAGGCGGGCCCACCCGAGGCCTTGCGGCAGTTCGGTGCGACGCTCGTCAGGAACGACTGCACGGCGGCGGCGCTCATGGCCGAGCCGTTGTAGAAGTTCGCGTCGCTGATGATGTTGCCCGGGTCGAAGTCCGAGGCGACGGCGGCCGACGCCGACCGGGTCGTGGTCTGCTCCGAGAGCACCGTGCCGAAGGTCAGACCGCTCACCGCGACGGCGAGGGACGCCACGAGCGCGAGGGAGCTGCGGAGGGACCGCCGGACGGGGCGGTCATCGCTGTCGGGACGGGGGGAACGGGTGGGGCGCATCACGGGACCTCGGCGGTCAGGGGGTCGGACGTCGTCGACGCGGAGCCGATGGCGTAGGTCAGGGTGACGGACCAGGTGCCGCTCGGCACCTTCGCCGCGGGGAACGACACCTGCGCGCAGTTCACCGACGAGGCACTCGCCTGCGCGGTGCTCGTGGCCTTCCGCGTGACGCCGTTCTTCGTCGCGGTGAAGGTGCACTTCCCGCTCGTGTCGGTGGTGCCGGAGACCAGGCCGCCGGCCTGGAGCGTCTTCGAGCCGGTGTCCCAGCCGGCGTAGGTCACGACGGCCGTGGCCGGGAACTCCGACGGGTCGGTGTCCGGCTGGTTCGTCGCGCCGCTGCCCGGGAACGGACCGGGGGTGTCGTCGTCGCCGGCGCCGGAGTCGGTGCCGCCGTCGCCGGACGCACCGTCGGTCGGCGACGGGGCCGCTCCGGTGGGTGCCGCGGTCGCCGAGGCGTCGCCGGTCGGGGTCGCACTCGGGGTGCGCGTGGCGGAGTCCGACGGCGACGGGGTGGCGTCGTCGCCACCGCCGGAACAACCGGCCACGAGGAGACTGAGTGCACCGACCACCGCGAACGCAGCGATCGGCCTGGATGCGAGGAGCATGCTGACGGGCCGTCCTGAGGATGTTGACAAGGGTCCGGGTTGCAACAACGGTAACTCGAAAGTGAAGGTTGAGGGTTGGATCGGCCGGAATCACCCCCACTCGGGGTGCACGACGGCCGTCGCCCAACCCCGCCACGCGGGCCCGGTGAGTATGCTGTTCCGGTCCTGCCCCCACGAACGAAGAGACGTATGGTCGACCAAGCCCGCATGACCGCGCTCGCGAAGGAACCCCTCGTCGTGATCGGCGCTCCGACGAGCGCCTTCCGCGGAACCTTCCGCGAGCTGCGCGACGTCTTCCGGCAGCGCGAGATGCTCGGCATGCTCGTCCGACGTGACCTGAAGGCCCGGTACAAGGACTCGGCACTCGGGTTCGTCTGGACGCTCGTGCGCCCGCTGACCCAGCTGCTCATCTACTACTTCGTCATCGGCAAGGTCCTCGGCGCCGCCAACGGCATCGACAACTTCGCCATCTACGTCTTCACCGGCCTGACCGCCTACACGCTCTTCAGCGAGATCGTCGCCGGGTCGACGGGCTCGATCGTCGGCAACTCCGGGCTGATCAAGAAGGTCTACGTCCCGCGCGAGGTCTTCCCGCTCGCCAGTGTGGGCGCGGCCCTGGTGAACTTCACCATCCAGTTCGCGATCCTGCTCGCCGCGACGGTCGTGATCGGGGTCTTCCCCTGGCACGAGGGCCTGGTCTACCTGATCCCCTCGCTCGCCGTCATCCTGGTCTACGGCGCGGCCATCGGTCTCGTGCTGTCCGCGCTCAACGTGTACCTGCGCGACGTGCAGTTCGTCATCGACGTCGGCCTGATGGTCCTGCTCTGGGCCTCGCCGATCGTCTACTCCTACGCGCGCGTGGTCGCCACGGTGAACGCCGACTGGCTCATCACCGCGTACACGAACAACCCGCTGACGCTGGCGGTGCTCGGCCTGCAGAACGCGATCTGGCTGCACGACCCGGCCGACGTCACGTACCCGGAACACCTGATGCTGCGGCTGGGGATCGCCTTCGTGATCGGGCTCTTCTGCCTCATCGGTGCGCAGCGGATCTTCTCCCGCCTGCAGGGCAACTTCGCGCAGGAGCTCTAGACCATGGCCATCAGCACCCCCGTCGCCCCGACGACCACCGGCGACACCGCCGACCGTCCCGACGTCATCGTCATCGACCACGTGCGCAAGCGCTTCACGGTGCGCAAGGACAACACCCTGCGCGAGCGCATCGTCACCCTCGGTCGCGCCGGCCGCAAGCACCGCCAGGACTTCTGGGCCCTCGACGACGTCACCGTGTCGATCCAGGCCGGCTCGACCGTCGGACTGATCGGTCAGAACGGCTCCGGCAAGTCGACCCTGCTCAAGGCGATCGGCGGCATCATCCAGCCGACGTCCGGCACGGTGTCCCGCCGCGGTCGCCTCGCCGCGCTGCTCGAGCTCGGCGCCGGGTTCCACCCCGACCTGTCCGGCCGCGAGAACGTGTACCTCAACGCGAGCCTGCTCGGCCTCAGCCGCAAGCAGACCGACGAGAAGTTCGACGACATCCTGGCGTTCTCGGGCATCGGGGACTTCATCGACACCCAGGTGAAGTTCTACTCATCGGGCATGTACGTGCGGCTCGCCTTCGCCGTCGCCGTGCACACCGACCCCGACGTGCTGCTCGTCGACGAGGTCCTGGCGGTCGGTGACGAGGCCTTCCAGCGCAAGTGCCTCGACCGCATCCGCACCTTCCAGGAAGCCGGCAAGACGATCATCATCGTCACGCACTCGCTCAGCCAGGTGCAGGAGATGTGCGACCGCGTCGTCCTGCTCAACAAGGGCAAGGTGCTGCACGACGGCGACCCCGTGCAGGCCGTGAGCATGTTCCGCGAGGTGCTCGAGGAACGCCGCCAGGGCGAGCTCAGCACCGACGTCGCCGTCGGCCGCGGCAAGGTCCTCGGTGCGAGCGTGCACGTCGACGGCAAGGAGCCCCGCGCGGACGTCATGCCCGGCGACGACCTCGTCGTGGACATGGAGTTCGAGCACCTGGACGGCATCGCCGACTGGGAGGCCGCAGTGCAGATCAACAACGCCGGCGGCCAGGTCGTCTACGGCACCACCACCGGCATCATGGGCCTCGAACTGCACCCGCTGCACGGCCGCCGGAAGCTCCGTCTCCGCATCGCGGACACCGCCTTCGGCACCGGCAAGTACTTCATCAACGTGTCGATGATGGACTCCGCGGGCCGCCACCTGCACGACATGCCGGAGTGCGACTCGTTCGAGGTCCCCTCGTTCGGCAACGCCGTCGGCACCGTCTACGCGCAGCCCACGGTCGAGGAGCTCGACTGACCCCGGTCGACGGCGACACCGGGGCCCGTGCCGTCGGCGCTCCCCGAGCTGACGACACGTTGCGCACCGCCGTCGTCGTCGTCAACTGGAACCGCGCCGACCTGACCACCGCGGCCGTCCGCGCCGTGCTCGACGAGGGCACCGCCGAGGACGTCATCGTCGTCGACAACGGGTCGTCGGACGACTCGGTCGCCGTGCTCCGCCAGGCACTGCCGGACGCGACCGTCGTCGCGCGGGACGACAACGGCGGGTTCGCGGCCGGCGCGAACACCGGCATCCGGCACACGGACGCCGACGTCGTCGTGCTCCTGAACAACGACGCCGTGCCCGCGCCGGGCTTCGTCGCGGCGCTCCGCGACCACCTGGCGCACGCCGGGCCCGAGGTCGCGGCGGTGACGGGCCGCATCGTGCTCGCCGGACGCTGGACGGTCCTCCCGGCCGGTGCGGAACCAGCACCCGATGCGCGCGTGCTGCGCGACCACGACGGGCGGCGCTGGACGCCGTCGGCGGACGGCGAGGTCCGGCTCAACTCGACCGGCGTCCGTGTCGACCGCGACGGCAACGGCATGGACCGCGACTGGTTCGCCCCCGTGGACCGGGTCGCCGACGTCGACGTCTTCGGGTTCTCCGGCGGCGCCTCCGCGCTGCGGCGCACGGCCCTGGACGACGTCGGCCTGCTCGACGAGTCGCTCTTCATGTACTACGAGGACACCGAGCTCGCCTGGCGGCTCCGCCGCCGCGGATGGCGCGTCGAGCACGCCGCCGACGCGGTCGTCGAGCACGACCACTCGGCGTCGTCCGGCGTGCAGAGCGACTTGTTCGTCTTCCGGAACGCCCGCAACCGCATCGTCGTCGCCCTCTGGCACGCCCCCTGGCCGACCATCGCGCGGGCGACCGTCCGGACCCTGGTGCGCGGCCTGCGCGGGCTGGCCTCCGGTCGCACCCGCCGGGAGGCGCGGCTCGTCCTGGCGGCGTTCGCGGACGTCGCGGGGACCCTGCCGGTCCACCTCGCGCGCCGGCTGCGCGAGACCCGGCGCGCGTCCGTCCCGCGCCGCCGCGTGGACCCGGGCGCATGAGCGCAGCGGGCTATCCTGGACACTCCCCCGTCGACGGCCACGGCCACGACGCCCCCGCCCGGAAGGAACCACGCGTGCCGCAGCTCACCGTCCTCGTCGACGGGACCGCGGTACCGCAGGCGCTCGGCGGCGTCGGACGCTACGTCGAAGGGGTCGTGTCGCACCTGACTGACCCGTCGCTCGACGTCCACCTGGTCGTCCGTCCCGTGCACGCCGCGCACTTCCGCTCGCTCGCGCCGAACGCCACCGTGCACACGGCGCCGGCGTGGACCGACTCGGTGCCGCTGCGGTTCCTGTGGGAGCAGACCGGACTGCCGGCACTCGGCCGTCGGCTCGGGGCGCGGGTGCTGCACTCCCCGCACTACACGTTCCCGTTCGGCTGGCGCGGTGGGTCCGTCGTCACGCTGCACGACGCCACGTTCTTCTCGAACCCCGAGTGGCACTCGCGCCTGAAGCGCACCTTCTTCACGTGGTGGAGCCGTCGCTCGCTGCGCACCCGGCCCGTCGTCATCGTGCCGAGCGCGGCCACCGCGACCGAGGCCGCCCGGGTCGTCCGCGGCATCCGTGCCGACGTCCGGGTCGCCCCGCTCGGCGTCGACCGCACGGTGTTCCACGAGCCCGACGTCGCCGCGGTCGAGGACGCCCGGATCGCCGCCACCCTGCCCGAGGGCGCTCCGTGGATCGCGTTCCTCGGCACCATCGAACCGCGGAAGAACGTCACCGCGCTGCTCGACGCGTACGCCGCGGTGCGGTCCGCGCGTGCGGCCGGCGGCGCGGACACGCCGTGGCTGGTCCTGTCGGGGGCGCGCGGCTGGGACGAGACCGCGATCGCACGCCTCGACGCCCTGCAGCCCACCGACCACGTCATCGAGGCGGGGTACCTGCCGTTCGAGGACCTCGCCGGCTTCCTCGGCGGTGCGGACTTCGTCGTCTACCCGTCCCTGGGCGAGGGCTTCGGCCTGCCCGTGGTCGAGGCGATGGCCTCCGGCGCCTGCGTCCTGACCACCCGGCGGTTGTCGCTGCCCGAGGTCGGTGGCGACGCGGCCGTCTACACCGAGCCCGACGCGACGGCACTGGCCGCCGCGATGACGGCGCTGCTCGACGACCCGGCGCTCGTGGCCTCGCACCGTGCGGCGGCGCTGGCGCGGGCGGACGAGTTCACCTGGGACGCCACCGCCGCCGTGCACGTCGAGGCGTACGAGTCCGTCGGTGGGGGGACGCGGTGATCCGGGTCGCGGTGCTCACGGTCACCTACAACACCGGTGAGACCATCCGGCCGTTCCTGGCGAGCGTCGCCGGCGCCTCGAAGGACCCGGTCGCCGTCGTCATCGCGGACAACGGCTCGGCCGACATCGACGCGCTCCGGGCGATCGGTGAGTCCTACGGCGCCGTCGTGGTGTCCTCCGGCGGCAACCGCGGGTACGGCGGCGGGATCGACGCAGCCCTGAGCGCCCTCGACGACGTACTGCCCGACGTGCGACCGGAGTTCCTGCTCGTGACGAACCCCGACGTCGTGCTCGGCGAGGGCTCGATCGACGAGCTCGTGGCCGCGGCCGACCGGATGCCGTCCGGTGGGTCGTTCGGCCCCCGGATCCTCGACGACCAGGGCGAGACCTACCCGTCCGCCCGGCAGCTCCCCTCGCTGCGCACCGGCCTCGGCCACGCGGCGTTCTCGCGGTTCTGGCCCGCGAACCCGTGGAGCCAGCGGTACTGGTCCACCACGAAGGTCGTCGAACGCGAGGCCGGCTGGCTCTCGGGTGCGTGCTTCCTCATCCGCACCGACCTGTTCCGCCAGCTCGGGGGCTTCGACGAGTCGTACTTCATGTACTTCGAGGACGTCGACCTCGGGCAGCGCGTCGGTCGTGCCGGCCGGGCGAACGTGTACGTGCCGTCGTCGGTCGTCACCCACACCGGTGCCCACTCGACGTCGTCCAACCGCCGCCGCATGGAGATCGAGCACCACCGGAGCGCGTACCGGTTCCTGTCGCGGAAGTACCGGGCGTGGTGGCTCTGGCCCCTGCGGGTCGCTCTGCACGCAGGCCTGTCGCTCCGCGCCCGCTGGGTGACGCGCAAGTAGCCCCCGCCCACCGGTACCCCGGTCGCCCAGGTCGCCCAGGTCGCCCAGGTCGCCCAGGTCGCAAAACACCGGTGTCCACGTGTTACACCGCGATCTGGGAGTGTTCGACGTGCGAACACCGGTGTCTTGCGGGTACCCGGCGCCACTAGGCTCGGCGCCGTGCAACGTGATCCCGGACCCTGGCTCGGCTGCGGCCCGATCCACTCCGCCCGCCGCTACTGGACCGGAGCCTTCACGTTCCGCAGCGGCCGTGCGAGCCGCGCCGAGTTCTGGTGGGCACGCGGGGCCGACCTGCTCGTGGTCTGGCTCGTGCTCACCCTCGTGCCGATGATCACCGGTGTCCGGGGCGCCGACGACTCGATGACCGACTTCCAGAACACCCCCGGGTTCCTCGGGATCGGACAGTCCGTCCTGACCCTCGAGGGCAGCGACCACGGATGGCGCATCCTCGCCGAGGGCTCCCCGTCGCAGTGGGTGCTCTTCGCGTGGTGCATCGTCACCGCGATCCCGAACCTGGCACTCGGCGCACGGCGGCTCCGTGACATCGGGACCCCGGCGTGGATGGCGTTCTTCGGCGCCTTCCCGGTCATCGACTGGTTCCTCCTCCTCGGCGCGCTCCGACGTAGTTGGCGCCCGACGCTCCCACCGGAACCGGACCCGTCAGGCGCCGAACTCCCTGTCGCCCACCGCGCCGCCTGACCCGCCTGAGCCGAACCCCGCCCGCGCCGGAACCTGGTTCGCGAGGAGTCGGGTCAGGAGCGGAGGCGGGTGCGTTCGGTTCGAGCTGCCTCGAGCAGGACGGCGGCACGGGCGTCGAAGGAGTGCTCGGCGGCGATGTACTCGGCCACGACGGCCCGCTCGGCAGCAGTCGGCCAGGCGTACGACGGGTCCAGCAGCGCGGCGAGTTCGTCGCGGGAGCGCGCGACCGCGAGCGTCGGCACGTCGAGCACGTCGGACAGCCCGGCGACCTCGTCGGTGACGACGACTCCCCCGGACGCCAGCACGTCGAACACCCGGTTCGACACGAAGCCGCCCGCCGCCATGTCCGGCCAGTGGTCGTTGAGCACCACACGCGCCGAGGCGTAGGCCGCCGCGACCTCGGGCCGGGTCAGCGACGATTCGCCGAGCGACTCCGCGGGGACGACCTCGTCCCACCCCGGACCGTGCACGCGCAGGTCGGCACCGAGCCCGACCGCGTCGGACACGATGGGGCGCGCGGCGCCGCGGGTCGAGCCGACGAACACCACGCGGTCGGCATCGGGGCTCGTCGCCGCCCGCGAGCCCGGGTGGAACACCGCGGGGTCGGTCGCCTGCAGCAGCGTCCGGACCGGCACGCCCGAACGATCGGCCGCGGCAGCCGCCCACACCGGACCGGCCGCGAAGGCGACGTCGAACGACCGCAGCTCGGTGTCGGCGACGTCATCAGGGTGGCTGATCACCCAGAGCAGGTTCACCGAGGCGGGGTTCGGCGGCACCCGATCCAGCCCGCGGATCACCAGCGTCACGTCGTCCGCAGCATCGTCGTCGCGCACGTGGGCGTCTCGCCGGTCGATCCGGACGCGCTGCCCGAACCGTTTGAGGGCACCGGCCAGCTCGGCGGCGAAGTGCACGTCGCCCCACCCGTCGCCCTCCGGCCCGGCAGGCGCGGCGATCTTCAGCGACCAGGCGAGCGTATCGCTGGCGCGACGAGGCGTCTGACGGACCGGGGTCACCGGGCGCGCCCCCCACGGTGGCAACGGCGGCCCGGCGGAGACTGCAGCACCCCGGCCGTCGACCGAGTCCCGTCTCGCGTCCCGCCAGGCCGAGAACGCGTCCACGGTGGCGGCGTCGATCGTCCGCCCGGGTTCAGTGAGTCGGACGGTCTCACCGACGTCCTCCACCAGGATCGTGGGACCCGACTGCGGTCGCTGGCGCACAGCGCACGCGTGCGTCCACCCGACGAGCGTCGTCGGCTCGTCCGTGAGCACGGGCACAGGGACGATCGCGGCCCGGGGCACAGCGAGCACGGGCTGATCGGCACCGAACACCGAGTCCCCCGTGCCGAACGGACGGTCGTCCGACCACGGGAGTGCGCCGGGACGGATGAGCAGTGCACCGTTCCTCGCCGAACCGTCCGCCGTGCGCACCGAGGCCTGCACCAGGCGGTGGACTCCGGTCTCGGCGAGTGCCAGGAGACCGCCGGCATCGATCGTCACCGAGGTGTCGACCAGCAGGAGGACCCGTCCGACCCCGGCGGCGAGGCCGGCGTTGATCGCGGACCCCAGGCCGTCCACGGGCACGGTCCGCACCCACGGCAGGCGACGCCCGAACGGGTCGACCGGCGACGCATCGGCGACGTAGCTCACGGCCCGGACGTCAGCGCCACGACCGAAGGCATCGTGGGCGACCGACACCAGCCGGGCAACCTCGGCGTGCCGGTCCGAGCGGGTCGTCACGAGCACCGTGACGTCGTGGTCCAGCCGCGGCAGCGGGTCCGGGAACCCGGCCACGCGGACGACCTCAGCCGTCGTCGCGGGCGCGGGACGGGCCTCCCGGTCGGGGTGGTCGGCCGCCGTCGCGTCGCGACGACGGCGACCGAACCACCCGGAACCGGAGGCCACGGGCGGTGCTAGACGCCGAGGAGTCGCTGGAGGTAGACGCCGTAGCCGCCCTTGACCAGCGGCGCGGCGAGCTCGGCGAGCTGCGCGTCGTCGATCCAGCCGTTGCGCCAGGCGATCTCCTCGATGCACCCGATCTTGAAGCCCTGACGGTCCTCGATGACCTTCACGTACTCCGACGCCTGCATCATCGACTCGAACGTGCCGGTGTCGAGCCACGCCGTGCCGCGGTCGAGGACCTGGACGCCGAGCTCACCGGCCTCGAGGTAGCGCTCGTTGACCGTCGAGATCTCGAGTTCCCCGCGGGCGCTCGGCTCGATGGTCTTGGCGATCTCGATGACCTTGTTGTCGTAGAAGTACAGGCCGGGGACGGCGTAGTTCGACTTCGGCTCGGCCGGCTTCTCCTCGATGGAGACGGCGGTGAAGTCGTCGTCGAACTCCACGACGCCGTACGCCTTCGGGTCGGCCACGTGGTAGGCGAAGATCGTCGCGCCGTCGACCTCGGTGTTCTTCCGCAGGTTCGTGCCGAGGCCGGTGCCGTGGAAGATGTTGTCGCCGAGGACGAGCGCGACGCTGTCGTCGCCGATGAACTCCTCACCGATGACGAAGGCCTGGGCGAGACCGTCCGGGGACGGCTGGACGGCGTACTCGATCTCCATGCCGAACGCCGAGCCGTCGCCGAGCAGGGCCCGGAACTGGTCGTTGTACTCCGGGGTCGTGATGACCAGCACCTGTCGGATGCCCGCCATCATCAGGGTCGACAGCGGGTAGTAGACCATCGGCTTGTCGTAGATCGGCATGAGCTGCTTGCTGATGCCCTTGGTGATCGGCCAGAGGCGCGTGCCGGAACCGCCGGCGAGGATGATGCCCTTCATCGCTTTCCCCTTACTTCTTCGTCCGGAGCGATTCGGTGTACGCGACGCACTCCTCGTACGTCGGCAGCAGCCCCTGGGCCGCGGCTTCTTCGAGGGTGGGGGCGCTGGTGTCCTTCTCGGACAGCACCAGCTCGCCGAGACCCTCGGGCAGGTCGAGCCCGACCGTCGGGTCGAGGATGGTGATCCCCTTCTCGCGCTCGGGGTCGTAGTGCGCGCTGACCAGGTAGTTCACCGTCGACTGGTCCTCGAGCGCGACGATCGCGTGGCCGAGCCCCTCGGACAGGTAGACGGCCTTGCGGTCGACGTCGTCGATGCGGACCGAGTCCCACTGGCCGAACGTCGGGGACCCGACGCGGATGTCGACGATGTAGTCGATGAACGCCCCGCGCACGGCGGTGACGTACTTCGCCTGGCTCGGTGCGACGAGGGCGTAGTGGATGCCGCGGGCGACACCGGCCGCGGAGATCGACATGTTCACCTGGCGGAGGTCGAGCGGGTGACCGACGGTCTCCTCGAGGACGTCGGCGCGGTACGCCTCGAGGAATGCTCCTCGTGCGTCGCCGTGCTGGACGGGCGTGAACTCCCACGCGCCAGGGATCTTCAGTTCGCGGATCTGCACCGGGGAAGCCTAGCAAGCCGTGAGTTCGCATAGGCTGTCATGGTTCTGCGCATTGCCGACTCCCGAAACGAGACCAAGCGAGCCCGTGAAGCTATTCGTCCAGATCCCCTGCCTCAACGAGGAGAACACCCTCGCCAGCGTCATCGACTCCATCCCACGGGAGATCGACGGCATCGACGAGATCGAGATCCTGGTGATCAACGACGGCAGCACCGACCGCACCGTCGAGGTCGCCAAGGAGCACGGCGTCAAGCACTTCGTGCACCACACCACGAACATGGGCCTCGCCCGCTCGTTCCGTGACGGCGTCGACTACGCGCTGCTCCACGGTGCCGACATCGTCGTGAACACCGACGGGGACAACCAGTACCCGCAGGCACAGATCGCCGAACTCGTGCAGCCGATCCTGCGGAAGGAAGCCGAGATCGTCATCGGCGACCGGCAGACGCGCACCATCGAGCACTTCTCCGGCTTCAAGAAGGCCATGCAGCGCTTCGGCTCGTGGGTCGCGAGCCGTGCGGCCGGGCTCGACCTGCCCGACGCGGCGAGCGGGTTCCGCGCGTACTCGAAGTACTCGCTCATCCGCCTGAACATCGTGACGCGCTTCAGCTACTGCATGGAGACCATCGTGCAGGCCGGGTACAAGCGCCTGGCGATCGCGTCGGTGCCGATCACGACGAACCCGAAGACCCGCGAGTCGCGGCTCTTCAACAACATCTTCCAGCACATGTTCGAGTCCGGCTCGGCGATCGCCCGCGTCTACCTGATGTACCGGCCGATGGCGCTGTTCCTCTGGGTCGCGGCGGTGCTCGGAGCACTCGGACTCTGGCCGCTCATCCGGTACCTGGTGCTCCTGGCGATGCACACCGGCGGCAACCACCTGCAGTCGATCATCCTCGGTGTCGTCCTGCTCATCACCGCGCTCCTGTCGATCGTCATCGGCGTCGTGGCCGACCTCACCCGCCTGAACCGCACGCTGGCCGAGGAGCAGCTCGACCTGCAGAAACTGCAGCGGTATGGCGACTGACCCGGCGTCGGCGATGCTGAAGGGCCGAACGCGGTTCGCGCTCTGGCTCCGTCGCCCTTCGTCCTGGGTCGAGATCGTCGCCTGGGCCGCGCTCGTGGCGTTCATCGCCTGCACCATCGGGCCCGCACTGATCGGTCAGGGCACGTTCCTGAACACCGGCATGCTCAGCCGGTACACCCCGTGGGGTGAGTCGCTCGAGACCCTGCGGAACTCGACGAACATCCTGAGCAGTGACACCCTCGACAGCGTCACACCCCAGACGACGCTCCTGGTCAAGCTCGCGCACGAAGGCGTGTTCGGGTCATGGAACCCGTACGTCGCCGGGGGCGTCGAACTCGGCGGCGTGCCGAACTCCGGGGCGTGGTCCCCGCTGTCGCTCCCCTGGTGGATCCTGCCGTTCTCGGCCGCGGCCGGCGCGGTGAAACTCCTCGAGATCGTCGCGATCACGGCCGGCATGTCCCTGCTGCTGCGTCGGTGGGGCGTCCCGCGGGCCGCGTGGCCGATCGCCTCGCTCGTCTTCGCGTCGTCCGGCTTCATGGTCGCGTGGTCGAACTGGCCGCAGACCCGGGTGGCCGCCTTCCTGCCGCTGCTGTTCTGGGCCATCGACCGGGCCGCCGTCGAGCTCCGTGCACGCGACCTGTTCAGCGTCGGCCTCGTCGTCACCGCGATGCTGCTCGGGGGCTTCCCGGCGATCGTCGGCTACGGGCTCTTCGTCGGTGGCCTCTTCTTCCTGGCCCGCACGATCGTGGCCCACCGCGCACTCCGCCAGGTGCTCGTCAGTGCGGGGATCGCCCTCGGCGGGATCGTCCTCGGTGTCCTGCTCGCCGCCTGGCAACTCGTGCCGTTCGCGATCAGCGCCGCGAACGTCGTCGACTTCGGCGGTCGCGGTCAGCGCGGCGGTGCCGGCATCGGGTCCGCGCCCCTGGTGAGTTCCTGGATCCCGGACATCACGTCGCTGGCGAGCACCGGCCGCGCGTGGGGCCTCCGCAACCCGGTCGAGGAGTACTCGTACATCGGCATCGCTGCGGTGGTGCTCATCGCCGCCGCCGTCCTGATCCGCCCGGGTCGACGCGACGCAGCGTCCGCCGGCGGAGCAGCGCCCGCCGTCGACGCAGCGCCCACCGTCGACGCTGCGCCCGCCACCGCACCGGCGCGCGACGCCGACGCGGCTCGGGTCCGGCGTCGGCAGCGCGGTGTCGTGCCGATCCTCGCGTCGCTGCTGGCGTTCAGCGTCGTGCTGGTGTTCCTCGGCGGCCCGCTCCTGGCCGCGGTCCGGGAACTCCCGGTGTTCGACTCGAGTCCGATCGGTCGAGCGCGTGTCGTCGTGGGCTTCTTCGCCGCGGTGCTCGCCGGCATCGGGTTCGGACGCGTCGTCGAGCCCGAGACGCTGCGCGACGAACTCGCACGGTTCCGCCGTGCCACGCCGCTCCGGCGCGCGGGCCGGATCGCGACGGTCGTCCTCGTCGTGCTGTTCACCGCGTCGGTCGGGCTGCAGACGGCGCTGGCGCTCGACACGGTGCCGGCCGACGTGCTGCACCGGACCAAGCTCCTCGTCCTCGTCACCGGGGTCGTCGGCGCCGGGACGGCCGTCCTCGTCCTCGTTCCGTGGCTCGTGCGGATCCGTGCGCTCCGGATCGCCGCCGCGATGGGCATCGTCGCTGCGGTCTGCGTGCCCGCCGTCGCCGCGACGGTCCGCTGGTGGCCCATCGCGCCGAACTCGACGTTCTACCCGTCGTCGCCGGCGATCGACTACCTGCAGGAGCACGTGTCCGCCCAGGACCGCTTCGCCACCGCCGGCACCGCCACGTTGCCCGGGTCGGCCTCGTACTACGGCATCCGCTCGACCACCGGGCACGCGTTCCAGACGCGGGAGTGGAAGCAGCTCATGCGGACCGTCGACCCGACGACGTACCCGACGGCCACGTACCTGACGTTCGCGCCCGACGAGATGACCCACTTGGTCGACTCCGCCGTCCTCGACCGCGTCGCCACGAAGTACGTCGTCGCCGACCCCTCCGCCCCGATCGCCGGGACCCCCGAGGCCGGCGCCCGCCGTACGGGGTGGACCGACCTGACGACGAGGCGACCGTCCGTCGACGGGCCGAGCAACTCCGGCCCCGTGAACGGTGTGACCCTCACCGGCCCGCCGCAGCTCACGACGTCGGCTCGGGGCATGACCCTCACCGTCGCGATCGTCGCGGACGGCACCGGGAAGACCCTCGCCGAGACCGAGAGCTGGGTGCCCGCCCTCGGCGGCCCCCGCAACGTCGCCGTCGCGGGGTCGAGCATCCCGTCGCGTGTGCAGTGGCACGCCGAGATCACCGTCACCGGGCAGTCACAGCCGGTCGCGATCGGAACGGGCACCGGCGGGAAGGCCGTCCTGGACACCGTCCGGCCGGTCGCCGGCCAGGGCGTGTCGGTCGTGCACACCGGCGACGCCACGATCTACCAGCGCAGCTCGGCGCTCGACCGGGTGCGGTGGGCGTCCGACCAGCGGGTGCTCGCATCGACGGACAACCGGCTCGCGGCACTCGCCGGGCACGCGCTCTCCGACGACACCGTCGTCCTCAGCACGTCCACCGACCACCGGGCCGACCGGACGGGTGACGCCGTGGTCCGGCTACGGCCGAGTGCCCCGAGCGAGACCGTCGCCGACGTCGATGCGACCGGTGGCGGCTGGCTCGTGGTCGCGGACTCGCTCCGGCGTCCGGGCTGGCACGCCACGGTGGACGGCGAGCCGACCGACCTCGTCGCCGCGGACAACGCCGGTGGCGCGGTCTGGGTCCCGCGGGGCTCGCACACCGTCCGGCTGTCCTACTCGGTGCCCGGGCTCACCGCCGGGTGGCTCGTCACGGGCGGGACCGTCGGGATCGCCGTGCTCACGACCGTGACCGTGCTCGTCGTCGGCCGTCGTCGACGTCGACGTGCCCGCACGGCCGACTGAGCCTCGGCCCCGTACAATCGGCTTTCGATCCGACGACCCCGCCGGTGCCGCCATCCGCGTCGCCGTCGACAACGCAAAGGAAGAGACCTCGTGAAGATCCTCGTCACCGGAGGAGCCGGCTTCATCGGCTCGAACTTCGTCCGCCGCACGCTGGAGGACGCGTACCCCGGCCTCGAGGGCGCCGAGGTCGTCGTCTACGACGCGCTGACCTACTCCGGCAACGAAGCGAACCTCGCCCCGGTCGCCGACTCCCCCCGCTACACCTTCGTTCACGGTGACATCCGCGACGCCGCGAAGCTCGACGAGGTCGTCCCGACCGTCGACGCGATCGTGCACTTCGCCGCCGAGTCCCACGTCGACCGCTCGGTCCGCGACTCCGGCATCTTCGTCGAGACCAACGTCGTCGGCACCCAGCGTCTGCTCGACGCGGCACTCCGCCACGGCACCGAGCGCTTCGTGCACGTCTCCACCGACGAGGTCTACGGCTCCATCAGCGAGGGTTCGTGGGACGAGGAACGCCCGCTCGAGCCGAACTCGCCGTACTCGGCGTCGAAGGCCGGCAGCGACCTGCTCGCCCGCAGCTACCACCGCACGCACGGGCTGAACCTCTCGATCACGCGCTGCTCGAACAACTACGGCCCGTACCACTTCCCCGAGAAGGTCATCCCGCTGTTCGTCACCAACCTGATCGACGACGTGCACGTCCCGCTGTACGGCGAGGGCAACAACATCCGCGACTGGCTGCACGTCGACGACCACACCCGCGGCATCGCGATGGTCCTGACCCGCGGCCGCGCCGGCGAGATCTACAACATCGGCGGCGGCACCGAGCTGACCAACATGGAGCTCACGCAGCTGCTCCTCGACGCGACCGGCAAGGACTGGTCGTACGTCGACCGCGTCGCCGACCGACTCGGGCACGACCTGCGCTACTCGGTCGACATCTCGAAGATCCAGGCCGAGCTCGGCTACGAGCCGCAGGTCCCGTTCGAGCAGGGCCTGACAGACGTCGTGCAGTGGTACCGCGAGAACCGCGCCTGGTGGGAGCCGCTCAAGCAGCGTGCGGCCCTGAGCTGAACCGGCACACCGTGACCAGGTACCTCATCACCGGAGCGGCCGGCATGCTCGGCCAGGACCTCCAGGCCGCGCTCGCGGGCCGCGACGTCACCGCGCTGTCGCGGGCCGACCTCGACATCACCGACCCGGCCGCGGTGGACGCCGCCGTGGCCGGGCACGACGTCGTGGTCAACTCGGCCGCGTACACCAAGGTCGACGACGCGGAAGACCACGAGGACGACGCCCACGCGGTGAACGCGACCGGGCCGAAGCTCCTCGCCGAGGCCGCCGTCCGCCACGGCGCGAAGCTCGTCACCGTGTCGACCGACTACGTGTTCGACGGCAACGGCACGGCGCCCTACGCCGAGGACGCCCCGACCGACCCGATCAACGCCTACGGCCGCACGAAGGCCGCCGGCGAGGCCTTGGTGCGCGCGATCGCCCCGGACACCTCGTACGTCGTCCGCACCGCGTGGATCTACGGCGCACACGGGCCGAACTTCGCCGCGACGATGCTCCGGCTCGCCGGCTCGCACGACACCGTCAGCGTCGTCACCGACCAGGTCGGCCAGCCGACGTGGACCGGCGACCTCGCCGCCCGGATCGTCGAACTCGTCGACGGGGACGCCCCGGCCGGCATCTACCACGGCACGAACGCGGGCCAGGGGTCCTGGTTCGACTTCACGCAGGCCATCTACCGCGAGCTCGGGCTCGACCCGGAGCGCGTCCTGCCCACGGACAGTGCGGCGTTCGTCCGTCCGGCACCGCGTCCGGCGTACAGCGTGCTCGGCCACGACGGCTGGTCGCGCGCCGGCCTCGCGCCGATGCGCGACTGGCGCGAGGCGCTGCACGCCGCCGTCGCGGCGGGTGCGCTGACCGCGTAGGCGCGGCTCTCGGCCAGGAGGCGCGGGTCGGTCCCGGGACGTCGGGAACCCGACCCGCGCCTCCAGACCGCCCACCGACCGCGCCCAGGGGGCGCCGGGACCACCCTGGTAGTGTCGGGCAGCCGAGCGCGGGGCCGGCTCTCGGCCCCTGACCAGGGGTCCACGGACCACCGGTCCACGAACCACGACGAGGAGCACAGCACCATGACCACCCTCCACGTCATCGTCGACCAGATCGTCGCTCCCGTGCCGGGCGGCATCGGGCGCTACGCCGAGGAACTGGCGCGGCACCTCGTCGAGCACGCGCCGAGCGGCTGCGAGGTCGCGGGCGTGGTCTCCGCCGTCGGGTCCGACGAGATGGCGCACCTGCGGACGCTCCTGCCGGGGCTGTCCGACCTGCAGCGGCTCCCGCTGCCGCGTCGCGAGCTGTCGCTCGCCTGGCAGGGCGGGTTCGTCGGCGGTATCGCGAAGGGCATGGTGCACGCGCCGAGCGTGCTCGCACCACTGGTCAAGCACGACCGTTTCCAGGACCCGGGTCGGCAGACCGTGGTCACCGTGCACGACGTCGTGCCGTGGACCAACCCCGAGACCCTGACGCCGCGCGGCGTCCACTTCCACAAGGCGATGGTGAAGCGGGCGTGGAAGCACGCCGACGCCGTCGTGGTGCCGACCCACGCCGTCGCGGGGGCCCTGAACGAGATCCACCGCTTCGACGACCGGCTCCGCGTCATCGGCGGCGCCCCGAGCGGACGCCTCCGGCTGCCCGTCGACGCCGACCTGCGCGCGGAACGTCTCGGCCTGCCCGACCGCTACGTGCTCGCGGTCGGCACGCTCGAGCCCCGCAAGGCCCTGGCCTCCCTGATCGAGGCGATGGCCCACCCGGACGCTCCGGCCGACATCCCCCTCGTCATCTCGGGCCCGGACGGCTGGGGTGACGTCGACGTGTACGGCACCGCGGAGCGTGCGGGCCTGTCACGCGACCGGGTGAAGGTCCTCGGCCGCATCGACGACGCGGACCTCGCGGTGGTCTACGACCGTGCGACGGTGTTCGTGTTCCCGAGCCTCGCCGAGGGGTTCGGCCTGCCCGTGATCGAGGCGATGAGCTTCGGTACCCCGGTGATCCACTCCGACGACCCCGCCGTGGCCGAGGTCGCGTCGGACGCCGGGGTCACCGTCGCCCGGTCCCCGCGGGAGTCCTACCCGGCACGGCTCGCCCAGGCGGTCTACCAGGTCGTGCACGACCCGAACCTGGCCAGCCGACTGGCGGTGGCGGGTCCGGACCGAGCACGCATGTACGACTGGTCGGACTCCGCTGCGGAGACCTGGCAGCTGCACGCCGACCTCTGACGGTCGGACCGCGTCAGCCCTTGTACGTGTAGGTGCTGACCCAGTCGATGTACAGGTGCCCCGCGTCGCCCCAGTCCCCGACCTGGAACATGTAGCGGTGCGCCGTCTTGGGCACGTGGCTGGTGACCGTCTTGATCACCTTGCCGTCGAGGCGGTACCGCACGGACTTCCCGGGCACCCACTCGATCGAGTACGTGTGCCACGACCGCCACGAGACGCCGGTGCCCACGCTCACCGCGTTCGCCTCCTGTCCCGCGATCATCGAGTGGTGGTGCAGCATCGGCTGCTGGTCGAAGTTGGCTTCGGGGTAGTCGATCTCCCCGTCGGCCCAGCGGTCGGACGACGGCCAGAGCATGAAGGCCGCGCCGTTGCCGGCACCACCGGTCGCCTTGGCGCGGACGATGAACTTCCCGCCCTTGTGGCCCCAGGCGCCCGTCGGCGTGCCGAAGGTGCCGGCGGCGCCGTGCTTGCCGTCGAGCTTGACGTCCATGTACCCGTGGTGCGAGCTGATCTGCGACCCCGAGTAGTACATGCCGCCGGTGCCGTCCGGGTACGGCTGCCACGACCTCGCGTACTGCTTCGCGAAGGCCCCCTTGGCGCTGGCCGGGGTGCTGAACTGCTCGCGGAAGGTCTGCTTGAACTTCCCGACGTCGCCGAGCGGTGCCGAGCTGGCGGTCGCTGCGGTCCCCTGGCCGAGCGGGCCGGCGACGAGTGCTGCTCCGAGGAGCACGACGGCGAGTGCGGCTCTCCTGGTGGCGCGTTCCTGCATGGGCTCGGTCACTCCCTGACGTGACGGTTCGCACCCGTTCGGTGTGGGTGCCGGGCGACCGGATCTCGGCTGCCCGGCGTTCACGGTAGTTGCTGTCCACGATGTGCGTCCGGGGGTTGACACAGCTGCGTACCCCCAGTAAGCGGGCCTTGCACGATGACCGAACCGTCGGCTGGAAGTCCTGGTCAGAGCGCGTGGCGCGACCGGGAGCCCCGTCGACTCGAGCAGGGGTCGTCGTCTGCGCCGTCCGATCAGGGCCGGGCGCGACGACGACGCGTGACGAGCGCGACCACGACGGCTGCCAGCACCGCGACGACGACGACCACGGCCGCGACCTCGGCGACGTGCACCGAGGTGAGCATCGAGTCGTACTGCGACTTCGTCGAGACGAAGCCCCGTTCAGCAGGGCCGAACCAGCCGGACACCGGGTTCAACGGACCGGCGGCGTGCAGGGCGAACCCGCAGACCACCGCGGCGACCACGGCGATCACGGCGAGGACGAGGACGGGGACGGCGCGGCGCATCCCGCTACCGTAGCGCGGCCCAGGACCCGATCGCGGCCCAGCCCAGCCCTGCCCCGCCGCGTCAGAGTGCGTCGCGGAGGCGCGCGGCCTTCTCCTCGACCAGGCGCTCGAGCCCGTGGGCGTACTCCGTCAGCCGAGCGGCGACGGCCGGCTCCGAGGAACCGATGATGCGCGCCGCCAACAGACCGGCGTTGGCGGCTCCGTTGATCGCCATCGTCGCCACCGGGATGCCCGCCGGCATCTGCACGATCGAGAGCAGCGAGTCGAGGCCGTCCAGGCGCGCGAGCTGCACCGGGACGCCGATCACCGGCAGCGTGGTCATCGAGGCCACCATGCCGGGCAGGTGTGCTGCGCCGCCGGCCCCGGCGATGACGACCCGGATGCCGCGCTCGGCGGCGGCGCGGGCGAAGCGGGTCATCTTGTCCGGGGTGCGGTGCGCCGACACGACGTCCGCCTCGAACGGGATGCCGAGTTCGGAGAGGATCTCCGCCGCGGCCCGCATGGTCGGCCAGTCGGAGTCCGACCCCATGATGATCGAGACGAGCGGCTGTGCGGGTGCGGCGGTGTCGGTCACGCGACGAGCCTAGCCGAGCAGGACCCGCCGCCAGGTGTCGCCGTCGTGGCCGATCGTGCGGTCCTCGGCGACCCAGCGCGCAGCGCGCTCGTCCGGTCGGCCACGTTCGACAGCGGTCCGCACGGCGTCCCGCCACGCTCCGACGTCATCCGTGACGGCCACGGCGCCGTGCGCCCGTGCCACCGCGTACGACGGCCGGTCCGAGACCACGGCGGGCAGTCCGAGCGCGGTGTACTCCAGGAACTTCAGGTCGCTCTTCGCGCGGTTGAACTCCTCGTCGCGCAGGGGTGCGACACCCGCTCGCCAGCGCTCCCGGTGCGCCACGAGCCAGCGGGAGAAGGCCGGGTAGTGCCCGTCGGGGACGTCGACCCGGCGGAACCAGTCCGCGCCGCCCTCGTCCGTCACGCCGATGACCTCGAGCCGGATCGGGGTGCCGTCCGCAGTGGCGAGGTCGGCGAAGACGTCACGGAGCAGTTCGAGGTCGGCGGCGTGGGTGAGCGTGCCCATGTACAGCACCCGGTGCTCCCCCTCGGGGCGCTCGTCGTCATCGTCGTCCGTCGGGCCGGCGGTCCAGATCTCCGGGTCGAGGGCGTTCGGCACGACGACGACGTCCCGCGCGACCGGACGGACGACGTCGGCGAGTTCGGGCGTGCTCACGACGACGGTGTCGGCACCCCGCACCAGGGCGTCGATCGAGGCGAGCCGGTCGGGGTCGTACTCGGCACGGGCCAGTCGTTCGCGCCCGGAATCGGTGAAGAAGTCGTCGTCGACCTCGGCCACGACGCGGATCCCCCGGGCCGCGGCGGCCGCCAGGAAGGGCTGCACGTCGTCACGCGGCAGGATGTCACGCTGCACCAGGAGTGCGGCGTACGGCGTCGTGTCGGAGCCGTCGACGAACGCGGCCGGGTCCACCTGACGGGCCTCGGCGGTGCCGCTCGACGCCAGGTGCTCGGTGCGCCGGACCACACGGACGTGTGCCGAGGCCGGGTGCGCGCCCCCACCGCCGGCAACGACGTACCCGAGCACGGGCAGGGGCACCGGCTGCGGTGGGGCCCCGACGACCACACGGCGCAGGCGTCGGGCGGCCCGGCGGACGAGATCACGCGGCATGCGTCCATCCTCTCGCACCCGGAACCTCGCACCGGACGCCGAACGCCGCACGCCGCCTCAGCGCACCCGCACCGTCCGGCACGTTGACGCCGTGCGGTCCGCTCCGGTCCCGGTGTTGTGCGCGACCGCGCAGACCGTGTGCTTGCCGGCCGCCACCCGGACCGTGCCCGCGAAGCCGTGCGAACGGCCGGAGCCCCAGGTCGCGTCCACGTCGGCGCGCTTCCGGCCGGCGTCCAGTGACGTCACCCGTCTGCCGTCGACCGTGATCGCCACCCGGGTCGCCGCGGTCACCGCGTCGCCGTCGAACGCCCAGCCGCGCACGGCGATGCCGCGGGCCACGGCCGTGACGGACTCGAGCCCGGCGTAGGGGTCGTGCCGGTAGGCGCGGACGGTCGAGCAGCCGAGCGCGGTGTCCGATCCGGCGCCGATGTTCACCGCGGTGACGCAGACACGGCGAGCGCCGGCCGCGGTGGGCAGCACGACGTCGAAGCCGTGGGTCGCGCCGACACCGGCGCGGGCGTCGACGTCGGGACGGTCGAGCCCGGCGGTGGCGACGCCGGCCGCGGCCCCGTCCACGGTGGCACGGACCCGCACGGGCTGCGTGGGGTCGTCCTCGTCGTAGGCCCACCCGGACACGCGGACGCCGCCGCCGGTGCCGGCGACGGCCTCGAGCGCCCCACGGGGTGTCATGTCGGCAGCGGGTGCCCCCAGGCGTGCGTTCGCGACGAGGGCCTGCGCGTAGGCCGAGAACCACTTGCCGGCGGCCGGGGCACCGTTGCAGGTGCCGTCGCTCGCGCCGGGGGTCTTCACCCACAGCAGGGCGTCGAGCGCCGTGCCGTCGGACACCACCCGGGGCGAGGTACCGAGTCCGGCGCCGGGTCCGTTGCACCACGTGCCGCGCCAGCCCTGCCCGTTGCGCGAGGTGTCGATCACGTAGTGGGAACCCCCGGTCGCGGCGGACACCTTCTGCGCGTACGCCTGCTCCTGGGCGGTCGGGTAGTAGTTCGCGACGTTCGTGAAGAAGCCGCGGGCCTGCTGCACCCCCGCGCTGTTCAGTCGCGACGCCATCAGTGCGGGCTGCACCCAGTTCGAGTTGCCGGCGTCAAGGTACGCGGGGACCCCGGCAGCGGTCAGGCCGGCGACGGTGCGGGAGAGGATCCGGTAGCGCTGCTCGTCGAGCGCCGTGCTGCACTTGGCGTTGCTGAGCATCGCGAGCGAGTCCGGTTCGACGACGACGGCTGCACGGTGCCCGGTGAGCGCCGCGGTGACCTGGTCGACCCAGTCGTCGTAGGAACGCTCGTCGAACCCGCCGGCCGAGTACCCGCCGCAGTCACGGTCGGGGATCGCGTAGAGCACGAACACGGGGGTGGTGCCGGACTGCTCGGCCCCGGTCAGGGCGGTGCTGATGGTCTTGGTCAGCTGTGTCCCCTGCGTCCAGTCGCCGAGCCAGGTGGCGACGGGGTAGCGGGCGATGGTCCCGGCCGCCGCGGCACCGGCCGGGTCGGTGGCTGCGAGGGCGGTCTGGGCCTTCGCCGCCTCGCTCGTGGGCGACCGGTACGGCCCGGCGCCGTAGAGCGACGCGGACGTCGCCGAGCGGATGGCGGAAGCCGAGGTCGCTGCCGACGCGGTCGCGGTCGGCAGCAGGCCGGCGACGGCAGCGACGAGGGCGACTGCGGCTGCGCAGACGGCGGTACGGCGCGGACGGCGGCGCATGGAGACTCCCCTGGACGTGTGTTCCCTGACTGCTCCAGGAGAACACGCGTTCCCGTCCCCCACCAGCCTCCCGAGCGGGTGCCACCCGAGGGGGTGTCCGCAGACCGGCCGACAAGTGCGTCCCGCGCCGACACGACACGGGAGGCCCGTGGCGGCGTCACCACGGGCCTCCCGTGTCGTCATCCGGTCACGTCGAGGACGCGACCTCAGTCGTCGAAGTGGGCAGCGGCCGCGCGAGCGCGGTAGACGACGTCGTCGACGTCGTCGCCGAGCACCGTGACGTGCCCGATCTTCCGCCCGGCCCGGGGTGCCTTGCCGTAGAAGTGGTACTTGGCCTCGGGGAAGGCCTGGAGTGCGGCTGGGTACCGGGCGGCGAGGTCGCCGTCGGCGGGTCCGCCGAGCACGTTGACCATGACGGACGCCGGGGCGAACGAGCCGGTGGCACCGAGCGGCAGGTCGAGGACGGCACGCAGGTGCTGCTCGAACTGGCTCGTGGTGGCGCCGTCGATGGTCCAGTGCCCGGTGTTGTGCGGACGCATCGCGAGCTCGTTGATGAGGATGCGCTCGTCGTCGGTCTGGAACAGCTCGACGGCGAGCACACCGGTGACCCCGAGTTCCTCGGCGATGCGGACGGCGATCGACTCGGTCAGGTCGGCGATCCGGCCGGCGCTGTCCGGGGCCGGAGCGATGACCTCGGCGCAGACGCCGTCGCGCTGCACGGTCTCGACGAGCGGCCAGGCGACGACCTGCCCGGAGGGGCGGCGTGCCACGGACTGCGCGAGTTCGCGGGTGAAGGGGACGAGCTCCTCGACCAGGAGGGCCTGGTCGCCGCCGGCCTCGGCCACGGCGATGAACCAGTCGTCGACCTCGGCGGCGTCGGAGACGACCCGGACACCCTTGCCGTCGTACCCGCCCCGCGGGGTCTTGACGACGGCTCGGCCACCGTGGTCGGCCAGGAACCCGCGGAGCTCGTCGGGGTCGTGCACGGCCGCCCAGTCGGGCACCGGCAGGCCGAGGTCGCTCAGCCGGCGACGCATCGTGATCTTGTCCTGCGCGACGGCCAGCGCGTCGGGGCCGGGGTGGACCGCCACGCCCGCGTCGACCAGCGTGCGCAGAACGTCCTGGGGCACGTGTTCGTGGTCGAAGGTGACGACGTCGACCTGTCGGGCGAACTCGAGCACCGTGGCGGCGTCGTGGTAGTCGCCCTCGGCGGTGGCGGCGATGCTCGCCGACATGCCCGGCCCCTCGGCGAGCACCCGGATGTCGATCCCGAGTTCGACCGCGGCCGGCACCATCATCCGTGCCAGCTGTCCCCCACCGATGACCCCGACGCGCAACGCCATGCTGTGTGATCCTTCCGGCGCTCCCACCGCGCGGTGGGAACGCGTTGTCTACAATCGCTGTTCGGGTCGTGCTCTGGACGACCGGTCACAACTCTACGGATCCTGGAGGGCTCGTGCGGCGCCTCATCGCCCAGCTGGCACGCTTCGGCGTCGTCGGTGCCGTCGGCTTCGTCGTGGACACCACGGTGTTCAACGTGCTGCGCATCACCGTCCTGAACCCCGAGGACGTCCACTCGGGCCCGTTCTGGGCGAAGGTCATCTCCACCGTCGTGGCGATCTTCGTCAACTGGATGGGCAACCGGTACTGGACGTTCCGTGAGCAGCGTCGCGCCGTGGCCACCCGCGAGGGTGTCGAGTTCGTCGTCGTCTCGCTCGGCGGCATGGTCATCGCCCTCGCCTGCCTCGGGGTCTCGCACTACGCCATGGGGCTCACCTCGGTGCTCGCCGACAACGTCGCGAACATCGTCGGGCTCGTGCTCGGCACGGTCTTCCGGTTCTGGCTCTACAAGGTCTGGGTCTACCACCCCGAGCGCACCGCCACGCAGCCGGCCACCGCCGACGAGTCGGTGTCCGACGGGCCGCGGGTCCCCCACGACGCCTGACCTAGGATCGGTGGGGTGACGGCCGAGACGACCACCACCCCTGCTCCACCCCGCACCGCGCGCTGGGAACGTGTCGCGATCGCGGTGATCACGGCGACCTTCGGGCTGTGGCTCGTGGCGTGGGCGTTGATCGTCCCGGTGTTCGAAGCGCCCGACGAGACCGCGCACATCGACGCCTCGGTGCACCTCGCCCTCGGCGACGCGTGGGCGGCCCCCGGCGAGCTGTTCGTCACCAACGCCGTGCAGGCCGCCAAGGTCGAGCAGGCGACGAAGCCGTCCGACGAGTGGTCGACGGTGGGCGAGTTGCTGCAGAACGCCCCCGGCCCCTCGGGGACGGTCAACCAGATGACCCAGCACCCGCCGACCGCCTACCTGGCCGGAGCCGCCGTGCTCCGTGCCGTCGACTTCGGGGAACTCCGCTGGGACCACGCGTTCATCGCCCTCCGCCTGGCCGACGTGCTGGCCGTGACCGCGCTGCCGCTGCTCGCCTGGGCGTCGGTGCGCCGGATGACCCGCAGCCCCCGCGCCGCGCTGATCGGCGCCCTCGCCGTGTTCGCGACGCCCGAGCTCGCGTCCATCGGTTCGTCGTTCTCCAACGACGCCCCCGTCCTGCTCGTCGCCGGGATCGTCGTCTGGCTCGCCACGCGTCTGCTCACCGGGGACATCCGCTGGCGCACCACGATCGCACTGGCGGCGGTCCTCGGGGCCCTGGTCTGGATCAAGGGCACGGGGTTGCCGGCGGTGCCGTTCGTCGCGGTGGTGGTGCTGTTCGCCGGCGCCGGGGTGCTGTCCCTGCGGCAACGGATCGTGCGCACGGTCGTCGCGATGGCGGTCTCCGGCGGCATCGGCGCGTGGTGGTGGCTGCACAACCTGGTGTCGTACGGCCGGATCCAGCCGAACGGCTACACGGCCATGCGGCCCCCGAAGGACTTCCCGCCGGGTGAGAGCCCCACGCTCGGGCACTTCCTCGACGTCAGCTGGGGCACCCTCGCCCGCACGTTCTGGGGCAGCTTCGGCGGCCGGGCACAGGTCACGATCGGCGATCTGCTCACCGCCGTCCTCACCCTGGTCGCCCTCGTGGTGCTCGTCGGCTGGGCGTTCCGCCGCGGCCCGGACCTGCGGACGGCGCTCTGCCTCGCGGTGTTCCCGGCGCTCCTGATCGGCATCCAGAACCGCACGAGCGCGCACTCGTACCTGACCACCACCGAGGTCGCCGCCACCCAGGGCCGGTACTACTTCCCCGCGATCGTCTGCCTGATCGTGCTGAGCGCGCTCGCGTGGCGGCGGCTGGTACCGGCCGGACGGGCACGCGCCTGGGGCGCCGTGGCACTGGCGGTCGTGCTGCCCGCCGTGGGCGTGTACGGCTTCGCGGTGGCGTCCGCCTGGTTCTGGAACGCGGCGGTGTTCCCGGTGACGGGGCGTGGGCTGCTGCGCTACTCCGAGATCGGCCCGGTGCCACCCGCGGTGCTCGTGGTCGTCGTGGCGCTGGTCGCGGTGGGCCTCGTCGCCTCGGTCGTGCAGGTCGCGCGCGCCGACCGTCGCGCCCTGTCGACGACGGTTCCCGTCCGCTGACACGCCCGGCCGCGGAGCGCCGGGCGGGCACGACGTGCCGCAGGCGCGGCCCCGAGGGGTCGCGAACCATCGTCTGGAGCGTCTCCAGGCGACACTTCGTGACCACTCGGCGGACGGCGCACGGCGCGGGTTGGACGCCCCTGCGAGACGGACGGGAGGCCCGGTGCCAGCTGGCACGGGCCTCCCGTCCGTCGCCAGGCGCGCCACGGCCGCCCAGTGAGCAGAAGACGTCGGGTCCCGACACGGGACCCGACGTCTTCTGCACACTCGCTGCCGCGTCAGGCGGCGGGGACGCCACCCTCGACCGCGGAGGGGTCGTCCGTCGGCCGGTCGCGCCGGAACCACGTGGGGGCCGCGGCGCAGAGCAGGAAGAGCCCGTCGACGGCGAGGCTCCAGACACGGGTGACGACGACGACCACCAGGGCGATCGGCACCGGCATCACGAGGGCCAGCAGGAGGGCCTGGACGCCCTCGCGGACACCGAGCCCGCCGGGGGCGAAGACGGCAAGCATGCTGATCGCCGAGGCCATGCTCGCGGCACCGATCACGAAGGCCGCGTCGGTGATCTTGAGCGACGGGTACACCCCGAGGGTGATGAAGTAGTACGCCGTGCCGGACAGCACCGCTCCGGCGACGTAGAGACCGGCCCCGCCGAGGACGGTGCCGAGGTTCGGGCGGACGTCGGCTTCGAGCGGCTTGCGGCGCAGGATCTTCAGCGCGATCCCGATCAGGAACACGAAGACCCGCGGGATCAGGCAGACGACACAACCGACGAACGCCGCGATCATCAGGACGATGAGCCACGGGTCGAGGTTGTGGGTGCGCGGGTCGATGAGCAGCAGCACGAGCGCCAGGGCCAGGGTCGCGGCGATCTGCAGGGCTCCCTCGAGCAGGCCGCTCACACCGAGACGGGCCTTCGAGACGCCGTGCTTCGAGGCGAAGTAGACCTTGCCGATGATCCAGGTGGCAGCACCCGGGATGTAGCGGCCCATCCAGGACTTCGCGTACACGTAGGTCAGGGTGACGCCACTGCCCTTCAGCCCGGTCGCACCGAGTCGTCGCAGCAGGTAGAACCAGATGCCGACACCCCAGTAGCGGAACCCGAGGCTGATCACCGTCGCGAGGGCCACCCACGACCACTGCCAGTCGAGTCCGGCGAGCTGCCCCCAGTCGACGCCGCGCACGTACAGCACGAGGAACACCGCGAGCAGGACGTAGAAGACGATCGGGATCGCCTTGCCGAGGAACCGTCGTCGCTTCGACGGACGCTTCCCCTCGGGCGCGGGGGTGTCGCTGGTGCTGACGGACAAACGGGTCTCCTGCTCAGGTCTCGGGCTCAGGTCATGGTAGACGGTGGGGCGGGCCGCTCCCTGCGGTGCCGCTGCGGCCCTCGCTCGCCCCGTCGCTCGCGCTACCGGGCGAGCTTGATGACCTGGACGCGGCAGGGGACCTCGGGGTCGGTCGACCGGTCGGTGCTGCACGAGATCGTCGCGTTGTACGTGCCGACGACCTTGCCGGCCGCCGAGTAGTCGCGCGCCGGGGCAGTGGCCGCGTCGAACTGCACGAAGTACTGCACGCCCTGGTCGAGGAACAGCTTGCGCATCGCGTCCGACTGGTAGGTGTACCCCTGACCTGAGCGACCGTACACACGCGTGTCGGTCAGGAAGGCGAGCGACGCCAGCGACCGGTAGTTCGACCCGATGACGGTGGCGTCCTCGGGGAGCGCGCCGCTCGCCCGGATCTGGTCGGCGAGCCGGACGATCTCCGGCACCCGGGTCGGGCCGAGGACGCGCAGCGGCTCGGTCCGGTTCACCGACGGGTAGAACGGCGCCGGCGACCCGAGCCAGTTCTGCGTGTACGACGCCAGGGGCACCACGGCGATCGCCAGGCACGCGACGATCGTCCGCACCACGCCACGACGGCGCACCAGTCGCCAGACCGCCGGCAGCATGAGCGCACCGATCATCGCGGTCAGGTAGAAGAGCGGCCAGTAGTAGCGCGCGTTGCCGCCGCCGCTCGACGACGACGTGATCATGCCGTAGCCGACGAAGTAGACCAGGGTCGTCGCGGCGACGATGCAGGTGAAGGCGTAGCGGCGGAAGCGCACGACACCGATGACGAGTGCGGCGGCGAAGAGCAGCGCGATCGGTGCCGCGAACGGGGCGAACGTGCTGATCTTCTGCAGGTAGTACGGCAGGGCGAGCATGCGCTCGTGCAGGTAGTAGCCGGCGCGGGCGGCGATGCCGGACTCCTTCGTGACCTTCGGCGCGGTGTCGTCGCTGGACGACGAGGTGGCCGGCGGCACCACGGCGGGGTCCGGGTTGTCCATCGGGCCCTGCTTGTAGACCGACGGGGTGAAGTCCTCGTTCGGCGAGAAGGCGTGGTCGTTGGGCGGGACCGGCAGGAACGGCCAGTCCGTGGCTCGACCGCCGTCGTCGAACTTCGATCCGATGTTGACCGACAGTGACGACCCGAGCGTCACGGTGTCGTACTTGGCGGTCAGGGCACCGACCCAGGGGGCGATGACGACGACGAACACGACGATCGTCGCGACGGGCGCCGTCCACCAGTGCCGCACGGGCTCGTGGCGACGGCGGGCGGACCAGACGCGCAGCAGCAGCCAGAGGATCACGGCACCGATGGCCACCGGCAGCAGGAACAGCTTGGTGAAGTAGCCGAGGGCTGCGACGGCACCGAGCACGGCCCCGGAGACGACCCGCGCCCGCGTCGATCCGTGCAGCGCCTGGTCGGCCCACCGGAGTGCCCAGAGGAACCCGACGACCCACGCGACGACGAGCAGGTCCGGGGTCTGCACCGGCACGGCGCTCATCAGCGCGGGGATCGCCGTGACCATGAAGACCAGGGCCGGGACGATGCGGTGGTTCTGCGACCAGACGAGCCACCCGCCGATGCCGAGCACCACGGCCGCGGCGAAGCAGTTGACGATCGCGAAGGCCGTCTGCAGGCCGAGGCCGAGCGCGACGAACGGCGCCATCATCCACGAGACCAGCGGCGACCAGTACGCGTTGATCGCATCGGGCAGCCAGCCGTTCGCGTACTCGCGCGCGATGCCCATGTAGGAGATGCCGTCGACGTTGGTGACGCCGAGACGGTTGTGGTAGGCCACGGCGGCGCAGAGGACGACGCCGACCACCGTGAGGACCGCGAGGAGCAGGGGTGCGACCAGGTGCCGGTACCGTCGGGAAGCCGTCCCCGAACGGCCTCGAACGGGCTCGTGGGCGGACTGCGGTGCTGCGGGCGTCGTCACGGTCACGTGCTTCATCATGACATCCGATCGCTTGTCGGACCGCACCGGGCCGGATCGCGAGGGACGCTCGGCGTGTGGGAGACTGCCGGGGACCCCGCTCCGACCACCACGAGGACGTTCGTTGGCCACCGAAACCCGCGCAGCCGAAACCGCAGCCGAACCGAGGGCCGCCGCTCCCCGAGCCGGGGGCCGTCTCGAGTTCCCGTACCTGGACGGTCTCCGCGGACTCGCCGCCCTCGCCGTGGTGTTCTACCACGCGTACCTCTTCACGGGGATGCGGGGCACCGGTCCGACCGAGCTGCCGTGGCTCCGTCCGTTCATCGGGTGGGGCTACCTCGGCGTCCCGCTGTTCATCGTGCTGTCCGGCTACGTGCTGATGCTCCCCGTCGTGACCCGGTTCGACCGCTACCGGTTGCCGGGCGGCTTCTGGAAGTTCATCTGGCGCCGCGCACGACGGATCATCCCGCCGTACTGGGCGTCGCTCGTCGTCTTCGCGCTCATCATCCTGTTCGTCCCCGTGATGGGGCAGCCGGGTGGCACGCAGTGGGACACGAAGTTGCCGATGGGTTGGGGAACCTTCCTCACGCACTTCTTCCTGGTGCACGACTTCTTCCCGCAGTACATCGGCAAGATCAACGGCCCGATGTGGACGGTCGCCGTCGAGTGGCAGATCTACTTCCTCATGCCGCTGCTGATCCTGCCGCTCTGGAAGGTCTTCGGCGGCTGGGCTACCGCGTCCTCGCTGGTCCTGATCGGCATGTGGATGGGCTCCGAGAGCCGCTACTCGTGGATGCACCCGTGGTTCGTCGGCCTCTTCGCGGTCGGCATGCTGGCCGCCGAACTCACCGTGAAGGCCCGTGACGAGCACCTGACCGGCAAGCTGAACGCCTCGAAGCTCGGCGGCCCGCGGTGGCAGGGCGGCGTGTTCGTCGCCGCGATGTTCGTCGGGATGCTCCTCGTCTTCTTCCGCAACCGCGACTACTGGCAGCACCAGACCTGGCCGTCCGAGGTCGTCCTCGGCATCTTCGCCGGCATCCTGCTGACCTGGATGGGACGCCGAGCCGTGTCCGGGCAGCACACCTGGCTGGCACGGTTCTTCGCCTGGAAGCCGTTCGTGCTCGCCGGCCTCGTGTCGTACTCGGTCTACCTCTTCCACAGCCCGCTGCTCGGACTCGGCAACCTGCTGCTCCTGCCGATGGGCCTGTACCCGAAGTGGCAGTTCCTGCTGATGGTCTTCGTGGTGATCCCGGTCACCCTGGCCATCTGCGTCGGGATGTGGTGGCTCGTCGAGCGCAACTTCCTCAACCGCCGGCAGAAGCACGCCACGCGCGAGGTCGCCTCGCGCGGGCGCCTGCCGGAGGTCGAGACCGACGACACCGACACAGCGCCGCGCCGTCGGCGGTAGCCCACCGCGGCGGGTGCCGCCCGTGTGCGCCTGACGGACATGTGTCGCCGAGGCCGGGTAGCATCACTCGGACCTCGGCGTGGGAGATCAGGCCCACGGCATCTCGACAGGGAAGACGAGACCACATGCGCGCACCGATCAGCAGACTCCTCGGACTCGGCACCGCCGCCGTCGTCGCCGGGGCCATCACCTTCGCCAGCGGCCCGGCCGTCGGCGTCACCACGACCGCCCCCGCGACCGCGGCACCGGCCCCCACGGCGGGTACGTCGGCAGCGGCGCCGGCGGCAGAGGCACCCACCGAGCAGCTGTCCATCGCCGAGATGGACCGCACCGGCAACCACACCATGGGTGCCGGCATCGCCGCGCACGCCGGCGAGTCCCACGTCACGACCGCCTCGCCCGACGCCCTGTCCGGCGGCGTGAGCGCGCAGGCCCTCAGCTCCTCCGCCGCTGCCGCCTCCGCCGGCGGTCCGCCCCCGGGCCGGGTGCAGGGCTTCGACATCAGCGCGTGGCAGCCGAGCGTGAACTTCCGGCAGGCGTACGGCAACGGCGCCCGGTTCGTGTACGTCAAGGCGACCGAGGGCACCTCGTACGTCAGCTCGACGTACAAGCAGCAGTACGCGACCGCGAAGCAGCGCAACCTGTACCGCGGTGGCTACGTCTACGCCCAGCCGAGCCAGGCGAGCGGCGCCGCGACGGCGAACTACTTCTTCGCGCACGGCGGCCAGTGGAGCAAGGACGGCAAGACCCTGCCGCCGCTGCTCGACATCGAGTACGGCAGCGCCGCCCAGGGCACCTGCTACGGCAAGTCGTGGTCGTCGATGCGCAGCTGGATCAAGGACTTCAACCGGACGGTCGTCGCCAAGACGGGTCGGTACCCCGCGATCTACACCACGACCGACTGGTGGAAGCGCTGCACGAACAACAGCAACCAGTTCTCGAAGAACCCGTTGTTCGTCGCGATCTACCCGGTGAAGGACTTCACCACGCCCGGCACCCTCGGCCGCAGCTGGTCGAAGTGGACCTTCTGGCAGTGGGCGTCCAGCGGCACGCTCCCCGGCGACCAGGACGTCTACCGCAACGACATCACCTACCTGAAGCGCTTCGCCTCCCGGACGAGCTGACGTCCGTCAGGCACGCGGCTGCACCGTGCGCACCTGGTCAGTCCGTGCGCCGTTGCTCGCTCCGAGCGAGCATGCAAGCGCGCACGGAGCGGACGGCCCAGCACCGGACAGCGCAGCCCGCACCGTGCGCACGACGGACAGGAGGCCCGTGGCGGTGTCGCCACGGGCCTCCTGTCCGTCACGGGCGCGCGTTCGCGCCCGTCGTGTCAGCGGACGTCGCGCGTCGCCTCGGCGAAGTCGGCGTCGAGTGCGGTCGCCATGCGGGCCACGCCCTCGGCGAGCTGCGCACGGACCGCGTCGCGGTCCGCGTCGAGCGCCTCGAGCTGCGCCGTGACGTCGTCGACGAACGTGGACTCGAGCGCGGCCTCGATCGGCTTCGAGTACGCCTGCTGTCCCATCTGCTCGAAGAACAGCCGGCCCTTGTCGACGTAGTAGAGCACCGCGGCCGGCACCCCGGCGATGGTCGCCACGATCGCCGAGTGCAGGCGGCTCGCCAGGAACAGGCGGCTGCGGGACATCAGCCCGGCGTACTCGGACGGCGAGAACTCGTCGGCCTCGACCACGTGGGTGCGGTCGGCGTGCCGCATCAGCGCGATGACCTCGCGGGCGAACGCGGCGTCACCCTCGGACGCCTCCATGTGCATCGGGTAGAACACCACGTCGGCGTCCCAGCGGTCGATGACGCGGTCGGCCAGGTCGGCGACGGCCTGGCGGTAGGTCACGAGTTTGTCGCTGTCGACACCGGTCTGGCGGAAACGCTTCGGCAGGAACCGGAACGGGATCCAGCCGCTGCGCTTGTAGTGGAACCAGCGGCGGACGCCGAAGCCGATCGAGCCGTCGAGCTGCTCGGCGGTCAGGCCGGTGGTGCGCTCGAGCCGCTCGAGCACCTCGGCGTCGGGCGGGGTGACCGTCCCGACGACGGCGGGGTCGAAGGACGACACGATCGGCGTCGTCACGCCCCAGGACAGGAGCTTCTCGCGGGACTCGTCGTCACGGACGGCGAACGCGCTGCACAGGTCGACGGTGGCGCGGATCAGGCGCTTGCTGACCCCGGCGGTGGTCGGGCCGATGCCCTGGAACGCCCCGACGAGGTTCTTGTTGACCGCACGGACGAGCAGCATCTTGCCGAACCAGTACACGAGGCCGAGCTTGTTCGTGTAGTCCTTCAGGATCTCGCCGCCACCCCAGAGCACCACGTCGGCGCCGCGGGCGGCACGCAGCAGGGCGAACAGGTCGCCGATGCCCGTGCTGTACGGGGAGACCGGCAGGAACCGGATCCCGAACCACGCGGCGTCCCGCTCGGGGTACTGGGACAGGGACACGATCTCGGCGTCGGGCCACCGGCGGCGGACGAGCTCGACGTTGCCGGCGAGGATCGCCCGGTCCCCGCGGTTGTGGGGCGAATCGCTATTGTGGATCAGTACGCGCACGGGGTGAGAGCCTACCGGACCGTCCCCCGCCACCCCCGGAAAGGCACGATGTCCCGCACCACTCGCTCCGCCCGCTCCCCCCAGGGACGCCCCCGCCTGCTCGTCCTGGGCTCGACGTTCCCGGCCCGACCGGACGACGGGGTGCCGGCGTTCGTGCTCGACCTCGCCCACCAAGAGGCGACCGAGTTCGACACCCTCGTCCTCACGCCCCGCGTGCCCGGCGGTGCCACGAAGGAGCGCATCGGCGAGGTCGCGGTCCGTCGCTACCCGTACTTCCCGCGTCGCTTCGAGGACCTGGCCGACGGCGCGATCCTCGACAACCTCAAGGAACGCCGCTCCCGCATCGTGCAGGTGCCCGCCCTGGTGCTCGCGCAGTACCTGGCCGTGCGGCGCGTGGTGCGTTCCGCGAGGCCCGACGTCATCCACGCGCACTGGGCCATCCCCCAGGCCCTCGTCGCGACCCTGGCCGCTCCGGGCGTGCCCGTCGTCGTGACCACCCACGGCGGGGACATCTACGCGCTCCGTGCGGCTCCCCTCGTCCGCCTCAAGCGGTGGATCTTCGGGCGGTCAGCGCACGTCACCACCGTCAACTCCGAGATGCGTGATCGGCTGACCGAGTGGGGCGTGCCCGAGTCACGCTCGACCGTGATCCCGATGGGTGTCGACCTGGGCCCGGCCCGCGACACCCGCGCGCGCGTCGCGCCACAGGAGCACCACGTGGTCGCCGTCGGGCGGTTGGTCGAGAAGAAGGGCTTCGGCAACCTGATCGAGTCGCTCCGCGGCCTGGGCGACGACGTGCCGTGGCGGCTCACCGTCGTCGGAGACGGCCCGTACCGGACCCAGCTCGAGCAGCAGGCCGCAGGGCTGCCGGTGTCGTTCCTCGGCCAGCGTGGCCGCACCGAGGTCCTCGAGACCCTGGCCTCGGCGACCGTCGTCGCCGTTCCGTCGATCCCGGCGGCGAACGGCGACCAGGAGGGCCTGCCGGTGACCCTGCTCGAGGCCGCGGCGGTCGGCGCCGCGATCGTGGCGAGCGACCTGCCCGGCATCCGGGACGTCGTGCAGGACGACGTGTCCGGCGTGCTCGTACCCCCGGGCGACGTCCCGGCACTCCGCGCGGCACTGCAGCGCGTGCTCACCGACGACACGGCGCGGACGCGCTACCAGGAGCAGGCCGTCGTCTCGGCGGCGGAGTTCTCCACCGAACGGATCGGCGAGCGGTACCGCGCGGTGCTGCGCGCAGCCATCGGCTGACGACGCGATGAACGCACAGGAGGCCCGGTGCCGGTCCCACGGACCGGCATCGGGCCTCCTGTCGGTCGCGGCTAGCGCCCCATGCCGCGGTACGTGAAGCCGGCGGCGGTCCACGCCTCGCGGTCGAGGCAGTTGCGGCCGTCGATGACGACGGGCGACGCCACGAGCGCGGCAGCGGCCGTCGCGTCGAGCTCGCGGAACTCGGTCCACTCGGTCAGCACGAGCACGAGCTCCGCTCCACCCAGCGCCTCGGCAGCGCTCTCGACGTAGTCGAGCTCGGGGTGCACGCGGCGCGCGGTGACGACGGCCTCGGGGTCGTACGCCGAGACGACGGCGCCGAGTTCGTGCAGGCGAGCAGCGATGTCGAGTGCCGGCGAGTCGCGGACGTCGTCGGAGTTCGGCTTGAAGGCCAGGCCGAGCACGGCGACGCGCTTGCCGCTGACGACCCCACCGAGCAGCTCCTGCGCCAGCTCGACGACGTGCGCGCGACGGCGCAGGTTCGTGGCGTCGACGTCGGCCAGGAACGCCAGGGACTCCCCGACGCCCAGCTCGTTCGCCCGCGCCTGGAACGCGCGGATGTCCTTCGGCAGGCATCCGCCACCGAAGCCGAGACCGGCGTTCAGGAACTTGCGGCCGATGCGGGCGTCGTGGCCGATCGCGTCGGCGAGCGCCGTGACGTCGGCACCGGCGACCTCGGCGATCTCGGCCATCGAGTTGATGAAGGAGATCTTCGTGGCGAGGAACGCGTTGGCGCTGATCTTCACGAGCTCGGCGGTGGGCAGGTTGACGACGAGTCGGGGCGTGCCGGTGGACAGTGCCTCGGCGTAGACCTCGTCGAGGGCGGCGACGGCCTGCTCGCCGGCCGCACCGTCGGGCACGCCGTACACGAAGCGGTCCGGCGCGATGGTGTCCTGCACCGCGAAGCCCTCACGCAGGAACTCGGGGTTCCAGACGAGCGTGGCACCGGGGACGGCCTCGCTGACCTCGGCGGCCAGGCGCGCCGCGGTGCCGACGGGCACGGTCGACTTGCCGACGACGAACTCGCCGGCGGCCAAGTGCGGGGTGAGCGCGGCGACGGCGGCGTTCACGTAGGTCAGGTCCGCGGCGCCGGTGGGGCCCTGCGGGGTGCCGACGGCGAGGAAGTGCACGCGGGCACCGGCGACCTCGGCCATGTCGGTGGTGAAGCGGATCCGACCGGACTCGAGGGCCTCGGTCAGGATCTCGGGCAGGCCGGGCTCGAAGAAGGGGGCCTCGCCGGCAGCGAGCCGCTCGATCTTGGTGGGGTCGACGTCCACAGCGACGACCTCGTGTCCGAGTTTGGCCATGGAGGCGGCGTGCACGGCACCGAGGTAGCCGCAGCCGATGACAGAGATACGCACGTCGAAGACGGTACCGGTTTCTCGCCGAAGTCTCACCACTGCTCCCCAGGGGGTGTCGCGGCGTCCGCGGTCAGGCCCGCACGTCGCCCCACGGCGGACGGTCCGGACCGCCGACGATCTCGTCCCAGTCCGGCTCACGGTGCCGACGCCTGGCCTCGTACGCCTCCACCAGGTCGTGCAGCACGGCGACGACGAGGTCGGCGTGCGGCACGTCGGCGAGGACCACCGCCGGGTCGTCCCCGGGGAACACCAGCACGTCACCGGAGCGGAACAGGCCCTGCAGGCCCCGACGCCGCACCGTGACGTCGTAGCCGCGGGAGTGCAGGAGCTCCCGCCGCGTCCGGGTGCCGAGGCCACCCACGACGACCAGACGACGGGTGGTGACCACGTACCGCTCCGACATCCACCGGAACAGCGGGACCGCGCCGCCGAACACGACGAGCACCAGGACGACGAGCGCGACGACGACGTTCAGCCACGCCAGCTGGGCCTGGAACACGCCGAAGCCGAACCCGCCGGCCGCGGTGACGAGCACGACGAACACCGCCGGGCGCACCAGCCGACGGGCGTGCGGTCGCAGGCGTGCGACGACACGTTCGGGCGGGGGCTCGGCGGTCATGCCGTCATGCATACCGCAGGTGGGTGACGTCCCCCACCGCGACGCCCCTGGTGCGCCCCGCCTGGTCCCGGATCGTGATGCGACCGGCGTCGTCGATGCCGGTCGCGTCGGCTTCCTCGACGCTGCCGTCCGGCAGCTCGAGACGGATGCGGCGACCGATCGTGCCGCACGCGGCGCGGACGTGGGTCCGGACCGTCTCGGCGGCGTGACCACCCGCGACCAGGCCGGCCACCGCCTCCAGGACGGAGCGCAGGAACGCGGACAGGACCGCGTCGGCCAGGGCGGGTGCGTCGTCGGCCGCGCCCGCGAGCAGGAGCGAGGTGGACGTGGGGGTGGGCAGCCGGTCGGCCGGGATCGTCAGGTTGACGCCGGCGCCGACCACGACGCTGCCGTCGGCGGCGACCTGGCAGAGGATCCCGCACACCTTGTGCCCGCCGACCTGCACGTCGTTCGGCCACTTCACGACGACGTCCGCGCCGGCGGGGAGCACCGACGCGATCGCGTCGCGCATCGCCGCACCGGCGACCAGGGGCAGCCAGCCGCGGTCGTGGTCGTCGAGGTCGGCGCGGACGAGCACGCTGGCGGCGAGCGTCTCACCGGCCGGAGCGGTCCAGGTGCGGTCGAGCCGGCCCCGCCCCGCGGTCTGGTGCAGGGTCGCGACGACGCTGCCGTGCTGCTGCTCGGGCGCTGCGGCGAGCAGGTCCGCGTTGGTGGACCCGGTCTCGGCGGGGGCGGTGATGGTCGCGCCCGTCGACCGGACCGCCTCGCTGGTGGCGGGGAACGACGGCGACGGGGATGTGGACATGCACGCAAATGTACGGGCAGGAACCGTGGGGGTCCTCCAACCGGCAGCGTCCCACCCGCCGGTAGGGTGAGCGGGTGACTTCAGGAGACACCCCCGATCTGTCGACGACGGCCGGCCGGCTGGCCGACCTCCGCGACCGGTACCACGAGGCCGTGACCGCCGCGGGCGAATCCGCCATCGCCAAGCAGCACGCGAAGGGAAAGGGCACCGCTCGCGAACGCATCGAGCAGCTGCTCGATCCGAACTCCTTCGTGGAGTTCGACGAGTTCGTGCGGCACCGCACCACGTCGTTCGGCATGGACGCCAAGCGCCCCTACGGTGACGCGGTCGTCACCGGCGTCGGCACGATCCACGGCCGGAACGTCGCCGTGTACGCGCAGGACTTCACGGTCTTCGGCGGGTCGCTCGGCGAGGTCGCCGGCGAGAAGATCATCAAGGTCATGCAGCACGCGCTCAAGACGGGCGTGCCGATCATCGGCATCCTCGACTCCGGCGGCGCCCGCATCCAGGAAGGCGTCGTCGCGCTCGGCAAGTACGGCGAGATCTTCCGCCTCAACACCCAGGCCTCCGGCGTCATCCCGCAGCTCTCCATCGTGATGGGCCCGGCGGCCGGCGGTGCGGTGTACTCCCCCGCCCTCACCGACTTCGTGATCATGGTCGACAAGACCAGCCACATGTTCGTCACCGGTCCGGACGTCATCAAGACCGTCACCGGCGAGGACGTCGGCTTCGAGGAGCTCGGCGGCGCCCAGACGCACAACGCGGTCTCCGGTGTGGCCCACTACATGGCCGAGGACGAGACCGACGCGCTCGACTACGCCCGCTCGCTGATCGGGTTCCTGCCGGACAACAACCTGTCCGACCCGCCCGCGTACGACGTCGCCCCGGAGCTCGAGACCACGGACGCCGACCACGAGCTCGACGTCGTGATCCCGGACTCCACGAACCAGCCGTACGACGTCACCACGATCATCGAGCACATCGTCGACGACGGTGAGTTCCTCGAGGTCCAGCCGCTCTTCGCGCCGAACATCCTGATCGGCTTCGGCCGGGTCGAGGGCCGCACGGTCGGCATCATCGCGAACCAGCCGCAGGCGATGGCCGGCACGCTGAACATCGACGCCGGCGAGAAGGCCGCCCGCTTCGTGCGGTTCTGCGACGCCTTCGGCATCCCGATCCTGACCCTGGTCGACGTGCCCGGCTACCTGCCCGGCACCGACCAGGAGTGGACCGGCGTCATCCGCCGCGGCGCGAAGTTGCTCTACGCCTACGCCGAGGCCACCGTCCCGCTCGTCACCGTCATCACCCGCAAGGCCTACGGCGGCGCGTACATCGTGATGGGCTCGAAGCAGCTCGGCGCCGACATCAACCTCGCGTGGCCGACCGCCGAGATCGCCGTGATGGGCGGTCAGGGCGCCGTCAACATCCTGTACCGCGCCGAGATCAAGCGGGCCGAGGAGTCCGGCGAGGACGTCGCCGCGGTCCGGACGAAGCTCGCCAACGAGTACACGTACAACGTGGCGTCGCCGTACCTGGCGGCCGAGCGTGGTGAGCTCGACGGCATCATCCAGCCGCACGCCACCCGCGTGTCGGTCATCAAGGCCCTCCGGTCGCTGCGGGGCAAGCGTGCAACGCTGCCGCCGAAGAAGCACGGGAACATCCCGCTCTGATGGGACGCCACGCAGCACCCGTGCCCTCGGACGAGCCCGCTTCGGTGGCGGACGTCCGGGTGGTCTCCGGCGAACCCACCCCCGAGGAGCTCGCCGCCGTCGTGGCCGTCCTGCAGCGGCAGGCCGACGAGGCCGCGGCGGCCGGACGCGCTGCCGTCGTCGTCGAACCGCGCACCGGCTGGGACGTGGCGGCTCGGGGGCTCCGCCGCCCGCTCGAGGACGGACCGGGCGCCTGGGGCCGATCGCTGCGCTGATGTACCCCTCGGTGCGCGGCCGATCATGACGGTCACGGGGCGCACTTCCCGGTCGGTATCCCCTCGCTCGGGGGACACGATCTGCGGATGCGGACCGGAAATGCCGAAATTGTCCCCCATAATGACGACTGACATGCAGCTGGTGCGTGGGCATAGTAGTTGGTGTTCGGTGTCCTTCAACGAAAGACATCGCTGGTCGGTGGCCGACTAGGGTACGAAGCCACCGCCCGCTGCGGGGCAGGGCGACATTCGGGTTGTCGCTCAGCCTCGGGTCGCGAACGGGCCGGTCGGTATCCGACCGGCCCGTTCCCCGTTTCCGGGGCGTCCGGCGCAGGCCGGCGGGCGTCGGTGCGGCTCGCGGGGCCGATGCGGAACGACAGCGTCGACGTCGTACGACAGCGACGTGGTCGCTTCCACGCACGCGCCAGCCCGGCGCACCCACGTGACGGCCGGGAGGCTCGTGCCGGGGCCGCCGCGCGCCTCCCGGCTGTCCCCCATCACGTCCAGGGCAGCGCGCGCGTCCGTACCACGTTCGCGACGATCCACGCGTCGATCACGTGGTGCATCGTCGCGACACGCGCGCGGCCGCGTGGCCGCGCGCTACGCCGGCTCGTGCCGCGGGATCTCGAGCCAGAGCGCGACGGAGTCGTCCTCGTCGCCGTCGTCGTCGTCCAGCCCCGCTCCGAGCGCGGCCGACTCGCTCGCCGCCACGTCGAGGCGGAGCCCGACGACGGTCACCGCGGAGTCGGAGCCCTCGCCGACGGTCCGGACGATGACGTTGTCGGCGTCGCGGGCCTGCCGCAGCGCCTCGGCGACGCGGGCGTGGATGCGACGGATGTCCGGAGCATCCAGGTCGTCGAGCCCGCCGTCGTCGTGCAGCTGGACGGTCGCTCCACGGCGACGCAGGCGCATCACCTCGTCGCGGACGTCGTCCGACAGCAGCGACCGGCCGCGGATCTCGTCACGGATGGCCTGCTCGAGGTGCAGGCACTCGGCACGGTCGGCCTCGTCCAGGTCCCCGCAGGAGTCGATGATGCGCTGGAGCATCGGCAGGGCCATCCGGGTGGTCTGGCTCAGCCGGAACTGCCGCTCGAACACGTGGGCGTCCTGCGCGGCTTGCCAGTCGGCGGTCTCCTGCTCGGCGAGGACGAGCTCACGGGTGTTGCGGATGGCGCGGCTCATCGCGGCCGCGAAGACGGTGGCGATCGCGACCCAGGCGACACTGCCGACCACGCCCAGACCGCCGAGCGAGCCGAGGCCGGCCCAGGCGACGGTGTACACGGTCAGGAACAGCACGCCGGCCCACGCGAACGGACCCCGGCCGCGCACGACGAGCACGACCATGAGCGTGCCGATCGCCGCGATCCACCAGGTGGCGGAGCCGGGTCCGCGACCCTCGACGACGACCGGGGCGGCGATCACCGGCATCACGATCGCGGTGGCGAGGGAGAAGCAGGCCGTCCAGACCGGCAGGACCTTGCCGGGGACGAACAGTGCGAGGCCGGTGGCCGCGGCGTAGAGCGCCATGCAGGCGATGATCGGGGCGACCTGGTCGACCCGCGGGAGCGTGGCCGCAGCGAGGACCAGGTGGTAGACGGAGAACAGCGACGCGAGTCCGAGGGCGATGCTCGCCGGCAGGGAGACCTTCATGCGGTCGTCCTCGCAGCCGGCGACCACGTGAGCACGATGCGGGTGCCCTCGCCCGGCGCGGTGTGCACCTCGGCGTGCCCGTCGACGGTCGCGATCCGCTCGACGATGGAGCGGCGGACCCCCAGGCGTTCAGCGGGGATGGCCGCGACGTCGAACCCGCGGCCGTCGTCGCCGACCTCGACGCGCACGCCCTGCCCCTGCTGCTCGATGCTGACCCAGCGGGAGACGTCGCAGTCGCCGGCGTGCTGCACGCTGTTCACCGCGGCCTGCAGCGCCGCCGAGGCCAGCGCGTCCGCGACCGACGCGGGCAGGCGGACCGACCCGGTCGTCGTCGGGACGAGGCGGACAGGCGCGGGGAGGGCGCCGATCCCCTCGCGGATGCGCGCCCGGAGTTCCCCGAGCGCGACCGGTTCGACGTCACCCGGGCCGTCGGTGGCCGCGGCCTCGAGGTGGTCGATCGCGTTCCGGGCCATCCTCGCCGCGAGGGTCTTGGCCTCGAGCGTGTCGGCACGTGCAGCGGAGAGCAGCGTCGTCAGGACGCTGTCGTGCACGATCGCGTCCACCTGGACCCGTTCGACCTCCGTCGCGTGCTCCCGGATGGCGAGCGAGTACCGCCGCACGGCCGTGGACTGCGCCGTGTCGACCGCCGTGGCCGCGCGGCGCAGCACCACCGCGATGACGAGCACCGCGCCGCTGAGGAGCGCCGTGTAGACCCCGTCGAGCAGCACCGCGAGGACGCCGACGTCGCCGCCGAGCGGGCTGAGCCGGACGACGACGTACACCGCCGGCACGAGCGCGGTGTAGACCGTCGCACGCCACGTGGCGAAGCCCATCGCTGCCGCCGTGCAGCCGACCGTGCAGAACCACCACGGCCACGGCTGCTGCGACGACGGGATGGGCTCCTGCACGGTCGCCGTCCACGTCACGAGCGCGACGAGGAACAGCAGCGCGCAGATGATCTGCGCCATCTGGGCGACCCGCTGCACGAAGGCCGCTACGCCGATGAGCACGAACGACGCCGCGAGCGCGAGCATCAGCGTCGGCCCCCAGAACGGGTCGAGGTACGGCAGCTGCTGCACGACCGCCGGCGCGTCGACGATGCCGAGCCCGATCGCGGCCATCGCCAGGAGGATCGCGAACGCCCGCTCCACCGATGCCTGCGTGATCGAGGCGCGGACGCTGCGCGCCGGATCGGCACCGAACGGTGCCGGTTCGACGGCCGTCCGCCCCGGCTCAGCCGCGGTGACCATCCGTGTCAGCGACCGTCGCCGTCGGGGTCGATGCCCGAGTCGAGCCCCGGGAGGATCCCGTCCTCGACGGCCCGACGCAGCAGGTCGACCTTCGTCGGGGCCGGACGGCCGACCTCGACGTACTTCACCCGGATCCGGTCGAGGTACTCACGCGCCGTCGAGTAGCCGATGCCGAGCTGCTGGGCGGCGAGCTTGAGCGGGAGCCCCGAGGCGTAGAGGTGCAGGATCTCGCGCTCGCGGCGGCCGAGCTGCGCCTTCGCGAAGTCACGGTCGGCGTCGATGGCGCTCGCCCACTCGAGGTTGTTGAGCACGTCGCCCCGAGCGACGGTGGCGACCGCGGCCATCACCGTCTTGGTGGCGGAGGACTTCGGGATGACGCCGGCAGCCCCTGCTGCGAGCGCCTCACGCACGTTGGCGACCCGGTCCGCGATGGAGTGCACGAGCACCGCCGATCCCGTCCCCTGCACGCCCTTGACGTTCTCGGTGACGGTCGAGCCGTCACCGAGGGACAGGTCGAGGACGACGACGTCGACCTCTCGCCCGTCGAGGTTCTGGACGTACTCGGGGACACTGGCGGCGGTGAGCACCACCTCGAACCCCTCGTTCTGGCACGCCGCCTGGATCCCGAGTCGGACGGACTCGTGGTCGTCGACGATCGCGACCCGGACCGGCCTGGTGGCCGCCCCTGACGTCTCGGTGCTGGTGGTTGTCGTTCCTGCTGCCACTGTGGCCTCTCGTTCCGATGCGCGACGCCGGCCCCTGAAACCGGAGTGCCATCAACGACCCAGGATACCCAGCCCGGACTCAGGTGCGGGGCTTCTCGGCCGCGCCACGCTGGTCGGTCCGCCTATTGGTGGACACCCCGACACGCAAGGAACGGCGGTCGAACGAGCCCCGGCCCTCAGCGCGTGGGGACCAGGCGCGCGACGGCTTCCAGGTGGTGGGTGTGCGGGAACAGGTCGAAGGCCCGCAGGGCCTCGAGCCGGTACCCCAGGTCGGCGAACGTCGCGACGTCGCGTGCCAGTGCCACCGGGTCGCACGCCACGTAGACGACCTGCTCCGGCTGGAGCGCGGCGATCTGCACGACCACGTCCCGCCCGGCGCCGGAGCGCGGCGGGTCGAGCACGACCGTGCCGGCGCGGAAGCGGTCCTTCTCGGCGCGCGAGGCGTTGGCCACGGTGTTCGTCAGCCAGCGGTCGACCCGGCCGGTCTCGGCACGTGCGCCGAGCCACTCGGACAGGTTCTCCTGCGCGTGCTCGGTGGCACGGGCGGCACTCTCGACGCTCGTGATGCGCGCCTTCGGGCCGACCAGGTCGCCGAGTGCGGCGGCGAGCAGACCGACACCGCCGTACAGGTCGAGGTGGGTGCCCTCGGGGTCGAGGCGGCCGCGGTCGACCAGGTCCTGCACGGCCTCGGTCAGCACGGAAGCGGCGGCACGGTGCACCTGCCAGAACCCGTTGTCGTCGACCTGGAAGGTGCGCTCCCCCACGACCTCGGTCACCACGGTGGGCTTCTGGTCGTCGATGACGAGCCGTGCCCCCTCGGAACCGCTCGGCGCGAGGACGTCGATGACCGACGAGCCCGGCAGCGCACCACGGCCGAGCGGGGCGCTCTGCTGCACGACGGCGGTCGCGAGCGGCAGGCTGGCGACGGGGATCACGGAGTGGGAGCGGGCAGCGAAGGGGCCGGCGGTGCCCTGCTCGTCGACGTGCAGTCGGACACGGGTGCGCCAGCCGAGGCCGTTCGCCGCGTCGTCGCCGGGCGCGGCCTCGACGACGACGTCGTGGCCGAGCACCTCGGCGAGGTCCATCCGCGCGAAGCGTGCGAACGAGTCGACGAGGACGTCGTGCTTCAGCGTGCGCTGGTGTGCGAGGGCGATGTGGCCGAACTCGGCACCGCCCGGGCGCGTCTCGGGGTCGCGATCGAGGGCTGCCTCGGGCCACACGTGGTCGACGCGGTGCTCGCTCGGCGTCAGGACACGGACCGTGTCGGCGCGCCAGAACGACTTCTTGCGGTCCTCGGTCACCCGGGCGACGACGCGCTCCCCGGGGATCGCGTCCGAGACGAAGACCACCCGTCCTTCGTGCCGTGCCACCGAGATGCCGCCGTGGGCGATCCCGGTGACGTCGAGTTCGAGCAGCGTGCCGACGGATTCACCCATGGTGAGATGGTCCCATGCGTCTGTACCTCGCGAGTACATCCCCCGCCCGCCGAGCACTCCTCGCCCAGTCCGGGATCGAACCCGTCCTCGTGTCCCCCGGGGTCGACGAGGACGCCGTCGGCGCCGCCGCCGCGGCATCGCTCGGCCGCGACCTGACCGGTCCGGAACTCGTCTCGCTCCTCGCCGTCGCGAAGGCGTCGGCCGTCGCGGACGCCACGGTGGCCGGGTCGCCGGTCGACGGGGTCGTGTTCGGCGGCGACTCCGCCTTCGAGGTCGACGGGCAGCTGTACGGCAAGCCGCACGACCCGGAGGTCGCGCGCGAGCGCTGGCGGCAGATGCTGGCCGCCGGCGGCGGCACGCTGTGGAGCGGGCACTGCGTGATCGACCGGCGACGGGACGACCGGCGCCCGGACCTGGAGCCGACCACGGGACGGCCTGGAGGCACGGGACCGGCACGCACCGTGCCTCCCGTCCGGTCCCTGGTCACGTCCGCCGCCGGCGTCCCCGAGCTCGGCGACGTCGCCCCCGGCGGGTCGGCGCTGGCCGCCGACGGCGACCGCGTGGTCGCCGTCGACAGCGCGGTGCTGACCTTCGCCGACGACGTGTCCCCCGACGAGATCGACGCGTACGTCGCGACCGGCGAGCCGCTCGAGGTCGCCGGCGCGTTTACCATCGACGGCCGGGCCGCCGCGTACATCACGCGGATCGAGGGGGCACCGTCCGCGGTGATCGGGATGTCCCTGCCGATGCTGCGCTCGATGCTCCTGCGTGGCTTCGGCATCGACTGGCACGATCTGTGGGCACTGTAGACATCCGCACCTGATCCGGGTGCTTCTTTGTGGGCGTCAGTCAAAACGCACGCACGCCGCACGAATACGCTGCTGTGTCATGCCCCGTATCAGCAAGGTCCTCATCGCGAACCGCGGCGAGATCGCCGTCCGCATCATCCGCGCGGCCCGCGACGCGGGCAAGGCGTCGGTCGCGGTCTACGCCGACCAGGACCGCGATGCCCAGCACGCCCGCCTCGCCGACGAGGCCTACGCGCTGAACGGCACCACGAGCGCCGACACGTACCTGGTCATCGACAAGATCATCTCGGTCGCCCGCCGCTCCGGTGCGGACGCCGTGCACCCGGGCTACGGGTTCCTGGCCGAGAACGCCGACTTCGCCCGCGCCGTCATCGACGCCGGGCTCGTCTGGATCGGACCGTCGCCGGACTCGATCGAGCGCCTCGGCGACAAGGTCTCCGCGCGCCACGTCGCCGAGAAGGTCGGCGCGCCGCTCGCTCCCGGCACCATCGAGCCCGTCAAGGACGCCTCCGAGGTCATCGCGTTCGCCGACGAGGTCGGCCTGCCGGTCGCCATCAAGGCGGCGTTCGGTGGCGGTGGCCGCGGGCTGAAGGTCGCGCGGACCCGCGACGAGGTCGCCTCGCAGTTCGAGTCCGCCACGCGCGAGGCGATCGCCGCGTTCGGTCGGGGCGAGTGCTTCGTCGAGAAGTACCTGGACAAGCCGCGTCACGTCGAGACCCAGTGCCTGGCGGACGAGCACGGCAACGTCGTCGTGGTCTCCACCCGCGACTGCTCGCTGCAGCGTCGCCACCAGAAGCTCGTCGAGGAAGCCCCGGCGCCGTACCTGACGCCCGAGCAGCAGACCGCGCTGTACGAGTCGTCGAAGGCGATCCTGCGCGAGGTCGGCTACGTCGGTGCCGGCACCTGCGAGTTCCTCATCGGCGCCGACGGCACCGTGTCGTTCCTCGAGGTGAACACCCGCTTGCAGGTCGAGCACTGCGTGTCCGAAGAGGTCACCGGCATCGACCTGGTGCGCGAGCAGTTCCGCATCGCCGAGGGCGGCGTGCTCGACTACTCGGACCCGGAACCGCGTGGACACTCGTTCGAGTTCCGCATCAACGGCGAGGACCCGGGCCGCAACTTCTTCCCCGCGCCCGGCCCCGTGCACGCGTTCAACGCACCGTCCGGCCCCGGCGTCCGCGTCGACTCGGGTGTCGTCGCGGGTGACGTCGTGTCCGGCTCGTTCGACTCGATGCTCGCGAAGCTGATCGTCACCGGTGCCACCCGTGCCGAGGCGCTCGAGCGTTCCCGGCGCGCACTGGCCGAGTTCGAGGTCACCGGCCTGCCGACCGTGCTCCCCTTCCACCGTGCCGTGGTGTCCGACCCGGCGTTCGCGACCGACGACTCCTCGCCGTTCTCGGTGTACACGCAGTGGATCGAGACCGATTTCGTCAACGAGATCCCGGCGTGGAGCGGCTCCCCCGAGGAACTGCCGGCCCCGGCTGCGCGCGACAGCGTCGTCGTCGAGGTGCAGGGCAAGCGCATCGAGGTCACCATGCCGTCGATCGTCGGTGGCGGTGCTGCCGGTGCCGGTGTCGCCGGTCGTCGTCCCGCCGGGCCAACCGCTCCCCCGAAGCGCCGCTCGTCGGCCGTCCGTGGCGGTCTGGCGAAGTCCGGGTCGTCCGTGGCGTCGCCCATGCAGGCCACCGTGGTGAAGCTCGCGGTCGCCGAGGGTGACACCGTGGTGAAGGGCGACCTGCTCGTCGTGCTCGAGGCCATGAAGATGGAGCAGCCCGTGCAGGCCCACAAGGACGGCGTCGTCACCGGGCTGAACGCCCCGGTCGGCCAGACGGTCTCGTCCGGTCACGTGCTGCTCGAGCTCGCGTAGCGCGCGGGTTCCCTCCCGCAAAACACCGGTGTTCGCCGGTCGAACACGTGCATGCCGCGGTTCGGCTCGTGAACCCCGGTGTTTTGCTTCATCGAACACGGCGCACTCCGGCTGCCTCGAGTGCCACGGGGCCGTTGCCGCCTGGCTCCACGTCCGGCCACGTCACGCGGACGACCCGACGGACGTGGCGATGCGCACGGAGGCGGTCCTCCCGGAGCTTCTCGTCGATGACGACGCGCTCGGGCGATCGACCAGCGCGCATCGTCCGGTCGCGGTACTTGACCAGCCCGTCGAACTCCACCACGACGCCGGCGTCCTCGAACCAGAAGTCCACGCGGCCGATCAGGCCGGCCGCATCGCGGAACTCCTGCTGCAGCACCGGCGGCGGGAACCCCGCTTCTGCCCAGCACAGCCGCGCCACCGACTCACCCGGCGAGTCAGCAGCAGCGTCCGCGAACTCGATCGCGCGTCGCGCACGGTTGGACGCCCGCGGACGGGGCTCCCTGCTGCGCAGTTCGGCGAGCAGCGCGTCCTGCGGCACTCCTCGGGCCAGGACCGCGTCCAACACGACCACCGCCGTGCGGAACGACGCTCGGAGCGCGACGTCGACCCCGGTGACCACGAGGGTCGTGACGGGCAGGCCGCCGACGCTCGCACAGGCGATGGGGCGACCCGCCCCTCCGACCTTCTGCAGGTGCGCGCGACGTTGACCGGTGGCTCGACGCGGATCGGTGGCGACGACGTGCGTGGGGAACTCCCCGAGCCACGGGAGTCCGAGCATCGCCACAGCCGACTCGTGGGAGATCACGAGGGCAGGGTGGATGTTCGGCACGACCGCTTCGACCCGTGCACGATGGCGCTCCGCTGCACTCGCTGATTCGAACGCCTCTCGTTCAACGTACCGACCCGCCGTCAGGCGGATGAGGGTCCCGCGGCGCGCGGCATCTGCAAGCCGTCGGTGCGCTCTCGGATCGGGATCGCTCGGAGCCGCGCCGAACACCGTGATGTGAGCCATGGCCCAACCGTCACGGCTCCGCGCGGCCTACACGACGGCCTCCCCCTCCTTGTGAGCAGCCAGCGTTCCCCCACCCCCTGTGGAGGAACAGCAAAACACCGGTGTTCGCGTTCTGCACCGCGTTGTGCGGGTGTTCAGAGCGCGAACACCGGTGTTTTGCGGAAGCCCACCCCGCCCTAGGACACCAAGGGGCGCACGGCGTCGGCGATGGCGTCGACCAGGCGCTGGGCCTCGGCGGGGGTGTTCGCGACGGTGTCGATGTAGACCTTCACCTTGGGCTCGGTCCCGCTCGGGCGGACGATCACCCGTGCGTCGCCGGCCAGGTCGTAGCGCAGGATGTCCGACGGCGGGAAGCCCTGCACCCCGTCCGAGTAGTCCGTCACCGTGTGCACGTCGAGGCCGCCGAGGGACGCAGGCGGCGTGGACCGGAGCAACGTCATGACCTCGCCGATGCGCGACAGGTCGTCGACCCGGGTCGCGACCTGCCCCGAGGCGAACGCCCCGAACTCGGCGGCGAAGGCGTCGAGCTGCCCGGCGATCGACGATCCGGCCGTGGCGAGGTCCGACGCCAACGACAGCAGCTCCAGCGCCGCCGAGATGCCGTCCTTGTCGCGCACGACCGACGGGTCGACCAGGTAGCCCAGGGCTTCCTCGTAGCCGAACAGCAGCCCGGGCACCCGCGACACCCACTTGAAGCCGGTCAGGGTGTCGCGGTACTCCAGCCCGTGGCGCGCAGCCACCCGGGCCAACGCGGGCGACGAGACGATCGACGCAGCGAGGGTGCCGGTCGCGCCGGACTCGGACGCCCGTGCAGCGGCCCGCCACCCCAGCAACCAGCCGACCTCGTTGCCCGACAGCCGACGGTACGACGGCGCACCGGCGTCCGAGGCGGTCGGGATCGCGAGCGCGAGCCGGTCGGCGTCGGGGTCGTTCGCGATCACCAGGTCGGCACCGACGGCGACACCGCGGGCGATCGCCAGGTCCATCGCGCCCGGTTCCTCGGGGTTCGGGAAGGACACCGTGGGGAACGCACCGTCGGGATCGATCTGCTCCGGGACGACCGCCGGCTCGGCGAACCCCGCCGCGGCGAACACCGCACGCGCGGTCTCCCACCCGACGCCGTGCATGGCCGTGTAGACGACCTTCGGCTGCTCGTCGACCGGGAGCGCCGGAGCGGGCACGATCGCGGCCGTGGCGGCCACGTAGGCATCGACCAGGGCCGACGTCGCCACGGTGTAGTCGGTGCCGCGCGGCAGATCGGCGACCGAACCAGCGGCGACCGCGTCGATGGCGTCCGCGATCTCGCCGTCGACGGGCGGCACGATCTGCGAACCGTCGTCGTCCTGTCCGAGGTAGACCTTGTACCCGTTGTCCCGCGGCGGGTTGTGGCTCGCCGTCACCATGACGCCGGCACCGACGTCGAGGTGCCGGACGGCGAACGCGAGCACCGGCGTCGGCAGGGCCGAGGGCAGCAGGGTGACCTCGAGTCCGAGACCCCGCATGACCTCGGCGGAGTCGCGCGCGAAGACGTCCGAGTTCACCCGGCCGTCGTAGCCGATGACGACACTCGGCGAACGCCCGGTCTCGATCAGGAACCGTGCGAGCCCCGCCGCCGCCTGGGTCACGACGACACGGTTCATCCGCAGCGGGCCCCAGCCGAGCTCGGCGCGGAGTCCGGCGGTGCCGAACTGCAGTCGCCCGTCGAACCGCTCGGCGAGCGCCCGGACCGCAGGACCGTCACCGTCGGCGGCCTCGTCGATCGCCGCGGCCAGCTCGTCGCGGGTCTCCGGGTCGGGGTCCTGCGCCAGCCACGCCCGCGCGGTGCCGAGCACCCGGTCGAGGTCGAGCTTCACGACGCCGGCTGCCCGAGTGCGGTGACGACGCGTGCGAGCAGGTCCGCGATCACCGGCTCCGCCTGCTTGCCCGCCTCGAGCACCTCGGTGTGCGACAGCGGCGTCTTCTGGATGCCGGCGGCGAGGTTCGTGATGAGCGAGAACCCGAGGACCTCCATGCCGGCCTGGCGGGCAGCGATGGCCTCGAGCGCGGTCGACATGCCGACGATGTGCCCGCCGATGGCCTTCGCCATCTGGACCTCGGCCGGGGTCTCGTAGTGCGGGCCGCGGAACTGCGTGTACACGCCCTCGTCGAGCGACGGGTCGACCGTCCGGGCCATCTCACGCAGGCGCGCCGAGTACAGGTCGGTCAGGTCGATGAACGTCGCGCCCTCGAGTGGGCTGTCGGCGGTCAGGTTGATGTGGTCGCTGATGAGCACCGGGGTGCCGGGCGTCCAGTGTTCCTTGATGCCACCGGCACCGTTGGTCAGCACCATGATCGAGGCACCCGTCGCCGCGGCGGTGCGGACGCTGTGCACGACCCGGCGGACGCCGTGACCCTCGTAGTAGTGCGTGCGGGCGCCGATGACGAGCGCGTGGCGGCCGTCGGCGAGGCGGATCGACCGGATCGTGCCGGAGTGTCCGGGGACGGCCGAGGCGCTGAAGCCGGGGACCTGGTCGGCCGGGATCTCGGACACGGTCTCACCGATGATGTCGGCGGCCTTGCCCCAACCCGAACCGAGGGTCAGTGCGATGTCGTGCCGCTCGATGCCTGACTGTTCGGCGATGACGGCGGCGGCGTCCCGCGCGACCTCGAACGGGTCGGCAGCGGGGTCGTTCAGCGGGTTCTCGGTGCTCATGCCCCAACTCTAAAGGGCGCACTACGCGCTCAGTGCTCGCCGAGCGCCCGGTCGACCGCCGCCGTGATCTCGCCCTGGTCGAAGTGGTTCTTGATCACGATCACCTCGGCGTAGGTGTCCCCGATCGCCTCGACGAACTCCTGACTCGTCAGGATCACGTTGGCGTCGTCGGAGACGTCCCGCACCGATGCGACGTCCGCAGCGACGACGGACGCCGACAGCCCGAGGGTGTCGAGCGCCTTCTCGGCGTTCACCTTGAGGATGCCGCTCGACCCGATGCCGGCACCGCAGATGGTCACGATCTTCACGCGGAGACCCCCATGATCGCGCGGACCTCGTCCGCCGTGGTCGCCGCCGCGATCCGCCCGGTGACGGTGGCGTCGTTGAACAGGTTCGCGATCTCGCCGATCGACTCCAGGTGGGTGCCGACCTCGGCCACCGCGAGCCCGAGCACGACACGGACGGGGTCGTTGTGCGGGTGGCCGAACGCCACCGGCGATGCGAGCGTCACGACCGCGAGTCCGTCCCGCACCACGGCGCCACCGGGCCGGGCATGCGCGAACGCGAGCCCCGGCGAGATGACGATGTACGGCCCGTGTTCCTCGACCATGCCGATCATGGCGTCGGTGTACTCGTCGGTGGTGGCGCCCGACGCGACGAGCGCACCGCCGACCAGGCGCATCGCGTCACGCCATGCGTGCGCGTCCGCACCGAGGAGGACGGCGGTGTCCGGCAGCGGCGGCAGTCCCATGCGTCAGGCCTCCTGGTACCCGGCCGTGATGGTGGCGATGATCTCCTCGCGGTCCTCGAGCGGCAGGAACGAGCCGAGCGCGGCGTTGATCTGGAACGCCGCCAGGTCGTCGAGGTCGTAGCCGAACGTGCCGGCGAGCAGTGCGAGTTCCTTCGACAGCGAGGTGCCGCTCATCAGGCGGTTGTCGGTGTTCACCGTGACGCGGAAGCCGAGCTGGTAGAGCACGTCGAACGGGTGGTCGGCGAGGTCGTCGCCCCACGCGGCGATCGCCCCGGTCTGCAGGTTGGACGACGGCGAGACCTCGAGCGGGATCTCACGGTCACGGACCCACGAGGCGACCTCGCCCAGGGAGGCCAGCGTCGAGCCGTCCCCGGCGTCGGACAGGGCGACGTCCTCGAAGATGCGGACGCCGTGTCCGAGGCGGAGCGCCCGGCCGTCGACGAGCGCGGAGCGGATCGAGGCGAGTCCGTCGGCTTCGCCCGCGTGGACGGTGACCGGGAACAGCTCGGAGGCCAGGTGGTCGAAGGCTGCGCGGTGGTTCGAGGCGGGGAACCCGGCTTCGGCACCGGCGATGTCGAAGCCGACGACCCCGGCGTCGCGGTGCCGGACGGCGAGTTCAGCGATCTCGAGCGACCGGTCGGCGTGCCGCATCGCGGTGACGAGCTGGCCGACACGGATGCGCCCATCGGCGGCGTCGACGGCTTCCTCGATGCCGGCCTGCACCGCCTCGACCGTCTGGTCGAGCGTCAGCCCGCCCTGCAGGTGCTGCTCCGGCGCCCAGCGGACCTCGCCGTAGACGACGCCGTCGGCGACCAGATCCTCGACGAACTCGCGGGCGACGCGGGTGAGCTGCGGTGCGGTCTGCATGACGGACGTGGTCACGTCGAACGTCTTCAGGTACTCGACGAGCGAGCCGGAGTTCGACTGGTCGGCGAACCACTGCCCGAGCTCTCCCGGGTCGGTGGTGGGGAGCGTGACACCCGCGGATGCTGCGAGCTCGATGATGGTCGCGGGACGCAGGCCGCCGTCGAGGTGGTCGTGCAGCGAGACCTTCGGCAGGTCGTTGATGACCGCCCCAGCGTCGGGCAGGCGGTAGGTCGGGGCGTCGGCGCTCATTCCCCCAGGCTATCGGTGGTCACCGCCGCCGCGCAGGGACCTGTGCACAACCCACAACGGAAGACACTGGAGGCTCCCCACAGCTGTGCAGGGAGCCTCCGGTCGGCCGGGTGCCCGGGTTCAGGACCCGATGCGCTCGCGCACGATCGGACCACGTGCTGCGGCGGGAGAGTCCGCCGAGCCGATCGCCCACGCCCCCTCGAGCGACTCCAGCGCGCGCGGGATCCGCGACGTGTCATCGGAGTGCAGCGTCCACAGCGGCTGCCCCTCGGTCACGGTGTCCCCCGGCTTGACGTGCAGCTCGATGCCCGCACCGGCCTGCACCGGGTCCTGCGCACGGGCACGACCGGCTCCGAGCCGCCAGGCCGAGACGCCGAACGGCAGCGCGTCCTGCTGCGTGAGGACCCCGGACGTCGGCGCGGTCACGACGTGCTGTTCCCGGGCGACGGGCAGCGCCGCGGACGGGTCCCCGCCCTGCGCCTCGATCATCCGACGCCACGTGTCCATGGCCCGGCCGTCGGCGAGTGCCGCAGCGGGATCGGCGTCGGGCAGTCCGGCGAGCGTCAGCATCTCGGTCGCGAGTGCCACGGTCAGCTCGACGACGTCGGCCGGTCCGCCACCGGCGAGCACCTCGACCGACTCCCGCACCTCGAGCGCGTTGCCGATCGTCAGCCCGAGCGGGACCTCCATGTCGGTCAGCAGCGCCGAGGTCGCCACCCCGGCGTCGTTGCCGAGGTCGACCATGGTCTGCGCGAGCTCCTTCGACGCCTCGTACGTCGGCATGAACGCGCCGGACCCGAACTTGACGTCGAGCACGAGTGCTCCGGTGCCCTCGGCGATCTTCTTCGACATGATGCTCGACGCGATGAGCGGGATGCACTCGACGGTGCCGGTGATGTCGCGGAGCGCGTAGAGCTTCTTGTCCGCGGGGGCCAGCCCGGACCCGGCGGCGCAGATGACCGCGCCGACGTCCTGCAGCACCTGCATCATGCGGTCGTTCGAGATCGACGCCTGCCACCCGGGGATCGACTCGAGCTTGTCGAGCGTGCCGCCCGTGTGCCCGAGTCCGCGGCCCGACAGCTGCGGCACGGCGACGCCGAACGACGCCACCAGGGGTGCCAGCGGCAGGGTGATCTTGTCGCCGACCCCGCCGGTGGAGTGCTTGTCGACCGTCGTCTTGCCGAGCGACGAGAACGACATCCGCTCCCCCGACGCGATCATCGCGAGCGTGAGGTCCTTGATCTCGCGCCGCTCCATGCCGTTCAGGAAGATCGCCATCGCCATCGCGGCCATCTGCGGGTCCTCGACGTAGCCGCGGGTGTACGCGTCGACGAGCCAGTCCACCTCGGCGGTGCTCAGCGCGCCGCCGGAGCGCTTCGTACGGATGAGGTCGACGGTGTCGAACGGCTCGACTGCCATGTCAGTGCTCCTGCTGGTAGGTGGCGAGGGTGCGCGGCCCGAAGGCGTCCGGCAGGACCTCGTCGATGGTGCGGATGCCGGAGAGCGTCTCGAGGAGCATGCCCTCGGTGGAGTGCTCGAACAGCAGCTGGCGGCAGCGCCCGCACGGCATCAGGGTCGCCCCGTCGCCGTCGACGCACGTGAACGCGACGAGCTTGCCGCCGCCGGTCATGTGCAGCTGCGACACGAGCGAGCACTCGGCGCAGAGCGTCACCCCGTAGCTCGCGTTCTCGATGTTGCAGCCGGAGACGATCCGGCCGTCGTCGGTGAGCGCCGCGGCGCCCACCGGGAACGACGAGTACGGCGCGTAGGCGCGCCGCATCGCGGCCGTGGCGGCGTCCCGAAGGGCGCCCCAGTCCACGTCGTCGGCCGGGAGGCCCGTGGCCGCGTCCGTCAGGTCGGTGGCGGTGACCCCCTGGTCACCCGCAGCGTGCGTGTCGGTCATGTGTCGTGCCTCCAGGCCGGTGGGTGGTCCGCAAAACACCGGTGTTCGTCGATCGAACACCCGCGAACCGCGGTGCGGAGCACGAACACCGGTGTCTTGCGGAAGGGAACTAACTCTTGATGTAGGGCTTGCCGGACGCGGCGGGGCCGCGCGACTGCCCGACCAGGCCTGCCACGGCGAAGATCGTCACCACGTACGGCAGCATCAGCAGGAACTCGCTCGGCACGGGCGAGTCGATCGCCCCGAGCGTGTTCTGCAGGTTCGACGCGAAGCCGAACAGCAGCGCCGCGAGCGTCGCCTTGATCGGATCCCACCGGCCGAAGATGACCGCGGCCAGGGCGATGTAGCCGGCGCCCGCGGTCATGTCCTTCGTGAACGGCCCGACCGCGTCGAGCGTGAAGTACGCCCCGCCGAGACCGGCGATCGCACCGGCGAGGGAGACGTTCCAGAACCGGGTGCTCGTGACGTTGATGCCCACCGTGTCGGCGGCCTGCGGGTGCTCGCCGACGGCGCGGAGCCGCAGCCCCCAGCGGGTCTTGAACAGCCCGAAGGTGACCACCGCGACGGCGATGTAGGCGAGGTAGACCACGACGGTCTGCTCGAAGAACACCGGTCCGATGACCGGGATCTGGTGCAGCAGCGGGATCTCGACCTTCGGGAACCGGATGCCGATGTTGAGCGTCTCCTCGTTCGGGGAGAGCACCTGCGAGTACAGGAAGCCGGTCAGGCCGGAGATGAACGCGTTGATGACGACACCGACGATGACCTGGTCGACCAGGTACTTGATGCTGAACGCCGCGAGGACGAACGACACGAGCATGCCGGCGACGAGCGCGGCGACGAGGCCGACCCAGGGCGACCCGGTGATCGACGCGACCATCGCGGAGCTGAACGCACCGGCGAGGAACTGGCCCTCGATCGCGATGTTCACGACGCCGACCCGTTCGGAGATGACGCCGCCCAGGGCACCGAACACGAGCGGCACGCTCAGGCTCAGCGCGCCGAGCAGCAGGCCGGGGATCGGCAGGGACGAACCGGCGGCGGCCCAGGTCAGGAACCCGACGACGAACACCACCGCGAAGACCGACGTGACCCACAGCGCGACCCGGCGCAGCGCACGCGTCTCGATGAACGCGTAGACCGTCAGGATCGCGAGCAGGACGATGACGACGATGCCCGTCCCGAGCGCGGGCAACGGGACGTTCGGCAGCGCGAAGAAGTCACCGGCGTTCGCCAGGCGGAACGTGGTGGTGCCGGAACGCGGCAGCAGGCCGAACAGCACGATCGCGATGAGCGTGAACACGCCGTACCCGATCGGGAGCTTCCAGCTCCTGGTGGTCTCGAGCGGGCGGTCCGCGAGCGGCGACGCGGGGGCCGCGGTGGGGCTGAGGGTGCTCATGCGGCGACCGCCTTCTTGCTGGTCTTGTTCGTCTTCGTGCGCTTGCGGGCACCCGGCTGCGGGATCCGGAAGATCGCGCGGACGAGCGGCGGCGCCGCGATGAAGAGGACGATGAGGGCCTGGATGACCCCGACGATGTCGATCGGGATGCCGTTGGCGGCCTGCATGGCGTAGCCACCGTTCTTCAGCACGCCGAACAGGATGGCCGCCCAGAACACGCCCCACGGCTTGGAACGGCCGAGCAGGGCCACCGTGATGGCGTCGAAGCCGATGCCGGCGTCGATGCCCGAGGTGAAGCCCGACGTGACGGCGCCCTGCACCTGGTAGGCGCCGGCGATGCCCACCAGGGCACCGGAGATCAGCATCACCCAGATGGTCAGCGACGGGACGCTCATGCCGGCCACGCGGGCGGCACGGGGGTTCTCACCGATGGTACGGAACCGGAAGCCGAGGGACGACTTGTTGACGAGCCACCAGACCACGACGACCGCGAGGATCGCGACGATGAACCCCAGGTCCACGCCGTACCGGACGCCGAAGAGCTGCGGCAGCAGGGCGCTGTCCTTCGTGGGTGGCGAGATCGGGTTGCTGCTGCCCGGGGCCTGCAGCAGGCCCGGGGTGCGGAGCAGGTAGCTGACCAGGTAGAGCGCGACGTAGTTGAGCATGATCGTGACGACCACTTCGTTCGCACCCGTCCGGGCCTTCAGCACCCCGACGATGCCACCCCACACGGCGCCGCCGACGATGCCGGCGAGGATCGTGAGCGGGATGTGGACCGCGGCGGGCCCGTCGAACGAGAACCCGACCCACCCGGCGGCCGCGGCCCCCATCAGGATCTGGCCCTGACCGCCGATGTTGAACAGTCCGGCGCGGAACGACAGCGCGATCCCCAGGCCCGCGGCGATGAGCGGCACCGAGTAGTCGACGGAGCGCGTGAGCGGCCCGATCGCCTGCTGGAACGAGTCCGCGCCGAAGTTGAACACCGAGCCCTGGAACAGCGAGGCGTACGCGCCGCCGACCGCGGTGCCGACCGCCTGGAGCATGTCCGTGGGGCGGGCGAAGAAGTACCCGGCGGTGGCACGGACGTTCTCGTCCGTCACCGCGATGAGGATGCCGCAGGCGACCAGCGCGAGGACGACGGCGAGCACCGTGACGAGCACGGAGCCGTTCAGGATCCCCTGCAGGGCGGCGTGCCAGCGGTCGCCGCCGGCGCCGTTGCGGCGCTCGGTGTCCGCTGCCGAGTCCGTCATCAGGTGCGGGGTCGACTCGACCTCCTGCAGACGGTCGTCGGTGAGCGGGGCGTCGGCGGTGTCGTTCGCCGCCGGGGCCGGCTGCTGCGTGTTGTCTGGCGGTGGGGTGGTCACGCTGCCAGCTCCGTTCCGGTCGT